>JAICTU010000145.1 GCA_025936205.1 Polyangiaceae bacterium | reverse complement strand
TCGCTGCGCTCGATCAAGATCCAGGGAGTCACGAGGCGCGTCTTAGAGCGCCATGCAGGCGCTGTCGAGGGCGCTGTCGAGGGCTCACCAGCTCCCGGCGGCGAGCGCCAGACACTCGCCGCTGGCACACGCGAGGCTCCAGCGCGTGCTCGCCAGGTCCGCGCTCTGACGCGGCTGCAGATCGAAGTACAGTGACACTCCGCCGGCCGCGCCCACCAGTACCCCCGCGCCCAGCAGTACGCGCGCCGCGATCATGCGCGACGTCATCGTGTCATAAGCTTCCTCGGACGGGATCTGTACGGGATTGCGGCTCGCGCTGTGTTCATAGCTGCGTCGCGATAGCTCGAGCCCACCCGAGCCGAGCAGCAGTGCCGCCGAGCTTCCGAACAGGGTCCACGTCCACCAGCGCGGGCCCGGCGCGTCGTGCACGGCTGGCGGGGCTGGCGGGATGGGAGCAGCGCGCGGCGCCGGCGGCGAGGCGAGCGGCGCCAGGACCGGGACCAGGTCGATCGCGTGCCGTGCCGGCAAATCGAAGGACTGAATGAAATCGCTGTAGCCGCGAAGTCGCAGTTGCAGACGGTGGGGACCGGGCGAGAGCTCGCCCGTCCAGGGCGTGACCCCGCGCGAGACGTCGTCGATGGTCACTGTCGCGCCCGCCGGCGTGGCGATCACGCTGAGCTGCTGCACACCCGTCCGCTGCAGCTCGAGCTCCAGCTCCGAGATGCGTATGCTCGTCTCCGCCGCGTTTTCTGCGCCTGGCAAACGCCGTAGGTAGTCGCGATACGCCGCCAGCGCGTGGGGCGCGTCGTCCATCTCCTCGTAGGCGCGGGCGACGTTGAAGCTGAGCCTCGGGCTGGGCGCCAAACGGTCGGCCTCCTGGAAGTGCTCGATCGCAGCTCGGTAGCGACCCTGGCGATAGGCATCGATGCCTTGCTGGAAGCTAGCCTGCGCCCCGCTCGTCTCGGCCAATGTGGCATTCGGCGTCTGGCCAAAGCCAGTCGCACAAAGCAAAGATGCCAACAGGAAGCTGCGCAGGGATCGCAAGGGACCTGACGCCCATACGGCACAGCCTCGCCGGATGTATGCACGCGGGCCCAGACGGGTCGGGAATGGTGCGCGCCACTCGCACCTTTGCGTCGCTCGGGGCGGCGATAGAGTGGTGGTAGAGTGGCGGTAGAGTTCAGCTCAGACGGACGCTGGTTCGAGCTCGATCCAGACCTCGTTCCGGCGCAAGACCGGCAGCGTCGAGGGCGGATCATAGCCGGCAAACTGGGGATTCCCCCGGTGGCGCAGGCCGGCTCTGCGCAGCGCGACCAGCAACTCCAGGAACTTCGCCGCAACGGTATCGCCATCGCGGCGACCGCGGTAGCGCAGCACTGCCATGCGCGCCTCCGGCTTCAGCGCGATGGTCACCCGCTCATCGTCGGGGCGCGGCAAGCTCTCGCGCGAACGCCCCGCGGGCAGGTTGAACGACACGACGTGGCTCGCCGCGGCTGCGTCTTCCTTGGTGCCGACCAGCCCGCGCCCGACACGCACGTTGACCGGCGCCGTCATGGCCAGCTTCTCCGAGCCGCGCGACGACACCTGCGATCGGTGATTGCTCCCGAAGAGGTAACGTGCGAGGCGCCGGAAGCCCTCACCCAGCGCGACGTCCCAGCTGTTCTGGACCCGCGTCTCGGCGACCCAGCGGGGCGGATAGCGGCGGATCTCCAGCATGCCCAGCTTGGCTTCGAGCTCGTACCGCGGTTGTTCGGTGAACAGCCGGGCGAGCTGCCAACGGGCGAGCGCCGCCCCGGCCACGGCAGCGCCTGCCCACCAGATCCATCGGTTTGTGGTTCGATTGCGCATTCCCGGTACTTAAGCAAACGGAATGCCAGCAGCCCGCGTTGCATTCGGTCTGTGGCGTCCGGCCCCAGCACGGCGGCGAGCCGGTTCGACAGCTCGGATTTCCCTCGACCGGGCCGCGTCGGACGATGGCAGAACTCGGACCCTTGCAAAGGAGTGAGCGCATGGCGATCAAGCAACTCAACCCGTACCTCAACTTCAATGGCACCGCCGATCAGGCGATCAAGCTCTACGAGCGGGCGCTCGGTGCCAAGACGGAGCACATTCAGCGCTTCGGTGACATGCCGGGCAACAAGCCCGCGCCGGAAAATGCCAACCGCGTGTTGCACGCACTGCTCCGCGTGGGCGGCGGCACGATCATGATCAGCGACACGCAAGCGGGCGACGAAGTGACGGCGGGCGACAACTCGTACATCTGTCTCGACTTCGACAACCCCGGCGACATGGCAGGAAAGTTCGACGCGCTGGCGGCCGGCGGCAAGGTCATCATGCCGTTGCAGGACACCTTCTGGGGCGCCAAGTTCGGCATGCTGGCAGACGCCCACGGCGTGCGCTGGATGTTCAATTGTGAACTGAAGAAAGGTTAACGCCGCTGAGTAGAGCAGGGGGGCTCGGCGCTCGAGCACGCCGGCCGGCGCCAGCATGTGCCCGCTGCGCCTCCCTGTCGCTCCCGTGCTGCGCAGCCCTGGCTGTGCTACACAGATCTCTGCGCGGGTCGAGTCTGTCGCAGCTAGATCACAGGCGATGTGATTTCACCGGGCGATGTGATTTCACCGGGCGATCTGATTTCAGCCGATGCGCGGCTGATGAACACTGGGGCTACCATGAGTTGCACCGATCAACACGCAGGGCTGATCGTGCTCGCCGGCGTCTTCGTGGCGTCGGCGGGTGGAGCCCAAGAGCCGCCCTCGCTGCCGAGCTACCTGTTGCCGGCGGTGCCGTCCTTCCAGCTCAGCATGCCCGCCGTGCCCGTGCCATCGAATCAGTGGCTGTGGCTCCAGCAAGAGGGCTCGCCCGCGAGCGCCTACTGGCAGACCGCGCTCGTGCCCCGCGAGTGGCGTGACGCGCGGGACGACCAGCTGCGTCTGGAGCTGGAGACGGGCCACTGGGATCTGGGCAAGCTCTCGCTCACTTCGGAGATCAGCACGGTCCCCGGCCGCGAGCGCGACTGTGAGCCTGGCTGTCGAGGTGCCTCGTGGTCCTCCGCGCTGCGCTTGAAGTACGGCGCGGGCGATCTGGGGCCGCTGCGTCAGACGGGCCCGGAGCTGACGGTCGGCTACACGCCGGCGCGTCCGGGCACGAAGTCGCAGGGTCTGCTGCACGGCGGTTTCAGCGGCAAGTTCTGAGCCGCGAGTCTCGAGCAGCCAGCAGGGGGCTGCCGAGGTGCTGCTGATCGAGATGAAGAGCGAGTGAGCTCAGAGCGATGCCGCGCTGAGAAAAGCATCCCGCTCGACGCTGGCCGCGAGCCCGTCCAGGTTGCTGGCGTCGGCCTGGATCCGCACCGCCAGTCCATCGCGATCGGTGCCGGGCGGGACGAGGCCACCGGTCATCACCAGCAGGGGCAACAGGTCGCAGGCGCCGTCCGCATTGCAGGCCAGCAGGCGAGGGCTTTGTCCAGCGGGCGCGCTGACGCTGCGACCATCGGCGGGATTGCTGATGGTGATGGCGACGAAGGCGCGCTCGCCCAGGCCCACGCAGCGCACGCCGAGCAAGGCGTGCGTCCCGCCCTGGCCGAAGGTGTACAGGGGCACGGCGCCGCCCGGCTCGAGGTGCTGGAACTCGAGCCCGTCCGGGCCGCCGCCGAGGCCGATATCCACCGAGACCTGCGCAGGGCCCGAGCTGCCCGCGTCGGGCGGAGCGGAGGAACAAGCGCTCGCGCACAGGGAGAGGAGCACGGCGCGGCAGCGCGAGAAAGCGAGCACAGGCCATCCTGACATGCCGGCCAGGCGCTGTCCGCCGATCCGTGCGCGAGCTGCGGGCTCGGCTGCTCTTCGTCTGCTAGCCTGCTCGAATCTTCGTGCCGCTTGTCACATCCTGGACTCGAGCCTGCTGCCGCTCGCTCGCGGCCTGCGCAGCGCTGGGGTGCGGGAGCGCGCAGGAGCCAGCGGCGGCAGCCACGTGGACCGTGGTGGCCCGAAATGAAGACGCAGCCCTCCTGTCCGTCAGCGGCACCGCGGCGGAGGACGTCTGGCTGGTGGGCGCGGACGACGGCGGCGGCCCGCTCGTGTTGCACGGTGACGGCGAGCGCTGGACGCGCGAGAATGTCGCGCCGCAGGGGGCTGTGTGGTGGGTCCAGGCGCTACCGGACGGGAGCGTGTATGCGGCAGGGTCCGGCGGCAGCGTGTTCGAGCGAAGCGCTGGCGCCTGGGCGCGCTTGCCGACGCCGGAGCTCCCCGATGCCACCGTATTCGGGGTGTGGTCGCCCGGCGCAGGCGAGCTCTATGCGGTCGGAGCGGAGCAGCAGGGGCGGGGGTTTCTCTGGCACTCCGCTGGCGGCCTGTGGAGTGAGGTGCCGCTGCCCGGTGGATTGCCGCTGGACGAGCACGGAGCTGCGCCCGGCCTGTTCAAGGTGTGGGGCTCCTCTGCCTCCGACGTCTGGGTCGTGGGAGATCGAGGTGTGGTCCTGCACGGCAATGCGGCGCACGGGTTCGCTCGCATTGCGTCGGGCTCCGAGCAAGATCGCCTGTTCACCGTGCACGGGGCCGCCGATCGTGTGGTCATGGTGGGGGGCTCCGCGAACGGCTGGGCCCTGGAGACCGGCAACGATGGGCTGGTCGACATCTCGCCGCCCGGCGCCGCTCCGCTGCAGGGCGTGTGCATCTCGGCGCGCGGGGAGCTCTGGACGGTCGGCGTGGCCGGCAATGTCTATGAGCGCGCGGCGGGTCAGAGCGAGTGGCGCGACAGGTTCACCGGCATCGCCGTTCAATCGCTGCACGCGGTCTGGGTCGATCCGCAGGGCGGTGTCTGGGCCGTGGGAGGCAATGTGCTCACCACGGACCTCGACCGCGGCGTCGCGCTGCATCTCGAACCCCGGTAGGAGAAACCCGAAGTCCACGCCGGGTTTCTCCAAATGTAGAGGAACTACCGAGAGGTATTCGTCGCCTTAGAGGGACAAACTGGCAGGGTCCTTTCCTGCAACACCCGCGCTGGTAGTCGAGCGCGACTGCGGAGGAATGACCATTACGAAAACATGACTCATGGCGTCTCATCGCGCCCGCGGCGGACGCGGCCGCGAAGCCGCGCGAGAGCGATCCTTTCTCAGCTTCCAGGTTCCCTGCGTTTCGGCGGTCGCGCCAGCCTGGCTCCGTCGCGGCAGCTGCGCGTGATGACGTACAACACGCACGGCTGTGTCGGGACGGACGGCAGATGCCGGCCCGAACGCATCGCCGACGTGATCCGGAGCTTCAGTCCGGACGTCGTCGCGCTGCAGGAGGTCGACGTCGGTCAGCAGCGCTCGGGCAGCCTCGATCAGGCGCAGCGGATCGCCGAGCTGACCGATCTATCGGCGCACTTCACCAGCGCGCGGGACGTGGGCGAGGGCTGCTACGGCAACGCCATCCTCACGCACCATCCCTACGAGCTGAGGGCCGAGGGCATTTTGCCGGTGCTGCGCGGAGAGGTGCGGGCGGCACAGTGGCTGCGCTTGACGCTCGGCGAGAGCCATCTCGACGTCGTCAACACGCACCTCAGCCTGCATTTCTTCGAGCGCCTGGTGCAGTTCCGCGCGCTGTTCTCCGACGATCCCAACTCACCGATCGGGCAGCATCCGGCGCCGTTCCCGGCGCTGCGCGGCTCGCTCGATCACCTGATCCTGTGCGGCGACTTCAATGCGGGTGCGCTCTCGCCGCTCTACTACTTGCTGCGGCGGCGGTTGCGCGACGCCCAGCGCTCGTCGGGGCACTGGGGGCAGCCGACCTTTCCTTCGTGGTTCCCGCTCCTGCGCCTCGACCACGTCTGGATCGGCAAGGGCCTGAGCGCGCATGCCGTGCACGTGCCGCGCGATCGGCTGGCGCGTGTCGCCTCCGATCACCTGCCGATCGTCGTGGACCTGGCCTGGCCGGTAGCGGCGGTGAGCAGCCAGCGACCCAGCGGGAGCCAGCCATGAACGGACCCGTGGAGGCATTGCCCGCGCCGTGGCAGGTGGAAGGTGTCGACCAGATCGAGCTGCTGGTAGACGCGGAGATCTACTACGCGAGCTTCTATCGCGCCGCGCTGGAGGCCAAGCGCCACGTCTACTTGGCGGGTTGGCAATTCGACTCGCTGGCTCGGCTGCTGCGCCCGGCGGCGAATGAAACGCTCGCGCACCCCATCGAGCTGCTGCCGTTCCTCGATCATCTGTGCGAGCGCACCCCTGGCCTCGAGGTGTTCATCCTGGCCTGGGACTATTCCTTGTTCTACGCCCTGGAGCGCGAGTGGCTTCAGCGCTTGAAGTTCGAATTTCAGTCGCACCCGCGCGTGCATTTCGAGTTTTCGAACCACCCGGGGATGGGCGGTTGCTTGCATCAGAAGTACGCGCTGATCGACCAGCGCCTGGCCTTCGTCGGAGGGCTCGATCTCTGCGACTCGCGCTGGGACACGCGCGCGCACCGCGCGCAGGATCCGGCGCGCCTCGACGTACACGGCAACCCTTACAAGGCGTTCCACGATCTGCAGGTCGCGCTGCGCGGCCCGGTCGTGAAGACCCTGGGGCGCCTGTTCCGAGAGAGCTGGGAACGGGCCCGAAGCGAGGCGCTGAGCGCACCGGACTCCACCCCTTCCGTTCGGCTCCCGATCGCCCATCCGCACCCGGAGCGCGCGCCCGCGGAGGCCGCCGACGGGCAGGATCCCAGAAGAGAGGACCGCCTCGACTTGCGCCGGATCAGCGCTCAGCGCGGCCTGCCGCTGAGCGCCACGCGCGTCGGCCTGAGCCAGACCGACATGATCTCCGCGCGGGCGCCCGCGGCCTTCCAGGTGCAGGCGTTGTTCGAACGTGCGATCCTGGCGGCCGAGCGTTGGATCTACATCGAGACGCAGTACTTCACTTCGCGGGCGATCGCCGACGTCCTGTGCCGGCGCTTCGCGGATGCGACGCGCGGCAAGCTGGACGTGATCTTGGTCATGCCGGACGGCGCGGACACCCCCAAGGAGGACCTGGTGCTGGGGGCTCGCCAGCGCGCCGTGCGGTACCGGGTGGCGCGGGAGGCCGAGCGACAGGGGCACCGCTTTCGGTTGCTGAAGAGCTTGCAGGATCCGCCGCCGGGCAGCGCGCAGCCCGAGCAGCGCCCGGCGACCTTCATCCACTCCAAGCTGCTGATCGTCGATGATGAGCTGCTGAGCATCGGTTCGGCGAACCTCACGAACCGCAGCATGAGTCTCGACACGGAGCTCAACGTGACCTGCAGCACGGCGCTGGAGGAGCCGGAGGTCGCAGCGCGCCTGCGCGCCGAGATCGCAAGGGTCCGCGCCAACCTGCTCGCGGAACACGCCGGCAGCGCCGATCCCAGCCGCTTCCTGGCTGGCGAATCCCTGCTGGCGGAGATCGACCGCGCCTGCGGCGACCCGCACGGCAAGCTGCGCTGCCAGGAGATCCCCGAGCCCGAGTCGAGCAACAGCCTGCTGAGCCAGCTGTTCGATCCAGCGCGTCCCCTCGATTGGGAGAGCCTGGAGCTCAGCCTGACGGGGACGCAGCAATGGTCGCCCCCCTGAGCAGCTGCCGGGCGGCTTCGATCGCTTCCGTGCTGCCGGCGAGCGCCAGCACGTCCCCCGCGCGCAGCGGATCCTTCGCCGTCGGCAGCAGCACACCTTGCTCCTGCCGCGTGATCGCCAGCACGGTGGCCCCCGTCACTCCGCGCAGGTTCAAGCTGGCGAGCGAGCGCCCGACGGCAGCGTTGGGCGGCTCGAGTTGCACCAGCGTTGGTACGCCGAGGCCCGGCAGCAGCAACGGACCGGGGCTCGGATGTGGCGCGGGCGGCTCCGCGGTAGCAGCAGCGCCCGCGCCGCCGCTGCGGGCTTGATCGACGATCACGTCGAAGATGGTCTGTACGCCGGCGCGTACATGCCCGTGTAGATCCGCGGCGCCTCGCCAGAAGCCTGCCCCCAGTACGAGCAGTAGCAAGGCCAGCAGCAGCGGCGCGACCACGCCACCCACGAACGGCTGCGTCAGGGCCAGTAAGATCAAGCCCGCCAGCAACACCAGTCCCAGCTGCAGCGTGACCGCGAGCACTCGGCGGGAAGCTGCGGCCGGGTCCGGAGAGCCCTCCGCCGCCGGGGCCAGCACCGCCTCGGCCACGCCGACGCCGAGCCGCCGGGCGACGCGCACGACGCCGGCGACCAGCGGCAGCACCAGGACCAGGGCCGCGACGATCACGGCCGCTCGCGCCACCTCGCTGCCGAGGCCGAAACGCCCTTCCAGCAGCTCCGTCACCGGCTCGACAGCGAATGAGGCCCCGATGGTCGTCGCGCCGAGCAGCGCCGCATCGATCAGCAACAGGCGGACCAGCCGCCGCAGCTCCCTGCCGCGCGACGCAGGGCGGCTGCCGCTGCGCAGCTGTTCCATCCAGCCGCCATACAAGCTGACGAACGTCTGCAGCGGGCGCGGCATCTTGCGATCCACCCAGTTCGCGACGGGCCCGGAAGCGCGGATCAGCCAGGGGGTGGTGAGCGTGGTAATGGCCGAAACGGCGACCGCCACCGGGTAGAGAAACTCGCCCGTGGCGTCGAGGGAGAGGCCCAGCCCCGCGATGATGAACGAGAACTCACCGATCTGCGCCAGGCTCATGCCGGCCTGGACCGAGGTGCGGACTCGATTACCGGTCAAGAAAGCGCCGAGCGCAACGCCGATCACCTTGCCCGCGATGACCACCCCTGTCAGCACGGTGATGGCCAGCCAGTGGCGAGCGATCAGCGCCGGATCGAGCAACACGCCCACGGAGACGAAGAAGACGGCAGCGAACAGATCCTTCACGGGCGCCACCAGCTGCTCGATCTCGTGCTGCTGACCCGATTCAGCGATCAGTGAGCCCGCGATGAACGCCCCCAGGGCCACCGAGTAGCCGAACTCGTGGGCCAGCAGCGCGATCGCGAAGCAGAAGCCGATGCTCGCCACCAGGGTCGTTTCCGGTCGCCCCAGCCGCTGAATGGCGCGCACGGTACGCGGAACCACCAGCAGACCCAGTGTGATCAGGCCGAGCAAGAACAGCAGCAGCTTGCCGGTCGTCAGCGCCATGTCCGCTGCGGAGAGCCCGGCGCCGCTCGCGATCGCGGTGAGCGTGGCCATGAGCAGGATGGCGATCAGGTCTTCGATGATCAGCACCCCCACCACCAGCTCGCGCAGCGAGCCCTGGACGCGCTGCTCGTCGAACGCCTTGGCAATGATGGTCGTGCTGGAGATGGCGATGATGGCGCCCGCAAACAGGCTCTCGATCGTGCTCCAGCCAAACAGCCGCCCCGTGACGAAGCCGAGCCACACCATCAGGCTCGATTGCAGGAGCGCGGTCAGGCCGGCGCTCGGCCCCAGGCGCACCAGCTTGCCGAGGCTGAACTCCAGCCCCAGCGAGAACATCAGCAGGATGACGCCCAGCTCCGACAAGGTCTGGATCACCTGGCGGTCCGCGACGAGCGGGACGGGCACGTTCGGGCCAATGATGAAGCCCGCCAGAATGTAGCCGAGCACCACGGGCTGGCGCAGGCGCTGGAACAGGACGGTCGTCAGCGCGGCGACGCCGAGGACGATCGAGAGCGCCACGAGAAAGCCGTGTGCATCCATTCCGCCTCGACAGCATAACGCCACCGCTCCGGTTTGGCAGGGGCAGATGCGCGCAGGAGTGAAATCGCTCCCGGGGCCGCGGAAACGCCGTCGCGCCGCCGATCTGCTGATTGCCGGGGCGGTAGTTCACACCGCATGTGATAGATCAAACCTATGAATTACTCGCCTCACGCCTTTTCGCTGCGGCAGCTGCAATACGCGGTGGCCGTGGCCGACTCGCTGAGCTTTCGCAAGGCGGCGGAGCTGTGCCACGTCGCCCAGCCGTCGCTCAGTGCCCAGCTGGCCCAGCTCGAAGCGGGGCTCGGCGTGCGTCTGTTCGAGCGCGATCGGCGCGGGGTGCTGCCGACAGCGGCAGGAAAGGAGTTGATCGATCGCGCGCGGCGCCTGCTGCTCGACGCGGACGACTTGAGCGCCGCGGCGCGGCGCGCGCTCGACCCCTTGCATGGCACGCTGCGCCTCGGCGTGATCCCCACCGTCTCGCCCTACTTGCTGCCGCACGTGACGCCGGCCTTGCGCGCCGAATTTCCCAAGCTGACGGCGATCTGGATCGAGGACAAGACGGAGGCGCTGGTGCAGCGGCTGCACGCCGGCGAGCTGGACGCGGCCTTGCTCGCGCTGGAGGCGGAGCTGGGTGACGTCGAGCACGAGCTGGTGGCAATCGATCCGTTCCTGCTCGCGACGGCAGCGAACGACCCGCTCGGGCAGAGCGGCGCGGCCGTCGAACGTTCCGAGTTGCGCGACGCCGATGTCCTGCTGCTCGACGACGGGCATTGTCTTCGCGAGCAGGCGCTCTCTTATTGCTCCCGCACCAAGGCGCGAGAGCTCGCATTTCGCGCGACCAGCCTGGCCACGCTATCTCAGATGGTGGCGAGCGGCCTGGGCGTGACGCTGCTGCCGGCCCTGGCGGTAGCTACCGAGGCCGAGCGAGCCGGGCTGGCGGTGAGGCGTTTCGCCGAGCCGGCGCCGGCGCGCACGATCGTGTTGATCTGGCGCAAGCGATCGGCGATCGAGGCCGCGTTGCGCCGGGTCGCTGCCACGCTCCGTGCCGCATGCCCGGCCCTTCCAGCGACGTCAGGCGTGCACCGGAGCGCAGCGCGTCGCGGCGGTTCTGCCAGACGTCGTCTTGCAAGCCGCGCGGCGAGCTAGTACCTCGTGCCGCGAGTTCGTGCCGGGTTTCGCCGTGCCCCCCTGCGCTGTGAAGGGCACGGCAAAACCCGGCAGATTGGGGCACTCTGCACTCGGTAAACCCGGCGCGGACTTCGGGTTTCTAGGCAGGGGCGGGTATGCCGGTTTGGCGCGTGCCTGTTGGCCACACTGAGGGCAAACGGTCAGGAGCGCAGCGTGCAGAGCCGCGAAGAGCCTCACATTTACGCGGCACGCTGCATGCAAGTACAGGGATCATGCCCAACCGCAATTTACTTCGGAATGCTTTGGTATCGACTCTAGCTTTCGGCGGTCTCGCGCTGGCCTTGCCCGCTCGAGCGGCCGACATCGAAGTGCGCGCGCCTTCCGACACGGTGGTTCACGTGCGGCACACACCCGCCCTGCGCTTTGGAGAAAAGGGACAGAAGGCGATCTCCAGTGATGTCGGGCTCTCGCTCAGCACGACCAAGGTGAGCGGCGTCTCGGGTTCCTCCACCGTGCTCGTGCTACGCCCCGCGCTCGACTTCTTCGTTGCCGACTCCTGGTCGGTAGGTGGCTTCGTGGGCGTGGAATACGCCTCTGCGCCGGGGGGCAGCTCTCAGGCGATCAGCGTCGGGCCGCGTGTCGGCTACAACGCGACGTTGAGCGAGAAGCTGTCGATCTGGCCCAAGGTCGGCTTCGCCATTGCGCGCACGAGTCAGACGCGTGACGGTGCCACGCTGCCGAGCGGTACGGTCGTGCCGGGCGACAACGAGGACCATACCAGCGCGCAGCTGAATCTGTTCGTCCCGGTGTTGTTCCACCCGGTCGATCACTTCTTCCTCGGCCTCGGCCCGGCTCTGGATCAAGATCTGACCGGCGACAACAAGGCCACCACGATCGCGGTTCGACTGACCATCGGCGGCTGGGTCTAGGCGCTGAGCGTCGCTGGGGCGGATGCCGGAGGGCCGCCGCGTGCGGCCCTCCGCGGCCTCAATGTGAGGCCCGTGCTCGTGCCGCGGTTGTCCGCTCGCGCACATTTCCGAACTTGGCGTTCAGATTTTCCCAACATCAGCGTCTCAAGCTCCTGACGAGGCCCGAGCCGAGGCCTCCAGCCACAAAGGAGCCTTCATGCCCAGCGTCGCCCATGCAGAAATCCAGCGCTTGCGAACCCTGCACCAGCGAGCGGATCTAGAGCTCACGGTGTTGCAGAAACGTCCGCATTGGACTCCCGATGACGAGCGAGAATTGCTGGCGCTGAAGCGCCTGAAGCTACGCCTGAAAGACCGGATGACCTGGGTCGAGGCGATCCTGAGCGAGCACCAGTCCCCAACAGAGCACGCTCAGAAAACGGCCCAGCCCAGCTTCACCAGATAGTAATACAGCATCA
Source organism: Polyangiaceae bacterium (assembly GCA_025936205.1). Next base: position 6,172 of record JAICTU010000145.1, on the reverse strand, counting down.
GCTTCGGGATGCGCAGCGCGAGGATGACGGCGAAAGCGCGCAGCGGCAAGCGGTAGAGCCCGCTCACATAGCACTGCACCGAAAACGCCACCGGCGTCAGGCTGGTGATCACCGCGCTGCGATAGGCGTTGCGCCCCTCGAGCTGGTGGCGAAATCGGCCGCCCACGCGCAGCAGCCAGGTCCACAGTTGCGGAAAGCGAGAGAGCCGGCGCGCCACGACGTAACCGCTCACGCCGCCCACCAGCGAGCCCGCCGTGATCACCGTGAACGCGGTGAGGTCCGACGTGCCCGAACCGACGGCGAGCAGCATGTAGAACTGCGGCGGAATGGGAAAGTGAAAGCCGTCCGCGATGTAGGTGCCGAAGGCCATGCCGGCGAGCCCGAAGTGCGAGACGAAGCTGCGGCCCAGGCTCTCCAATTCGGGTCGCAGGGTGCGCACCACCAGCACGACGATCGCGAGGAACGCCAGCACACCGAGCGCCAGCCGCAGCGCGAGTCGCCGGTTGGACTGAGGCGAGGAAGGCTGCGCCTCGTCGCTCAGTGTGCTTTCCAATCGCACTGAACGCGTTCCTTCATGTCCGCGCAGCCGAGCGCCCGCCGATCTGCCGGAGGCGGTGCGGCAGTGGGCTGGGGCGGCCGCGGCGTGCTCTGCCACCAGTGTTCGGCGTCTTGCTCGCTCCAGCCGCCGGCAGCGCCGCAGCGCCGCAGCTGTTCCGCCAACTCCGAGGCCGTCTGCGGGCGTGCCCCCGCCTCCTTCGCCAGACAGCTGAGCACCACCCGCTCCAGATCGTCGGGCACCGGCTGGCCCAGACGCACGGAGGGCGCCACCGGGGTGCTGTGCAGGTGGTGCCCGCACAGCTCGGCCAGCGTACGGCCAGCAAACGGCGGTTCTCCGCACAGCAGGAAATAGCCGACCGCTCCCAGCGCGTAGATGTCCGCGCGTCCGTCGACCTCTGCCGGAGTCACGATGGCCTCCGGGGAGAGGTAGAGCGGAGTGCCAGCGATGGCATCGATGCTGCTGACGGTCACGTTGGTGGGATTCCTGAACTCGCGCACCAGTCCGAAGTCGAGCACCTTGACCACATCGAAGCTGCCACCGCGCGAGCAGAGATAGACGTTCGCTGGCTTGATGTCGCGGTGGATCAATCCGACCCCGTGCGCCTCACGCAACGCTCCGCAGACTTGCAGCAAGATGTGGATCACGCGCGCTGCGGGCTGTGGCCCCGCGTGCTGCACCAGCTGCTCCAGGGTCATGCCGTCCAGCAGCTCCATCGCATAATAGAAGCGACCCTCCGGCGTTCGCCCGTAGTCGAAGATACAGATCGTGTTGGGGTGGGTGAGCCGCGCGGTCAGCTGCACCTCTTTCTCGAAGCGCCGGAGCGCCAGCTCCGAGCCCCCATCGGACATCAGCTTGATCGCGGTCGGGCGCCGCAACATCGCGTGGCGAGCGCGATAGATCTCACCCATGCTACCGGAGCCGATCTTTTGCTCCAGCGTGTACTGGCCGAGCTGGCGCGCGAGGCTCGCCGTCTCATGCAGGCCGTAGATGACCTTGGATGTGACCGTCGCCAGAGCCGTTCCGGCGAGCGACCAGAGCAGGCTGTCGGTCAAGCCGTGTAGGGAGGAGCCCAGGCTGCCGCGCAACGGCGCTGACGCCGCCAGCAGTAGGCCCGAGAGCGTGATGCCGGCGAAGCTGCCGAGCGCCAGCCACAGCGTACGAAACGGCGTGCTCGGCACGATCACCGCCCGCCCGATCGTGACGTGGCCGACGGCGAGCAGCGAGGTATACATGCCCCAGGGCTGCGGCACGAAGTGGCCCATGCAGGCATAACAGGCACAGATCAGCAGCGTCGCTCCCTGGTCCAGACGCGCCAGCGCGGCGGCGGACAGCGCGCGGCGCGCGTGGCACACGCGCCAGAGCCCCAGGGCGAGCAACGTGCCCGCGGCGTGAAGCACGCGCCCTTCGGGCGTCATGCGGAAGGTTCCGCGCCACAGGTCGATGGCGCCCGTCACTACCAGGAACATGGTCGAGATGCCGAAGATGATCTGACCGGCGAGCGCGAGTCGCTCCTGCACGAAGCGCAGCTCTTGCTGCGAATTGACCGGCACGCTGCCCAGGCGCACGCGCGAGCGATGCCGCGACGAGCCAGGCGTGGCGGAAAAGCGTGCTGCAGCGAGCTGGTCGGAAGGGCTGGTGGAGGACAGCGCGGCCGCGGGCAAGAACGTCTGGGACAGGGCGCCGGAGGAAGACGCCCCGGGCGCGTCGGAGGAGAGCGTCTGGTCCGAAGCTACCTCGGCCGAGGCCACAGCGGAGCTCGAGCGCAGCGTCGGATGAGCGGGTTCCGGGGACCTCAGCACGGGCTGTTTCTAGGGCCGAGCGGACCTCAGGGCAAGCTCGTGAACGCACCGCCGTCATGTTCGATTTCGGGGCGCTTCCGAGCTCTTGCGCACTGCTTCCAGCGCCCGTTCGCCCGTGTGGCTTCCGGTCGACGCCTTGCGGCGTGCGGCCGATTCCGCGCAAATTGCAACGCCGGTGCGCGGCGCTTGTGGAGGCCGGCGTTGTCTATTAAAATGGACGACATGTCTGACATCAAGTTGTACAGCGCTCGCGCTTGTCCCTTCGCGCATCGCACGCGGCTGGTGCTGGCGGAAAAGGGCGTCTCTTTCGAGCTGGTCGAGATCGACCTGGCGAACAAACCGGCGTGGTTCGGCAGCGTTTCGCTCTACGGCAAGGTCCCCGCGCTGGAGCACGACGGCCAGCGCATCGTCGAGTCCGCGGTGATCAACGAGTACATCGAGGAGACCTTCCCGGAGCCGCGCCTGTTGCCTCGCGAGCCGGCGCGGCGCGCGCTCGCCCGGATCTGGATCGACTTCGCCAATACGCGACTGGCGGTGTCGTATGTAAAGGTCCTGCTCGGCGCCACGGAGGCCGAACGAGAGGCGGGCAAGGCCGAGCTTTCCGCAGCGCTGGAACGCCTGGAACGAGAGGCCCTCCCGCAACTCTCCGGCGCTGGCCCTTACTTCCTCGGCGCCGAGCCGAGCCTGGTCGATTTCACCTTCTATCCCTGGTTCGAGCGCTTGCCCGCGCTCGAGCAACATACCGGGTTTCAGCCACCGGCTCTGGAGCGACTGGCACAGTGGCGCGAGGTCGTGCACGCGCGGCCCTCCGTGCGAGCGATCGAGAACCCGAGCAGCTTCTACGTGGAGCGCTACCGCAACTATCGGCGGCCAGCGCCAGCGGCGAGCGAATCCCAGACGCGCGCCAAGGCCTCCTGAAGGATCCGACCGCGAACTTCCATCCGGAAGGCGGGAAGTGATGGCGCAGCCCCTACATGCTGCGAGCTGCTGCTGGAGCGCGGGCGAGTGAAGAGCCGGCCTGGCAACGCCTGGTGGGGGCCGCGTTCTCCGAGGTCCAGGTGCTGCTGGGCGTTGGCGCATACGTGCCCAGTGCTCTGCTGAACATTCTGGTGCGGGCGCCGCTCGAGCCTGCATTTGCGGCGTTCCAGCGGGCTCGACCGACGCCGAGCGAGTCAGTTCGCCCCAGCGCGGTCGCTCTCATGTAGCGAGCTGAGGCGCGACACGGGACCACCTTGCCGCGCCTCTCGGCGGGCCTACGTCTTCGCCCATGACGACCATCGGTTTGATCGGCGCGGGTAAGATCGGGAGCCAGCTGGCTCGGCTCGCGCTCAGCAACGGCTACAACGTGGTACTGAGCAATTCGCGCGGGCCCGCATCGCTGGCGGGGCTGGTGCAAGAGCTCGGGCCCCAAGCGCGCGCCGCCACGCCCAGGGAGGCGGCGCAGGCTGGCGACATCGTCGTGGTCACCATCCCGTTGAAGCACTATCGCTCCGTGCCCGTCGAGCCGCTCGCCGGGAAGGTGGTGATCGACACCAACAACTACTATCCGCAGCGCGATGGCCACATCCCCGAGCTGGACGATGAATCCACGACCACGGCGGAGCTGCTGCAGGCGCATTTGCCGCTGTCGCGTGTGGTCAAGGCCTTCAATCACATCTACGCGGCGGAGCTCACCACGCACGGTCAACCGCCCGGCACTCGCAATCGCCGCGCGCTGGTGATCGCCGGTGATGACGAGCGGGCCAAGAGTACGGTCGCGCACCTGATCGATCAGTTCGGGTTCGATGTCGTCGACGCCGGGCCGCTCGCCGAGGGCTGGCGGATCCAGCGCGATACGCCCGGTTACGGGCCCCGGCGCACGGCCGACGAGCTGCGCCGGGATCTGGCTGCGGCCAAGCGCTACGCGCAGATGTGAGCTGGCCCCGGCGCGCCGCTTTCCGGGGGGGCCCGCCTCGGCTACGCTGCGCGCCATGAGCGAGGCCAAAACGAGCGGCAGCGAGGGCACCTCCAGAGGAGCCTCCGGAGAAAAGGTGTGGCTGCGCGCCCACTGCTTCTGCGGAACTGTCCAGCTGCGGGTGGAAGACGCGTTCGCGTACGCCTTTTATTGTCACTGCTCGCGCTGCCGTCGCCGCACGGGCGCGGCGTGCGCGGCGATCGGAGGCATCGAGATCGCCAAGCTGGAGCTGACGGCGGGGCAGGGACACGTGCACCGGCTCGGGGATGTTCCGGGCAATGACGGCTACGTCGCTGTCTGCTGGGAGTGCTGCTCGGCGCTGTACTCCGTGGTCCGTGAGCGGCGCTACGCGCACGTACCCCTGGGCGTGCTGAGCGACGTGCCGAGCCGGCGCCCCGATCATCATATCCATGTGGCGTCCAAGGCGCCGTGGTACGAGATCACCGACGGTTTGCCGCAGTATGAGGTGTATCCTCCCTGAGACAGCATCCCTCTGAAGGCCAGGTCGCTTTCTGATCAGCTGACTAAAAATTGACAGGTGTTGTGGATCTAGGCTGAGTACGCCGCATGAAACCAAGCGGGCCGCTGCGGCCGTGGGCACGCAGGGGATGCGCGCCCGCGCTGGTCGGTTGTCTGCTGTGGAGCGTGCTGGCGCTAGCGGAGCCAATCCAGGAGGCAAGCGGTCCTTCCGAGGCGGCCGCGCCGGAGATGACGCAGGCCTCGTCCAATGCCAGGGCCACGGGCGTGAAGCCACCCGAGGTATCGTCACCCTCGCAGCCCGAGTACCCGGATGCGGCCCGTGCGGAGGGGCTCGAGGCGCGCGTGACGCTGCGGCTGGACATCGATCGCGAGGGCGCCGTGACCCATGCCGAGGTGGTCGAGCCGCAGGGTCACGGCTTTGACGAGGCCGCGCTGCGAGCCGCCGAGCGGCTGCGCTTCAATCCTGCGCTGCGCGATGGGCACGCGATCCCCGTGCGCATCCTGTTTCACTACGATTTCCAGCTGGAGCGTCCACCCGCGCTGGTCAGCGCCGCCTTTCGCGGGGCTGTCCGCACGCCGGAAGGCGCTCCGCTCGCTGCCGCGCGCGTCGAGCTCAGCCAGAACGGCGCGCTGCTCTACAGCGCAGACAGCGATCCGCAGGGAGCATTCGAGCTGCAAGGCCTCGTGCCGGGGGCGTATCTGCTATCGATCACGGCACCCGGCTTTCGGGCGTTCGCGGGGCCACTCCGACTGGAGGCCGGACAAGAGGCCCAGGCAACTTACGCGCTCGAAGCCGATCAGGCGGCGCAACGCCCGATCGAGGTGACCGTGCAAGGCGAGCGCCTGCCGAATGACATCACCTATCATCGCATGGCGTCACGGGAGCTGGCTCACGTCGCGGGCAATCGTGGCGACGCCCTGCAGGCTCTGGAAAACCTGCCGGGCGTGGCCCACCCGCCGGAGCTCTCTGGGCTGTTGATTGTGCATGGCACCTCGCCCGAGAGCACGCAGATCTTCGTCGACGGCACCTACGTCCCCAGCATGTATCACTTCGGCGGCCTGAGCAGCGTCATACCCACGGACATGCTCGATCACGCCGACTTCTTCACCGGCAATTACGGCGTGCGCTACGGCCGCGGCACGGGCGGCATCGTCGACATCGCAATCCGCAAGGTGCGCCCCGATGGCGACTACCACGGCCTGTTTCAGGCCGATTTGCTCGATGCGCGCGCGCAGCTCGAGGGCCCGCTGCCCGGCGCTGAGCGCTGGAGCTTCATCGCCGGTGTGCGGCGCAGCCATGTCGACCTGTGGCTGATCCCGCTGCTCGATAGCCAGGACACTTCCTTCCAGGCGGCGCCCGTCTATTACGACTACCAGGCG
>JAICTU010000303.1 GCA_025936205.1 Polyangiaceae bacterium | reverse complement strand
GGCTGGTCGAGATCCCGATGGGGCAGTGGTTCGGAGCGCAGAGCGTGCCCACGCTCGGGCTCGCGGGCGTGGCGATCGCGCCCGAGGCTCGGGGGCAGGGGCTCGCGCTCGGCCTCCTGCGCGACACGTTGCGCTCCGCGCGCCAGCAGGGCGTCGCGCTGTCCACGCTCTACCCCTCGACCTTTCGCATGTATCGCAAGGCCGGCTACGAGCTCGCCGGCAGCCATTGCCGCTTCACTCTGCAACTGCAAAAGCTCGCGCGCTCGCCGCGCCCGCTCGCGGTGGAAGCGCTGGACGACGCGGCGCAGCCCGCGCTGGAGAGCCTGTATCGAGAGGTGGCGCGGCGCCACAATGGTTACCTGGATCGCGGCGCCTACGTCTGGAATCGCGTGCGCCGCCCGGATATGGAGCCCGCGCGCTGCTTCGGCGTGCCGGGTGGCGACGGCCTCGACGGCTACGTCTACCTCAAGGTGCTCGCGCCGCGCCGCGCGCCGCTCGAGCTCAGCCTGAGCGACTTCGTGGCGCGCACACCGGCCGCCCTCGCCAGCTTGCTCGCCTTCCTCGGCGATCACTTCAGCACCGTCGAGCGCGCGACCTGGACGGGAGGCCCCTCGGACGCGCGCTTGCTCGGCGTGTCGGAGCGTGTGATCCAGTCGAGCGTCGAGGACTACTGGATGCTGCGGCTGGTCGATGTGCGCGCCGCGCTGCTCGCGCGCGGCTACCCGCCGCTCGACGCCGAGCTGGAGCTCGAGCTGCGCGACGAGCTGCTGCCAGAAAATTCAGGGCGCTACCTGCTGACGCTCGCGCGTGGGGCGGCGCACTGTGATTTCGCCTCCAGCGCCGCCCCGAGCGCCCCGGTCGTGCGGCTCTCCGTGGGGGCTCTGGCCGCGCTCTACACCGGTTTCGCCAACCCCTGGCAGCTGGCCACCGCGGGGCGCTTGCAAGCCGCCGAGGACGCGCAGGCCTTGCTGTCCCACATTTTCGCCGGTCCTGCGCCGAGCCTGCCCGATTTCTTCTGAGCCAGTTCTTTCGGCGCTGTTTTCTTCGGAAGTTTCTTCGGAAACTCTGCCCGCGGCTGGTAACGTGCGCGCGAATGATCGTGTTGGGCATCGACCCGGGCACCCGCCACCTCGGCTGGGGTGTGCTCCGAGGCGAAGGCAACCGCGTCACACATGTCGGCCATGGCGTGATCGATCCGCCCGCCGGCGACTCGCTCGCTGAGCGCTTGATGCACATCGATCGCTGCCTGGAAGCCGTGATCAGTGACTACCGACCCAGCGTCGGCTCGGTCGAGTCCTTGTTCTTTCACAAGGATGCGAGCGCCGCCGCCAAGCTCGGCCACGCGCGCGGCGTGGTCCTGCTGAACCTGGCGCGCGCCGGGATGCAGGTGGTCGAGTATCCGCCGGCGCGCGTGAAGAGCACCGTCACCGGGAGCGGCCGCGCCGAAAAGCAGCAGATGGTGCGCATGATCCGCATGCTGCTCTGCCTCGACGACTCCCTGCGCGAGGATGCAGCCGACGCGCTCGCCCTGGCGCTCACCTTCCTCCGTCGCGCTCCCCTCGACCGAGCCCTCGCCCATGGTGTCCTCGCCAACCTGCGCCGGCCGGCTCGGCGGGCTTCGGCCAGGTAGCCGTACTGCAGCTCCGCGACGGGAAGTGTATGGAGCCCCGTTGAGTAAATTCGGTGGGGAGCTACTCAGGAGAGCAGTCATGAAGCGAATGGGCTTGGTTCGGGTCTGGATCGGTGGCTTCTGCGCGCTGGGGCTTGCCGCCAGCGTGCCCTCGGCCTTTGCGCAGACGGCACAGGCCAAGCCCGCTCCGGCCGCGGCCGTGGCAGCGCCGGCCGGTGCGGCCCCTGCGCCTGCAGCTGCTGCTCCGGCCGAGGCCGCGCCCACTGACGACGACGCACCCCCCTCCTCGGGCCCCGCCGTCGATCTGCCCGACCTCAGCTCGGACGTGATCGCCGAGCGCGTGCAGTCCTTCTACGACGGCGCCAAGACCTTCCAGGCGCAGTTCAGCCAGCGCTACACCATCTTCGCCTACAACAAGAAGAAGGAGAGCCAGGGCCACGTCGCCTTCGTGAAGCCGGGCAAGATGAGCTGGCGCTACAGCTCGAACGGCAACCGCGTCGTGTCCGACGGCAAGCTGCTGCGCGTCTACGAAGCGGAGAACAAGCAACTCTACGAGCAGGACATGACCAAGAGCGCGTATCCCGCGGCGCTCTCCTTCCTGCTGGGTCAAGGCAAGCTCACGGCCTCTTTCACGCTGAAGAAGCTCAACGCCCAGACCCTGAAGTTCAAGGGCGGCTACGTGCTCCTGGCCATCCCCAAGGAGGCCACGCCCGCGTACCAGAAGATGCTGCTCTACGTCGACGGCAAGACCTTCCAGGTGCGCCGCGTGCTCTTGATCGACGCACAGAAGAACAAGAACGTCTTCGACTTCAGCGATCCGCGCGTGAACGAAAAGGTGCCCGCGAGCGAGTTCACGTTCACTGCTCCGCCCGGCACGCAGATCGTCAAGCCCTGAAACACGGAGCAGGGGAGGGGCTCGGCACCTGACGGAGCCGCTCCCCTCCAGCATGTGCCCGCCTTGCGACGGCGCGGACGAGCGCCGCTGGGCTGATGGCGGCCAGGTGACTGTTCGGTAGGCCGTGTGCTACGAGTGCGCCTGGTGCCGAAGGTGCTCAGCGTAAACGCCACGCCCGTTCTGCCGAGCACCCGCTCCGTCTCGGCTCCTCCGCCCCTGTCGCTGCACCTCGGGCTCGGTTGGGTGCTCGCCGGCTCCCTCAACGTGCTGTTCGATCTGCTGCCGCGCGACGAGCCGCGCGCCGGCGGGGCCGATGCCCTGCTGGCGCATGCCGTCGATCTGGGCCGTCACCTCGGCCTCGGTTTGCTCTCGATCGGCTGCGCCTGGGCGTTCCAGCGCTGGCTGCCCGGTTCCGGGCTCGGCTGGTGCGCGCTGGCCGTGTTCTCGCTGGCGCTCGGCGCAGCGTCTTTGCCCACCGATCTGGACGGACTCGCCGAGCGACTCGGCGAGTCGCTGCCCATCGGGACGGATCTGGCGTCGCTGCTGATCGTGGTGGGGATCGCCGGGGCCGTGCCCGCGCTCGCCTGGTTCACGCGCCACCGCAACTGGCGCGCTCCCTGGCTCGGCGTGAGCGTGCAAGCGGCGAGCGGCGCTGCCGCGCTCGCCGCCTTCGCCTGCAACGTGAGCATCTCGCCGGGCAACAATCCGAGCGCCCACCTGTACCTGTCCTGGCTCACGGCGGTGCTGGCCGCGGCGGCGCTGCCGCGGCTCGAGCTTTCCTTGCCGGGGGCGCCGCGGCGCCGCTCGGCGGTGCTCGCGCTGGGCGCAGTGCTCGGCATCGGCTCGCTCTGGGCGTTGTTCGGGCGCCACACGAACTCGGTGATGATCTGGGTCGCGCGGCGGCCGAGTAGCTTGCACCTGCTCGCGGTAGTTCACGGCGACGGCGGGCTCGACAATCTGCACGCGACGGTGGCCGCGCAGGCGGGTGCTTTCTTCGCGCCGCGTTCCGAGGCGAAGCCCGTGCCTCCGAGCCGCATGCGACCCGCGGTGGATCGACCGGTGGTGGTGCTGCTGTCCATCGACTCGCTGCGAGCCGACCTGCTGGGGGGCCCGCACGGTAAGCAGACCATGCCCGAGCTCTCGGCTCTGGCAGAGGCCGGCGCCTCCTTCACGCAGGCGCGCGCGCCGGGCTCCATGACCAAGTTCACGCTCGGCTCCATTTCTTCCGGCAGGTACTTTTCTCAGCAGTACTGGTCAGGCGACAGCAACAAGTGGCCCACCGAGGACCGCAGTGTGCACTTTGCCAGCGTGCTCTCGAAGGCGGGCGTGTACACGGCGGCGTTTCCCGTGGTGGGCTGGCTGGAGAACTCGCGCGGGATCCTGCGCGGGTTCGATCGCAATCAGGTCGAAGGCGAGCCTCTGCTGGCGAGCAACCAGCGCTGGATCCACGGCAAGTCGCTCACCGCGCAGCTGATCTCGGCGCTGGAGGCCAACGCCGGGCGCAGCGCCTTTTACTGGGTGCACTATCTCGACAGTCACAGTCCGTACGGCAAGGGCGGCGGAGGGGCGTTCACTCGCTACCTGCGCGGCCTGAGCACCGTCGACGGCTATCTGGGGGAGGTGCGCGCGGCCATCACCCGTCTGGGCCTCAGCGAGCGCGCCACGGTGCTCGTGGTCGCCGATCATGGGGAAGCATTCGGCGACCACGGTGCGCGCTTCCATGGCAGCAACCTGTACGACGAGTTGATCCGCGTACCGCTCGTGGCGTTCGGCGCCGGTGTGGTGCCTCGCACCATCGACACCCCCGTTTCGCTGATCGATCTGGGGCCCACCCTGCTCGACTGGTTCGGCGTGGACACGCCGGCCTCGTTCATGGGCGAGAGCCTGGTGCCGTTGTTGCTCGGAGCTAGCCGAACATTTGCTCGCCCGATCGTCGCCGAGACGGGCCTCAAGCAGGCGATGCTCTTCGAGGACGGCTACAAGGCGATCCGGGATCTACGGCGCCAAACCCTGGAGCTGTATGACCTGAAGAACGATCCGGGTGAGCTGAACAACCTGTCGGACCAGATTGACCCAGAGCACGAAGAGCACTTGTTGCTGCTGCGCAGCTTCTTCCAGGTCCACACCTACCGGGAGAACGGCTACAAGGTTCCGTACGTAAAATGACCCCCGCCAGCATTGACTGAAGTCCCAGGTCGTTCTACAGAATAACGTCACGGCGCAGGTCCAGGTGTCAGATCCCGAGGAGCAGCAACTCGAGGCTCAGCAGGCGGACGCTGAGCAACTCGAGGCTCAGCAGGCGGACGCTGAGCACCTGCAGGAGCCTGAGGATGCGGGGGATACGGTAGACGCCGGAGAGGCCGCGGCGGAAGCGCCGCCCTCTCGGTTGCCTTCGTCGTTGCCCAAGTCGTCGTTGCCCAAGCCGTCGCTGCGCGCGCCCGAGATCCGTCGCATCGATGCGACGCAGCCCATGATCGACATGCGGCAGCCGCTGATGATCGAGGTCAAGCAGCTGCGCCGCAACTACGGCTCCGTGGTGGCCGTGAAAGACGTGTCTTTCACCGTGAACCGCGGTGAGATCGTGGGCTTTCTGGGCCCCAATGGCGCCGGCAAGTCCACCACGTTGCGCATGATTGTCGGCTACCTCGGCCCGAGCGCGGGCTACGTGCGGGTCAACGGCTTCGACGTGGTGGAGCAGCCGATGCGCGCCCGGCAGGCCATCGGCTACATGCCGGAGACGGCGCCGCTCTATCCGGAAATGCGCGTGCGTGAGTATCTCACCTTCCGCGCTCGGTTGAAGCAGTTGCCGCGCAAGGACGTCGCGCGGCACGTGGAGCTGGCGCTGCACAAAACCGAGGTGGGCTCGGTGGCGCGCACGCTGATCGGTAGCCTGTCGCGCGGCTTCCGCCAGCGCGTGGCGCTCGCTGATGCGCTGCTCGGTGACCCGCCGCTGCTGGTGCTGGACGAGCCGACCGCCGGCCTCGACCCCAACCAGATCCACGGCGTCCGCAACCTGATCCGCGAGCTGGGCTCGGATCATACCGTGCTGCTCTCGACCCACATCCTGAGCGAGGTGGAAGCGACCTGCACGCGCTGCCTGGTGCTCGATCGGGGCACCCTGGTCGCGCAGGGGCCGATCAGCATGCTGCGCCGGCAGCTGGGTGGGCAGCGCGCCGTGGTCACCGTGCAAGACCGGCGCCGGCGCGCGTTCGGGCTGGTGATGAATTCCGCGAACGTGATCGGCGTCACGCCGGTGGTGGCGACGTCGTCGCTGCTGCCGCCGCGCCCGGGCGACACCGAGCTGATCAGTGAGATGGTGCGCTTCAGCAGCATCCCTCCGTCCGGCGCGGAAGACGGCATCGTCTCCCTGCTCGTCACGTTCGACGCGGAGGTCGACGCCTACGACTGCCTGGAACAGATCGTCACGTCCCTGGTCAGCTCGGAGATCCGCGTGCGAGAGGCGCGCCTCAAGGAGACCAGCCTGGAAGAGGTGTTTCGCCAGCTCACCGGCGCCACGGATCCGACCTCCTCCCCGTTGCCATCGCCGTTTTCCCTGCCGCCGCCGTCACCGCGGCCGCCCAGCGAGTAGCTGGAGGATGATGAATCTGGAGCAGCATGGCTAGGCGAGGCAGGTCGAGAACAGCGGTCTCCGGGGGAATGGCCGGCGCCCTGAGCGGGTTCTGGGCGGTGTACCGGCGGGAGATGCTGAGCCTGTGGGTCACGCCGCTGGCGTGGCTGGCGTGCTTTGCCTTCCTGCTGCTGCAGGGCATCAGCTTCTACATCGTGATCGATCACTTCGCGCATTTCACCAGCCTGTCGATCGATCAGGGCCCCACCCAGGCGTACTTCAGCTCCTTCTTCATCCCGATCTCGATGCTCCTGATCTGCCCCGCGCTCACCATGGGCGTCTTCGCGGAAGAACGGCGCAGCGGCACGATCGAAGCGCTGCTCACCGCGCCCGTGAGTGGAGGCTCGGTGGTGCACGCCAAGTACGGCGCGGCGCTGTCCACCTACTCGCTGCTCTGGCTGCCGACCGTGCTGTACGTGGTGATCGTGCGCAAGGTGGTCGACATCGACTGGTCGGTGGTGGCCGCCAGCTATCTGGGCGTGCTGCTGGTCGGCGCCGCTTACCTGGCGGTGGGGGTGTTGATGAGCGCGCTCACGCGCAGCCAGCTGGCGGCCTCGATGCTGACCATGCTGGTCTTGTTCGGTTTGCTGATCCTGGGCATCGGCGAGCGCGTGTTCGATCCGGGGTTCCTGCACGACCTGTGCGCCCACGTCTCGGTGATCTCTCAGCTCGAGGACTTCTCGCGCGGCGTGATCGATGTGCGGCGCGTCGTGTTCGACGGTAGCGTGCTCTTGCTCTGCCTGTTCTTCACGCGGCGGGTGGTGGATTCGTGGCGCTGGGGATGAAGGAGGCGAAGCGATTGTTCAGCTGGCTCTCGAAGCGCAAGTCCACTGCCGGTGCCGCCGCGGCCAGTCCGCCGAGCGGCACCGCGCCTGCCGAGCCCGCGCAGCGCGGGGTCGGCAGGCAGCTGGGGGTGTGGAGCGCAATCGGCGTGCTCGCGGCCAGCGTGATCGCGGTCTCGTTGAACTTCGTGGTCGCGCGCCACTATCGGCGCTGGGACGTCACTCGCGCTCAGCTCTACACGCTCTCGCCCGCGACGCTGGAGACGCTCGCCGGCCTCTCCGAAGAGGTCCAGGTCCTGGTGTTCCTGAGCCAGGCGGATCCGGACCTGGGCAGCGTGCGGCGCATGCTCGATCAATACTTGGCGCAGTCGCCGCTGCTGCACGCGCGCTTCGTCGATCCGGACCGCGAACCCGGCGAGTTCCTCGCGCTGCAGAACCGCTACCGGCTGATGCAAGGCCGCACCGAGCAGGGCCACCTGGTGAGCGACGCCGCGATCGTCGTGGTGCAGGGCGAAGCGCGCTGGGTGATCGGGGCCGAGGACATCGTGAGCTACGACGACGCGCGCGGCACGGTGCAGCCGCGGCTCGAGCAGGCGCTCACCGAGGGCTTGCGTCAGGTGCTGCAGCCGAAGCAGACGGATGCGTGTTTCACGCATGGCCAGCAAGAAGCCTCGATGGACGATGGCGGCGCCTCGGGTCTGGGCGGGTTGCGCTACACGCTGGAGAAGAACAACTACACCACGCGCGAGGTCGATCTGCTGTCGGCCGGCGCGGATCTGACGCTCGCCAACTGCGACCTGGTGATCGTGGCGGCGCCGGGGCAACCGTACACGGAAGCGGCCGTGGCACGCCTGATCGGCGCCGTCCGGCACGGCAAGAACTTCCTGATCAGCATCAGCCCCACGCTCGGCGAAGACAACCGCACGACCAAGAGCGGGCTCGAGCCGCTGCTGGCATTGTTTGGCGTGCGCCCCCGGCAACAGCTCATCTTCGAGCGCGATCCGGACCTGGCGCTGCCGCTCGGCGCGGGCGGCGAGGTGTTCTTCGCGCAGCCCAAGCCGCACCCCATCACGCGCGGCTTGATCAAAGACGGTGAGGCGCGCTTCCGCGTGGTGCTGCAGGTGGCGCAAGGCTTTGAGCTGGAGGCCAAGGCGGCCCCGCTCTTGACCACCAGCGATAAGTCGTTTGCCGTGCGCGACGCCAGCATCCTGGCCTCGCCCAAGGCCGCTGCCATCGATACCCTCGCGCACGACTCGGAGGGCCCGTTCATCGTGGGCGCAGCGGCGGAGTTGCCGCCGCTGGCCGCACAGATCTCCGCAGGCCAACCCGCCGCGAGCCCCGGCAGCCAGCAGCAGCCCGGAAGCGCGCAGCAATTACCCGGCAGCCAGTCCGGCAGCCCAGCGGAGCTGCACGGCTCGCGTCTGGTGGTGCTGGGCAGCTCCGCTCCTTTGCTCGGCAACACCTGGCAGGACGCGACCCTGGCCGGCACTCGGCGCTTCGTCGAGAGCGCCATCTCCTGGGTCGCGGCGCGGCCCGCGCTGGTCAGCTTGACGGACAAGCCCGAGCGCCAGGTGGATCTGCGGTTCACCGAGCAATCCATGACCCAGATCGCGCGCTATGTGCTGCTGTACATGCCCGCCACGGCCCTGGCGCTGGCGGCGCTGGTCTTGCTGCGCCGCCGCAGCGCGCGGGCGAATGCTCGAGCTGCCGAGGCGCGCTCATGAGCGTGATCGCCCGAGCACGCTGGGCCAACCTCGCCCTGGTCGCGGGAGCCGCGCTGTCGGTCCTGCTGCTGGTCTGGTCGGGGCGCTCGGCGACGCGCGTGGAGGAGGTGCGTCGGGGGCACCTGTTGCCCGTGTTCCACCAGGACGAGGTGACGCGCATCGAGCTGCGGCGCGGATCGCGGCGCAGCGTGGTCGTGCGCCGTCACGTGCCAGCTCAGGGCGAGGCCGGCGATGACGCGCCCGCCGGCGCGGATCTACCTACCGCCGATTGGCTGCTGACCGAGCCGTTCGAGACGGATGCGGACCCAGTACCCGTGGACAAGCTGCTCGGCAGCCTGCGCTACGCGACCTGGGAGCGCGATGTGACAGGGGTCGATCCGCTGGCAGCGGCCGGCAGCGATGCGGGCGCGCCCAGCGCCGCCGCGCTGCTCTCCGACCAGGTGCTGTCGCTGGAGATGGGCGGCGTCAACTATCAGCTGCGGCTGGGCGGTCCGAGCGTCTCCCCGCCCGCTTCCCGCTACGTCGAGGTGCGCGAGGGCAATGGACCGGCGCACACCTACGTCGTGAAGAAGTCGGTGCTGGACGAGCTGTTCGTGCCTGCCGATGGCTTCCGGGGCCGGCAGATCGTGCCTTACAGCAAGAACTCGACGGCTCGCTTGGTGCTTTCCAGTTCGGCCGGCGTGCGCCGCTTGCGCCGCGTGGGGGAGGACTTCCAGTTCGAGGATATGCACGAGAACCAGCGCGCTCGCCGCGACGAGGTCGATCGCCTGTTCTTTGCGCTGGCGCGCGCCTCCGCCGATCCGATCCTGGACCCCGAGGCCGCGCGCGTGGCGCTCGCGGGCGAGCCGGGCGTGCACATCGGGATCGTGCCCAGGGCAAGCGAAAAGGCCGAGGCCAGCCTGGCCTTCGGCGGTACCTGCCCGCTGGATCCGGAGAAGACGGTGGCCATGCGCATCGTGCCCGAGCCGCTGGCGGGCTGCGTGGAGCGCAGCGTGCTCGGCGCGCTGCGCGAGCCCGCCAGCTCCCTGATCGACAGCTCGCTGTTCACTTTCCACGCCGACGAGGTCGACACCGTCAACATCGTGGAGGGTGACCAGGTGCTCGACTTCGCGCGCCAGGGCGACGGCTTCGTGCTGCGCCAGCCGCGCCCGGCGGCGCTCGACGGCGAGGCCGCCAAGGATCGCCTCTCGCGCTTGCTCGGTATCGACGGCACGCTGCTGCTCGGCCGTGACAAGCCGGCGAAGGCGGCGGAGTTCTCCGCGGAGGTGGTGACGCTGGAGTCGTCGGCGCGCCCGGGCGCCGAGCGCACCAAGGAGACGATCCGCGTCAGTCCGGCGCGCCCGGACGGCTCGCGGCTCGCCTATCGCGAGGCCGACGGTGCGGTGCTGGTGGTGCCGCGCGACGATTCGTTCGCGCTGCACGCCGATGCCACGCTGCTCAAGGACCACCACATCTTCGACTACCCGTTGACGGCGGTGCGCGGCATCGAGATCAAGCGCGGCACTTCGCGCGAGCTGATCAAGCGCACGCCCACGGGCGGCCTCTCGCTGATCGAGCCCAAGGGCTTCGAGATCGACGGCGGCACGGCCGTGGAGATCATCGATCAATTGCGCACGCTGCACGCGCTGCGCTGGATCAGCGACACGGCCGCGCCCGGCTTCGGTCTGGAAAAGCCGCGCCTCAGCGTCAAGTTCACGGTCGAGGTGGAAGACCGCACGGTCGAGCGCACGCTGCTGCTCGGCCGGGCGGCTCCAGGTGGCTTTTACGCCAGCGTCGACCGCGACCCGGGCGTGTTCGTGGCGCCGCGCGCGCTGGAGCGCACGCTCAGCAATTTGCCGATCAACCGCGGCGTCTTCGCGGCGGAGCGCGGCTCGATCGTGGAGCTGCAGCTGACCACCGGAGACAATCGGGGCAAGCTGTTCTTCAAGCGCGTGGGCGGCCAGCTCGTGCTGCAGAAGGGGTCCACCAATTTCGACATGGCGCGCCTGGACGATCTGCTCGACACGATCGAGACGTTGCGGCCCGATGCGGTCGTGCACACCGGTGCTGCCGGCCCGGGCGAAGGTTTGCGCAAGCCCACGCTGACCGTCTACATCCGCCGCCAGGCCCCCGAGAGCGTGGGCATGCCGCCGATCCGCTTCAACATCGGCAGCCGCGACGTGTACCAGGACGCGAGCATCTACTACGCCCGCCACGCCTCCGTGAACGCCACCTACGCCCTGCCGCGCAGCCAGGTGCAGCGGTTGCTCGATCTGTTCTGAACGGGTACGCTGAGGCTCTCCCCCGAGAGCCTCATGTCTCATTCGCCCGCCGTCCGCTATCTACGCGATTACGTTGCCATCCCCTCGATCAACCCGATGGGCCGCGCGGACATCGACGCGGCGCTGACCGGAGAGGAGCGCTACGCGCGCTGCGTGCACGAGCAGCTGAAGGCGCTCGGGGTCGACGGCGTCGTGGTCGGCTCGGGCACACGCCGCAGCGTGGTGGGGGAGGTGCGGCGCACCGGTCTCACCGAGACCGTGCTCGTGGCTTCGCACCTCGACACCGTCCCGATCGACAACATGGCGATCGATCCCTTCGACCCCGCGCTGCGCGACGGGCGCCTGTTCGGGCGCGGCAGCTGCGACACCAAAGCCGGCATGGCCGCTTTGATGGCCGCGCTCGAGCGC
>JAICTU010000674.1 GCA_025936205.1 Polyangiaceae bacterium | reverse complement strand
GCGGCGGGCCCGAACCAGCAGCTCGGCAAGATCATCCGCTGGAGCCTGATCGGCATCGGCGGGTTGCTTCTGCTGCTGCTATCGATACGGCATCCCTTCGTGGCACGGCGCATCTTGGTCCTCATACCGACGCTCGCGATCGTCTCGGTCGTCGTATTCGCTGCCATCGATCTACCGCCGGGCGACTACCTGAGCACGCGCGTCGTCGCGCTCTCGGAGATGGGCGACAGCAACTCGCTCTCGCAGCTGGAGGAGCTGCGCCAGCGCTTCCACTTCGACGACCCCGCCTGGAAGCGCTACCTGCGCTGGATGGGCGTCGAGTGGTTCACCACGCACGACAGCGAGGACCTCGGCCTGCTCCAGGGTTTCCTCGGGCGGTCGATGGAAACGGGGCGGCCCGTCAACGATCTCGTGGGCGATCGCATCGTGCTCACGGTGCTGATTTCGCTCGCCACGATCCTGTTCACCTGGATGGTCGCGCTTCCCATCGGCATCTATTCGGCGGTCCGCCAGTATTCGCTCGGCGACTACCTGTTCAGCTTCATCGGCTTCCTGGGCATGAGCCTGCCGCCGTTCTTGCTGGCGCTGGTGCTGATGGTGGTGGCCGGCGTCTCGGGCTTGTTCTCACCCGAGTTCGCGTCCCAGGCGGGTTGGACGATGCCCAAGGTCATCGATCTGCTGAAGCACGTCTGGATCCCGGTGCTGGTGATGGGCGCGTCGGGGACGGCGGGGCTGGCGCGGGTGCTGCGCGCGAACCTGCTCGATGAGCTGAAGAAGCCTTACGTCACCACAGCCCGAGCGCGCGGCGTTCGGCCCCTGAAGCTGCTGTTCAAGTACCCGGTCCGGGTCGCTTTGAACCCCTTCGTCTCCGGCCTCGGCGGCCTGTTCCCGCAGCTGGTCTCGGGCGGCGCCATCGTCGGCATCGTGCTCAGCTTGCCGCTCGTGGGGCCGCTGCAGATCGAGGCGCTGGTGAATGAAGACACCTACCTCGCCGGCTCCATGCTGATGGTGCTGAGCCTGCTCTCGGTCTTCGGCACGCTGGTCGCGGACGTGCTCTTGCTCTGGCTCGACCCGCGCATTCGTTACGAGAAAGGGGTGGCTTGAGCATGGTGGATTCGTTGCCCCGCGGTGCGCCCGCGCTGCAAGAGGCCGGAGCTCCCTCGCTGCTGCCGGAGAGCGTGAGCGGCACGGCGCCGCCCGGCACGCTCTCGCAGTGGCAGCTGATCGGGCTGCGCTTCAGCAAGCACCGTCTGGCCGTGGCGTCGCTGTTTGCGCTGTTCGTGCTGTACGCGCTGGCCCTCTTCTCCGAGCCGCTCGCGCCTTACGCGCCCTCCGCGCGCCACCTCGACTATCCCTACGCGCCGCCGCAGTCCGTGCACTTCAACCTGCAGCGGGGCCTCTACACCTACGCCCTGCAGCGCTATATCGACCCGATCACGTTCCGCAAGCAATACGTCGAGCTGCCCAGCGAGCCGCTGCAGCTGCGCTTCTTCGCTCCGGGGGAGCCCTACCAGTTGTGGGGGCTCATTCCCATGAACCGCCGGCTGCTCAGCGTGGAGCAGCGCGAGATCAGCGCGCTGGAGGGCTCGCCGCCGGTACCGTCCACGTTCTTCCTGCTGGGCGCCGACCGCTACGGGCGCGACATCCTGAGCCGCGCCATTCACGGAGCGCGCATCTCGCTCTCGGTGGGCATGATCGGCGTGTTCTTCACCTTCGTGCTGGGCCTGTGCCTGGGCGGGCTCAGCGGCTACGTGGGCGGCCGCACCGACAGCTTCATCCAGCGCACGATCGAGGTCGTGAACGCTTTCCCGCAGCTGCCGCTGTGGATTGCGCTGAGCGCCCTGTTGCCCGGCGACTGGTCGGCGCTGTCCATCTACTTCGCGATCACGCTGCTGCTCAGCTTGCTCAACTGGACGGGCCTGGCGCGCGTGGTGCGCGGCAAGCTCCTGGCCCTGCGCGAGGAAGAGTACGCGGTCGCGGCGCGCCTGATGGGCGCCAGCCACGCGCGCATCCTGTTCCGGCACCTGCTCCCCGGCTTCAGCAGCCATATCATCGTCTCGCTCACGCTGAGCGTGCCCGGCGTCATCCTGGGCGAGACGGCGCTCAGCTTCCTGGGTCTCGGGCTGCGCCCGCCGATCGTCAGCTGGGGGGTCATGCTCCAGGACTGCATGGACGTGAAGGCCGTGCGCTACTACCCGTGGCTGCTCACGCCGGTGCTGCTGATCATCGCCACGGTACTCAGCTTCAACTTCCTGGGCGACGGCGTGCGCGATGCCGCCGATCCGTACGGCGCCAACGCCAAATGACCCAGCCGGTGGCTTCTTCTGTACCGCCTGCTCGCGAGAGCGCCCCGCTGCTCGAGGTGAGCGACCTGGAGACACACTTCGAGACGGAAGAAGGCACGCTGCGCGCCGTCGACGGTGTCAGCTTCCGGCTCGATCGTGGCCGCACCCTGGCGCTGGTGGGCGAGTCCGGCTGCGGCAAGAGCGTGACGGCGCAGTCGCTGTTGCGGCTGATCCACCCGCCCGGACGCATCGTGGGCGGCTCGATCCGCCTGCACCGCAGCGACGGCGAGCCACCCCTCGAAGTACTCGAGGAGCGCGAAAACTCCCGCGCCCTCCACGAGCTGCGCGGCGGCCGCGCGTCGCTGATCTTTCAGGAGGCGACGGCCGCCCTGAGCCCGGTGCACAGCATCGGCAACCAGCTGCTGGAAGCGATCCGCACCCACCAGAAGGTGAGCAAGAAGCTCGCCCGCGAGTTCGCGCTGGAAGTGCTCGAGCGCGTCGGCATCGAGGACCCCGAGCTGTGCCTGCGCCAGTACCCGCACGAGCTCTCGGGTGGCATGCGCCAGCGCGCGGTGATCGCGATGGCGCTCGTCTCGCAGCCCGAGCTGCTGATCGCGGATGAGCCCACGACCGCGCTCGACGTCACGATCCAGAGACAGATCCTGATCCTGCTCGAGGACCTGCAGAAGAAATTCGGTCTCGCCATCCTGCTCATCACCCACGACCTGGGCGTGGTGGCGCAGATGGCCGACGACGTGGTCGTCATGTACCTGGGCCGCGTCGTCGAGGCGGGCCCGGTGCGCTCCATCCTCAAGCGCCCGCGCCACCCGTACACGATCGGCCTGCTCGAGTCGATGCCCAGCCTCACGCCCGTCGGTAAGCGCCTGCCGAGCCTGCGCGGCTCGGTGCCCGCGCTGAGCGACATCCCGCCGGGCTGCGCGTTTCATCCGCGCTGCAGCTACGCGGTGCCGGGGCGCTGTGACGTGGGCTCGCCCCCGCCGCTGGAGCGCTTCGCGGGGCAAGGGGCAGGGGAGGATCGCTCGGCTGCGTGCTGGCGCACGCGGGAAGTGGCGCTGGAGCGGCTCAAGCACCGCCCGACAGAAGGAGGGCCCCCTGTGTCCTCCTCCCTCGCGCCGCCTCCACCCGCTGCAACGACGCCTGCCGAAGACTCGACGGAGCGCGTCACCGAAACGGCGGCCCCGCCCTTCGTCGCGCCTCGCACGCCCCATCCCGCGGATAGCCAGGCCGAAGCCGAGTGGTTCGACAGCAAAGAATTCGAGTCCGTGCGCGAGGGGCCAGCTGATGTGGACGGTAAGGAGCCCGAGTCGTGAGCCTGATCGCGGAAAGCCCCACGTTGCTCTCGGTGCGCGGCTTGAGCAAACACTTTCCGGTCCTCTCCCGCGGCCTGTTTCGCCGCCGCATCGGCGTGGTCAAGGCTTGCAACGAGGTCAGCTTCGACCTCGCGCGCGGCGAGACGCTGGGCATCGTGGGCGAGAGCGGCAGCGGCAAGAGCACCCTCGCGCGCACCCTCCTGCGCGTGACCCCCCCTACGGCGGGCAGCGCGCTCTTCTACGGAGAAGACCCCGTCGACCTCGCCACGCTCTCCGCCCGAGAGCTGAAGCGGGTGCGCCCCCAGATCCAGATGATCTTCCAG
>JAICTU010000456.1 GCA_025936205.1 Polyangiaceae bacterium | reverse complement strand
GGATCGGTCAGCAGGTCTTCGAAGCGCAAGGCGAGCAGCCTTGGATGCTCACGGAGCTTGCGCCAGAGACGCGCCATCGCTGCCCAGTTCCGCACGTATTCCTCCACCCCCGCCCCCGTGCGATGGAAGAAGGACAGCGCGGCGTCCCGCGGATCCCGAAACAGCAGCAAGCAGTGCAGGTCCGTCTGCTCGAGCGTCGCGCGCAACAGGTCCGGGCCGAGCAGGAGCTTGTGTCCGACCCAGGCATCATTCGCGCCGAGCTCTTCACAGACGCGAACATGGAGCTCGTCGAGCGTGGCAAAGCCGTCCAGCTTGACCAGCACGGGGTGCCGCACGCGCAGAAACTGATCCCTGACCAGCGCGAGCGCGATGCGCCGTTCGCCCGGCGAAAGCGGCGCATTCCAGCCCTTCTGCAGCCGCATCGAGGCCTCGGTGAACGCGGGGAAGTACTCGGTGAGGAAGTGAATGCTCGGCTGCGCCCCGAGAAGTGTCGCGATCAGTGTCGTACCGCTGCGCGGAAGTCCTGCGATGATCAGACGCTTCATTGCCCGAGGCCCGAGAGGGGACGCCGTCTGCTTCCGGACGCAGTCCGACGGACGGGGGTATGTTAGCGGGTTCCCTTCCCCCCTGGGAGACAATTGCCCTGCCGCAAGCAGGAGAGCATAGTTGAGGCGTGCGGCTGGAGCGCGCCTTCTATCGACTGCCGTTACGCTTCGAGAGCGCGCGGCTGCAATGCGAGCTGGAGCGCCTGAAAAACGCGCGCTGGCTCGGCCACCCCACTGGATTTGCTGGAAATTCCTTCCTGCCGTTGATCTCGGTAACGGGCGGAGCAAACGACGATTTTGCAATCTCCGGCCCCATGCAGCCCACTGCCGCCCTGCGATCGAGCCCGTATCTGCGTCAGGTGCTCTCCGCCCTTGGGCTGCCCATCACGCGTTGTCGCCTGATGCGCCTGGAGCCGGGCGCCGAAGTTCCGTGGCACGACGACCGCAACTTCCATTGGTTCCGGCGCATGCGCTTTCACGTGCCGATCGTGACGGAGCCAGAGGTCTCCTTCGATTGTGGCGACCAGACCGTGCACATGGCCGCGGGCGAGCTCTGGACCTTCGACAATTTCCGGCGTCACCGCGTGAAGCACGGCGGGCGGCTGCCCCGCATCCATCTGGTGGCGGACACGAAGGCGAGCGAGCGCTCTCTGCAATTTCTCGAATCCAGTGGCTCGCCCGCACGCGACGTTCCGTACGACCCCGAGCGCGAGGTCCTGCCGGAAATCGAACCCTACGAGTTCGAAATTCTGCAGCCGGACGAGCTGAATACTCTTCTCGACCAGCTCGAGTACGACAGCGGCCGTGTGGCACCAACGCAGCTGGCCCGAACGGGCGTGAGCAGCGCCGTCGAGCACTTGCGGAAGGAGTATTCGCAGGCCTTCGCCCGTTACGGGCGCGACGCCGCGGGCGAATGGCAGTACCGCCGCCTGATCCACGACTTTCGGCAGGCCCTCGCGCGCTGCGCTCCGGAGCTGCAGGCCGTCAGCGATGCCTTGGCGGTCATTGGGTCCATGTTTGTCACCACGAATCGGCGGCCCGGGACGCACGCTGTGGGAGCCGCGGCGCAGGCGTCCTTCGCGCCAGGCACGGAGCTCCATCGGCGCGGCCCCGCGCTCGTCCGCGCGAGCTGGTTCGAGATTCGCAGGGCGGAGCGCCAACTCGAAATCGTTTCTCGCGCTGGCGCTCAGGTCGTAGCGCAACTGCCCCTCACGTTCGAGCCAATGCTCGACGCCTTCCACTCGCCGTGCACTCCAGCGCAGGTTCACGCGCGGTTGACTGCGGCGGCCTCACAGGACTGGCAACGCGACCTGGCGCTGCTGGAGAGCCTGGATCTCTTGACGACTCCGGGCGCCGAAACTCTGCGCGTCGAGCGTCCGATCATCATCCTGTCGGCTCCACGAGCGGGCAGTACGCTGCTGTTCGAGCTGCTCGCGCGGCTGCCCGGGCTCTACACCGTCGCCGGGGAAAGCCATGCGATCATCGAGGGGCTTCCCCCGTTGCACCCGCGGAACCGCGGCTATGTCTCCAACGAGCTCGGCGCGGGCGACGCACCGGACTGGTTGGCGCAAGTGCTCCGCATGCGCTTTGCCCGTGCGCTCATCGATCGCGATGGGGCACGCGCAACGGAAAGCTCGACAGGCCAGGTGCGCATGCTGGAGAAGACGCCGAAGAATGCGCTGCGCGTCGAGTTCTTGCAGCGCGTATTCCCCGATGCACGCTTCCTGTTCCTGCACCGCGAGGCGCCCGCGAGCCTGGGCAGCCTGATCGAAGGCTGGCGGTCGGGGCGATTTGTCACCTATCCCAAGCTGCCGGGCTGGCACGGGATGCCCTGGAGCTTTCTGCTCACCCCCAACTGGCAGCAGCTCAGCCCCAATTCCGTGTCGTCCATTGCTGCGGAGCAGTGGCGCGTCAGTAACCGGTCGATCTTGAACGCGCTCGTGTCAGTGCCGCGCGAGCGCTGGCTCAGTGTGCCTTTTTCGGAGCTCGTCCACTCTCCCCGCACTACCCTGGAACGCATCTGCAGCTGGGCCGAGCTACCCCTCGATCCATCACTGTTGCCATCCCTGGACGGCGCGCTTCCGTTGTCCTCCTTCACACTCTCCGCCCCGGCTCCCGACAAGTGGAGGCGCTACCAGGCGGAGATCGAAGCCGTGCTACCTGGCGTTCACAGCACGAGCGAACGCCTGCGGAACCTTTGAAGCATCAAAATCGAAAATGTCATCTTCCCCAGCCCCACCCCGCTCCGATCTAGCCGCGCGCATGATCATCGATTTCCTGCGCAGCGGGCAGAACGCCCGCTTCATCGCGCGGGGCGGCAGCATGTGGCCCAGCGTGACGGCGGGCTCCCAGCTCGAGGTCGAGCCCTGCCCGGCGGCAGAGCTTCGGGTCGGGCAACTCGCAGCCTACGAGCACCAGGGGCAGGTGATCGTGCACCGATTGGTGCGCATCGCCCCGGAGGGGCTCTATCTTCAGGGCGACAATCGCGATCGCGGCGACGGCGTGGTGACACCGGGCCAGGTGCTGGGTCGCGCCCACGTGATAACGCGCCGCCGCTGGCGCGCGCGCTGGCCGCAAGCGGGTGAGCTCGCGCGCGCGCTGCGGGCGCTCTTGCGCCTGACCGTTGCACGGCTGTCGCGCACCGTGCAGTGACGGGCCGCTGCGCGCCCCGAGGTGCCGCGCGGGGCCGCTCAGCGCAGGCCCGGCCCAAAACCAAAAGCGCAAATACCTTGGTTCAGTGATCCAGCGTCGCTGCTAACAACCGCGCGAGTTCGACGAGATCTCCGCGGTTCCGCGTCAAGATGGCGTAAACAATCTGGGGATCGATGCGATCGTAGAGATGCACGATGCGGTTGCGAAAGCCCACGATGGGAGAGAAGCGCTGCGCGGACCCCGGCGGCAGGAGCGCAGCAGCCTCCAGCTTTTCGAGTGCATCCATGCTGGTTCGAGGCACGCCCAGGCCGCGCAAGGCCACCACGTAGCAAGCGATGTCGATCAGCGCCTGAATCGTCGTTTGCAGGCGATGCAGAGCGCTATCGAGATTGCGAAAATCCGCGTCGAACTCCTGCCAGGAAGCCTGCGGAATGCGCTCGAGCTTCTCCAGGTTCTCGCGCACGATCGCGAGCTTGGTGGGAACGGCATCTTCGGTCACCGGTGTGCTTCAAACCAGTTCTCGAGGCCCGACTTCGCGTATCGGGACACCTGCCGGTACAACGGCTCGAAATCGAAGAAGCGAACCATGGCGTCTGACTCGAAGTCCACCCGGCGGCGGGGGTTCGCATCATGTATGAGTCTGCCCTCTTCCAGGACTTGGTGCTGAAAGATCGGGCCCTGTTGCTCCACCAACACCAGATCGATGCGACGCCCGGGAGCCACGCTCTCGAGCTGAGCAGCGATGCGCCCCAGGAGCTCGTAGACTTCGAAAGCAGTGGTTCCTCGCTGTTCGAACAGCAGCGCGACGTCGATATCGCTCGTGGGCCGAGCGTCGCCTCGCGCCTCTGATCCAAAGAGCCAGGCGGCGGCGATCTCGGGAAACTTCCCGAGCACACTGCCGATGGCTCGATCCAGGACGACGCCAGACATCGAGTCACTTTAGCACAGCCAGCCGCTGAACGCGTATGCCGCCTACCGGCTCAGGGGTCGACGGCCGATCGCTGCGCCGTCAGGGCCTTTGCAGGCGCAACGCCGCGGCGAAAGCCAGCAGGTCTCCGAGATGGTTTTCGAGCACATCCCGCGTCACCCGGCTGTCGACCTCGGCGTATCCGTGCACCAGGACATTGCGAAATCCGGCGGCTGCACTCAGCTTCTGCGCGAGCTCCTGCGTCAGCCGCCCCGCGCGAGCCAGGAGCGAGAAGAGCTCTCGTGTGGTGCTGGGCTCCCCGAGACGATCGTCCGAAACGACGTGCGACGCTGCATCGAGACAGGCCTGAATGGCCAGCTGTAACGTGTGTTCGATGAACCTGCGCTCTTTCACATCGGTGTCGATCTTCTCCGCCACCGCCAGCCGCTGGAGCTCTGAGACGCAGCTTTCGACGAACGCCAACTTCTTCTCCAGCAGGTCCAGGTCCGTCACGCGACGCTCGCCCGCTTTCGATATCGATCGAGAAACGGTTTGACATCGAAGTAACGATTGCGGGCCGCTACCTCGAAGCGCACACGGAGAGAAGGCGCGCGATCGAGCAGGAGCTGCTGATCGCGCAGGATCCGATGCACCAGGTCAGGAGGAGCGTGGTTCATCACCACGCACTGCACGGGACGCCCCAGTGCAGCGCTCAGCTCGCTCTCCAGCAAGAAGGGCTGAGCCAGCAGCGTGCCCGCAGGCGGCTCCACATACAGGAGCCCGAGGTCGATGTCGCTGTCCGGCCGCGGGTTGCCTCGCGCCTGACTGCCAAAGAGGTAGACCGCTGCGATCTTGCTCGGCACCGTACTGGCGACAGCGGCCGCGATCTCCTGCCTGGAAAGCTGACGCGGCGCCATTCGCGAAGCTTAGTCCTTCGGGCCCGGATCGTCCAGCGAACTCAAAATCAGGCGCGCCGTCAGGGCGTGATCGCGGCTTCCGGCCCCAGATCGAAGCTGAGCGCGATCTGCTCGGCGCTGAGCGCTGCGCCATAGATGCGGAACTCGAGCAGGCTACCCTCGAAGGCGGCGTCATTGACGAACTGCGAGCGACCCAGCCAGTTGTTCACATCGTTCAACTCGGAGAGCTGGTTCTGGAACGCGGTGGAGCCCGCCAGCGCACCGTCGATGTAGAGCGAGAGCGTGTGGCCCTGGGCATCGACGACGACGGCGAGATGATGTTCGCTGTCCTCGGGCAGCTGGTTTTGCGAGTCGACGAACGTTTCGGAGTTGGAGCCTGAAGCACTGAACGTGGCGCGCACCGTGTCGTCGGTCGTGCGCGGCGTGAGAAACAGGTAGGTCTGTCCGAAGCCGGGGGTGCCTTCCGCTTCATCGCTGCTCCCGAAGTCGAAGATGCGCTGCCACTGGTTACCGCCACCCCAGTCGACCCAGGCTTCGAACGTGGCGCTCTGCAGCTGCGACACGATGCCGTTGGGCAGGTTCACGAATTGATCGTCGCCGTCGAGTGCGACCTCTCCCGTGCCCGAGAGCTGGCCATTCTGCACGCTGCCGGCGGCATTGCCCGCGCTGTCCACGACGGCGCTGCCGCTGCCCGCGAAGCTGTAGCGATGCACGATGCCGGAGGTCAGCGCGTCGCAGTCGGCGCGATCGGCAGGAGGGCAGCCGAGCGGGTTGGAGTTGCCGGCGTCGCCTGCAGCGGCGTCGCCCGTGGCGTGAGGCCCGGCGTCGCCCGGCGCAGCTTCGTCGGAGCCACCCGCGTCGCTCGCCCCTGCGGCGCCCGCAAAGCCGCCCGCAGCCGCTCCGCTTTGACCCGCGTTACCGCCACTCTGGTTGGGAAGAGAGGTGCCACCACCACCGCCGCCGTCCTGTCCGCCAGTGCCGGCATTGCCGGACCCGGCAGCCGCGCCGGCGCGATGGTCGAACAGTCCCTCGCGCGAGGGCGCAGAGCCGCAGCCCACACCCGAAAACGCACCCAGAAAACAGGCGCCAAGGAGGCCGCTAGCGAACAAGATGTGGCGGAAGGGCTGCGCTGAGCGCGGGCCCGAACGAGAGCGCGTCGAGATCAAGTGTGCCCTTCAGCATAACAAACTCGATGAGAATGCCGCGAGTGCGCTGCCGCGACGCGCGCCGCATTTCGCGACGGTCCGCATTCTCATGCCTGGCTGTAAAGCAAAAGGCCGTTTGTAGGCGAAGCGCGCACACGCGTGCGCTCGCCGGCTCTCCGCTCACTCCGAGGGACGAGCGCAGCGGAAGGAGTACGGGCCGATCGCGTCCGGCGCCGCGCCGCGCCGCGCGTAGCTCGTCGCGTCTGCAGCGAGCGTGAGCCAGCCCCCGCCGCGCTGGATGCGCGAAGCGCCCGTGGCAGGGCCGGTGGGATTGGTGACGGCCGTGCTGGGATAGCTGCCGAACCAGTCGGCGACCCACTCCGCGGCATTGCCCGCGAGATCAAACGCGCGCTCGGGCGACGCGCCGGCGCGCGCCGAGCCGACCGGCTGCGGCAGCATTCCGCCATACTGCGTGCATTGCGAGGCACCCGCCAGCACGGCTCGATCACAGCTGAACGCGTCCCCCCACGGGTATTTGGAGCCCGAGGCGTTGCGCGCGGCCTGCTCCCACTGAGCTTCGCTGGGCAAGCTGCGCCCGCCGTCCCAGTCGCAGAAGTCGCGCGCCGAGGTCCACGACACGCAGGTGACCGGGTACTTTTCGTGGTCCGCGGGCGAGCTGGTGTACGTGCAGCCCTGCGCGACCGTGGTGCCGGGCGCCACGCACACGCCCGCGTCCACGCAGCGGCGATAACGCGCCACCGTGACTTCAAACGCGTCGAGGAAGAACGCCGAGAGCGTGACGGAGTGGACGGGCCCCTGCGCAAAGTAGCCGCTGCTCGGCGCCGCGGCACTGCCCATGTCGAAGGTGCCGGAGCGCACGCACACCTCGTCGTCGGCGAGGTCCGGATCCGCGGTGCGCACCAGGCCGCAGGGGGTCGCGGGCTGCGTCGAAGCCGGCGGCGTTTCCTCCTCGGGCCCGGCGTCGGGGGCTGCATGACCGCCGCTCCCGCCTGCGCCCGCCGACGCGGGCGTCTCGTCCGGAGTCGTGGAGTCCGTCTTCAGCCGTGTGAAGTCCGCCCCACCATCCGGGTTCGATGCACCCAGCTGGTCCGATTCGACATAGTGAAAGGCCTGACCGGAACAGGCTGCGATGCTCGCGCCCGCCAGCACGCCCCGCACGATACTCGCTGCCGCCCTGCCCCTTCCCCCCATGACCTCCCCCCGAGAGCCCGTCACGACGGGCTCGAGATCGAATCGAGATGCTCCAGCAGCTC
>JAICTU010000711.1 GCA_025936205.1 Polyangiaceae bacterium | reverse complement strand
GAGGAAGCCGCGCAAATGGCTGGTGCGCTCGTCGATCGTATCGAACATGCGCTGGTACTTGTCGGCCTGGCCCAGCTTGGTGCTCAGCATGCGCGCCGAGTGCATCAGCGAGCTGATCGGCGCGAGCGAGTTGTTCACCTCGTGGCTGATCACGCGCACCACGCGCTTGAGCACCTCGATCTCGCGGCGGTGGATCTCGCGGGTCATGTACTTCACCACCAGCAACGTCAGCGGCTGCCCGTCCATCTCGAAGCTGCGCCGCGACAGGTGATAGCTCTCGCGCCGGCCTTCCACCTCCACGCTGAAGAAGCGGTCGGTCTCGCCGAGCAGCGCCTCGCGCAGAGGCGCGGCGGCCGCGCTGACCAGACGAATGAAGTTCTGTCCTTCGGGAGCCTGACCTTCGAAGAACAGCTCGCGCGCAACGGGGTTCGAATAGTGGATGGTGCCCGAGTCCGAGAACAGCACGACCGCATCGGGCACGCTGTCGGCGATCAGCGCAATCAGCCGGTCGCGCAGCTCGCTCGCGCTCTCTCCCGCGAGCGAGGAGCGCGAAGGTCGCTCCTGGCGCTCGCGAGCCGGCCGGCGCCGTGCGAGCGCGGCCAGGACGCTGCCCAGGGCGGCTCCGAGCGCGGCCCCCAGCGACACTTGCCCGGAGTTGCTGCCCACGGCGACCCCGAGCACGGCGCCCAGCGCGGCCGCGACGCCCAGCACGGCATCGTGGCGACGAGAGAACACGGCCGGTCTCGCGGAGACAGGGGAGCTGCGGGACATGTGCCGGAGACTATGCCCTGTACCAAGGTTCCTTGCAGAGGCCACTTCTGTTCCCGGGCACCCCCTCTACATTTGTGCCTCTAACTCGCCCTACAGGACAGCAGAGGCTTTCCAGGCCCTTCTCAGTCCAAAACACGCCCGGCTCGGCCCCTGCGCGGGGTTGCACCAGCGAGCCGCTTTCCGCCCCTGATGGACTCGCGCAACTGGCGGTGAGCGACGCCGATAACTCCGTCATGACCTTTCGAACTTCAGTGGCTTCGCTGCTCGGGATTTGCTCCATCGGCTTCGCTGCCGGCCTCGGTTGCCATCCGGCACAGCCGGTGACCCCGCGCGAAGGGACGATCGACTTCGTGGTCCGTCAGAACCAGCTCGCGCCCTCGAGCGCGCCGGCAGCGGGCAGCTTCGACGTGCGCGGCCTCGACAACGACGAACGCGCCAGCGTGGGGATCGGACGGGGCGCGGGCCGTACCCTGCACGTGCGGGTGCCTGCCGGCACGTACACGGTGAGCTGGACGCCGGTGGTCACGCCGAACGGTGCTGGCACGGCAGCGGTCGCGCTCAGCGAAGCTGATCCCGCCTGGCCCCAGGTCGTGGTGGTCGCGCCCAACAGCGCCACAGTCGTCGACGTCGTTCTCGGTTCAAAGGGCGCGCGCGGTGAACGCTCGCTCGAGCTGGCCTCGATCGCCGCCCACGCCGCCCTCTGATGGGATCAATTCGAGTATCCTCCGGGACATGTCTGCGTCCCGAGCTTCGTCCGCCTCCCTTCACGAACCAGCATTGCGCCGCGCACTGGAGCTAGCGCTCGAATATCTGGATGGGCTGGACGCAGCACCGGTGGGAGCGACGCTATCGGGGGCCGAGCTGCGGCAGCGGATCGATCGACCGCTGCCCGAAGCCGGCCGCGCCGCGGAGCGGGTCGTGTCCGAGCTGGCCGAGGCCGTACGCGGCGGCATCCTGGGCAATGCCGGCGGCCGCTTCTTCGGCTGGGTGATGGGCGGCAGCTTGCCCGCGGCGCTGGCTGCGGACTGGCTCACCTCCGCCTGGGACCAGAATCCGGGCGGCTATGCGTCGCGCCCAGCGCATCGGTGCTGGAAGAAGTGTGCAGGCGCTGGCTGATCGAGCTGCTGGGGCTACCCGCGCAGGCCAGCTTCGCGCTGGTGACCGGCTGCCAGATGGCGCATTTCACGTGCCTGGCCGCCGCGCGCAACGGCCTGCTCGCGGCTCACGCTTGGGACGTGGAGCAGCAGGGCTTGTTTGGAGCTCCGCCGCTGCGCGTGGTGACGAGCGATCAGCGCCACGGCACTGTCGAGCGCGCGCTGCGCATGCTCGGTCTGGGGCGCGGTTGCCTGCTGGAGCTGCCGAGCGACGCGCGCGGGCAACTCCAGCCTGCGGCGCTGGAGCCTGCGCTCGCGAGCCAGAGCGAAACGCCGAGCATCGTCGTGCTGCAGGCCGGCGACGTGAACACCGGCGCATTCGACTCGTTCCCGGAGCTGATCGAAGTGGCGCACCGGCGGGCGCGTGGGTCCACGTGTACGGTGCGTTCGGGTTCTGGGCAGCCGTCAGCCCTGAGTACCGGCGCTTCACGCGCGGCGTGGAGCTCGCCGACTCCTGGGCGCCGGACGGACACAAGTGGCTGAACGTGCCCTACGACTGCGGCTACGCGTTCGTGCGCCCCCCCGAGCCGCACTATCGCTCCTTCTCCCACCACGCCGCGTACCTGCAGCACTTCGACGAGCAGCGCGACTCGGTGGATTGGGCGCCGGATCACTCTCGGCGCGCGCGCAGCTTCGCCACCTATGCCGCCTTGCTCGCGCTCGGCCGCCAGGGTGTGGCCCGCCTGGTCGAAGACTGCTGCCGGCACACGCGCTCGCTCGTGGCGGGCGCGGGCCGCCTGCCGGGCGTGCAGGTGGTCTCAGCGCCGCTGATCAATCAAGCGCTGCTGCGCTTCCTCGATCCACGCCCCGGCGCCGGCGAAGCCGATCACGACCGCCGCACGGAAGAAGTGATGGCCAAGATCAACGCCGGCGGGGAGGCCCTGTTCACGGGCACTCTCTGGCGCGGCAAGCGCTGCATGCGCGTCTCCGTCTGCAGCTGGATGACCAGCGACCGCGACGTGGAGGGCGCGGTGGCCGCCATCGCCGCGAGCACTCAGCCGATCAAATGGGAGCTGACCGTCCCCGGCATATTTTGCTTCGAGGCCACGCCGGACCGTGGCAGGAGTACGCCTATCTCGCTTGCATGGATGCATAGAATAGCATCGCGTTCGGCTGCCTCGCTGCGTTGCTGACCGCACCCTGGTCGCTGGCGAGCGACGGCCGAGCCTCCGCGTAGCGATGGCGCTCGGCGTCGGGGCGGTGTCACGCGGCGTGGGCCGCTGCAGCTACGAGATCTACCTGACGCACATGCTGGTCATCATGGGGCTGATGCCGTTCATCGCAACGCCCAAGCCAGGCACCGCGGGCATCGCCGCCTGGTACCTCGCGCTGCTGCTGTCGAGCACCGCGCTCGGCTGGGCCGTTCAGCGCGTCGATTCGGAACCGCTCCATCGAGTGCGATCGCGCTACCCGGGCCGCCGCGTGTTGGCGGCCTGCCCAGAAGCGGACGACCACCGCGCACACCCCACCAGCCAGACGCTTTGAGGGGCTCGGATCCATCCGAACACGAGCGGCGCCAGGAGCAGGTGTGCGTTTTGTCGAGGACATTTTCATCCGGTGAGCTGGGGTGTCCAGGCGCGGCGACTGCGGACCAT
>JAICTU010000340.1 GCA_025936205.1 Polyangiaceae bacterium | reverse complement strand
TGACTCGGATGGCAAGTCTGCGATCCTGCCCATGGTGCTGTCCGGAACTCTAGTTGCCTCTTTCGCCGCCCGATCGCTGGCGGCGGCTGCCGCTCGCGCGGCGGCCGTGCGAGCGCGAGCTCGGCGGGGCGGCGACTAGGAAGCGAATTCTGCGACCTTTCCAAACAGCCGCCCCGACCACCGGGCGGCTTTTTTCATTTGGTGTTCCACCGGCCGCCCCCCAACCGAGGAACTCCATGACAACTCCAGAGCTTCAATCCAGCGCCGCCTTCCGCCAGTCTCCACCCGCTCGCAATGCCGGGACGAACCCCGTGAACGCCCCGTTCATGCCGGTGGTGCAACGGCCACCGTTCGTGCTGAGCCACGGCCAGGGGTCGCACGTCTGGGACGAAGGCGGTAACCGTTACCTCGATCTGGTCCAGGGGTGGGCCGCCAACGCGCTCGGTCACGCCCCGCCAGAGTTGCTCGCGGCCCTGGCAGAGCAGTCCAGCTTGCTCATCAACCCGAGCCCAGCCTTTTACAATCGCCCCGCCATCGAGCTCGCGCGGCTGCTCACCCGAATCACCGACAGTGCGGAGGTCGCTTTCTTCAACAGCGGTGCCGAAGCGAATGAGACGGCAATCAAGCTGGCTCGCAAGTGGGGACGCAAGCACAAGCACGGAGCGTACGGCATCATCACGACTCAGGGTGCCTTTCACGGCCGCACCCTGGCCGCCATGGTGGCCAGCGGAAAACCGGGCTGGGAGCTGCTGTTCCCGCCTTATCCACCGGGCTTCGTAAAAGTGCCCTTCGGAGATCTCGAGGCCATGGAGCGCGCCATCGATGCCGAGACGGTGGCCCTGATGGTCGAGCCGGTTCAGGGCGAGGCGGGCGTCGTCGTACCTCCGTCCGGCTACCTGAAGGGGTTGCGCGCACTTGCCGATCGCCATGACCTGCTGCTGATCTTCGACGAGGTTCAGACCGGAGTGGGCCGCACGGGCCGCTTCCTTGCGCAAGATCACGAGGGATTGCGCGCCGACATCACCACTCTGGGCAAAGGCCTGGGCGCGGGGTTGCCGATCAGCGCCGTGCTGTGCAACGCGCGAGCGGCCTGCTTCGAGCTGGGAGACAACGGGAGCACCCATGGCGGCAATCCGTTGCTGGCAAACGTCGCGCTGGCCGTTGCGCGCATCGTTGCGCAAGACGGCTTTCTGGAGAACGTTCGGCAGCGCGCGCGGGAGCTCGAGTCCGCGATGGATCGGCTCATCAGCGGCTGGGCTCAGGGTCAGCGGCGTGGGCAAGGCCTGCTTCAGGCGTTGGTATTTCGTGACCCCATCGCCCGCGAGCTGAGCGAGGCGGCGCGCAAAGTCGGTCTGCTCGTCAATGCAGCCCAGCTCGACGTGATCCGCTTGATGCCGCAGCTCCGCATCAGCAGCGTGGAAATACGCGAGTGCGCCGAAAAGCTGGGCCTCGCGCACGCGGCACTATCCCGCCCGCACTAGCGGCGGACGAAACCTGCGCCAGCTGGCGGCGCGCAATGTCGCGCCGCCAGCGCCGATCTCGGGGTGCGCGCTGTCGCCGGACGATTCAGGGACGGGCGCCGTCGAGAATCCACTGGCGCACGAGCTCCACCTGTTCATCGGAGAGCACGGCGTACGAGTACGGCATGCGAGGACCATATTCCTCCGGAACATCGGGACGGATCTTGTGGATCAACAGGCTCCCCTCCGGATCCCCGGGCGCGATCCGCTTCATCTCGGGACGAATGATCGCGTTCACGCCGACGATCCCTTCGGGACCGAAGGGATCGCTCAGATCGGGCGGATTCAAGGTGCCCTGGTAGTGGCAGTAGATGCAGTGCGCACAAGCTCCGCCGTTCGGCAGACACACACCGTGCTGCTCGTTGACCTTTTCATCGATCCCGAAAATGGGCTGAACGTCGGCTGCGAAGTTCCGCATTTGCGGTGGCCGCTGCTCGGGATTCAGCCGGTCTCCGCGGTCCATGAAGTCCCCGTTGGGTGCTCCGGCAGACACCCAGTCTTCGATCAGGTTCACCTCTTCAGTGGACAGGACGGGCACGTGCAGCGGCATGTGCGAGCCGGCCGGAGGCAACTCTGGACCGTTTGAGCCATCGGGATCCGCCGGCAGCAGACCGAGGCTCGGATCGGAGATCTTGTAGATCAGGAAGCTGTTGCTCGGGTCGCCTGCTTGGACGTCGTATTCCGGGATCCCCAGGCTGGGATCGCGCACCTTCCATTGCGTGGGAGCCCGCGCAAGGCCCACGTTGGGCGGAGCCTCCGTCGAGAATGGATTTCTGATATCCACCCCGCTGGGCCCGCCGGGGCGATGACACGTCGTGCAACGCCGATTGAAGATGGGCTGGATGTCCGCGCCATAGGTCACCCCCTCGTGGGCATCGCCGCCGCCGCAGCTCCCCAGGGCGAGCACGGCCACGCCGCTGAAAAATGCAGCGCGCAACGAGACGGCGCAGCGCTGAATCGCATGGTGCGCCAGCGGCGCCGCAATGGTGAGCAGGGCTCTCCCCACGGTCGGCTTCAGCATGTCGTCTTTGCTCCGACCTCAAACCATATCCAAAGATGGTGCGGATTCCTATCGCCCATCCGGGGGGGTGGGCAGCGTCGCGTGAAACGTCGCACTGAACACGGAACCGCTCACGCGGAAAGCCTCTCCAGCCTGTCCCGCCGAGCCGCAGCCCGAGGGTTGCTTGCCTGCGGCGACGCCGTCCACCGCGCTCTGCGGAAACAATCCACGCCTTGTTCATCTGGACTGCATTTGTTTAGTCAATCAACCGCGCTCCCCGCGGCCGCAGCCAAGGGTGACTGGGATTCGCGTGGCCCTGCCGCCACTGCTCTTGCGGGGAAGCGGACCAACCTTTACCTGGCGCGTCGAAGCTCGGCGGCGATGGCTCGAACGAGCACCAGCGGTGGCCGTCGACCGCGAACCGTCCAACTCGCGGCGTTGACTCGCGACGTCCGGTCGCTCGAGTTGGAGCGCTGGTGCTCCGCCGAGCTGGTTCCGCAATGATCCCACTGGCTGAAAGCGAGACATCCGCTGGTGGCCTGTCGAGTCGAAGACCCAGCGCGAGGGTGGCTCGCCTCCTGGTGTTTGCTTTGGAAGCGATCCGCCAGAGCGCACCGCGCTCGGCGAGCGCCCCTTGCCCTGCCCTGCAGCGAGGTGCGCTGGAGACTGCGAATCCCGGCGCTCGGGTGAACAGATTGAGCCGCCCTGAATCGGGGCAAGATGAGAAACGCGACGACACTCAGCGTTCGAAATCGCTGCAAAACTGGCCGCCGAATTGGGGTCTTTCCAGGCGGGAACAGGCCTCCGAGTTTTTCATTTTATCCGGGATCCGTGGCGTGCTACGGGATATGGTCGGGTGTGTCCGCATGCTACCGCCCGCTGCCAGAACCGATTCCTGCTGGGCACGCATCGGGTAGGCCGGCGGCGGACAACCAGAAGTACTAGGGAGAACCATGTTCATTTCCACTCATGACGCGGACCGTGGCTCAGGCACATCCTTCGTCTCCGCTGGACTGCTGGCGGCTGCGCTCGCCGTCAACACGGCGGGCTGTGCCGACCTGGCCCCTGCGAATGACAGCTGCGCACGAATCCCGAATTGCCTGGAGCAAGAGGGTCTCCCCCTGCAGCAGGCTGACGCAGGAACTCCGCCGCTGTATGTGCAGGATCCGCAGCGCTGGGGCTGTCTCGCGCCAGGGTACACGCCGCCGGCCGTCGCTCCAGCTACTCAAATGATGGTCAATCACACGTCCATCGTGCTCGATTACGCGAACTTGGCCCCCTTGCAGGGGCTGACCGAAAAGTTCTGTAACAATATGGATGCGGACTGCATTGCCGGACCCCAAGCAGTTCCAGTGCCTGATATGGCTCCGCTCATCACAGTGCCAATTCGAACGGGCGCGTTGGGGTACTTGCGTCAGGAAGCTCCGGGCCACGTCACGCAAGACTACTTTCTGTTGGCACCCATGTTGAAAGACGATGCAACGTTCGTCGGCCCAACGAACTTCCTGTTCTTGGTGAGCGAAACCTCCATCGTCAGCTTCATCAACGATACAGGAATCGACGTCGACAGAACCAAAGGTATCTTCAGCCTCGCAATCGTTGATTGCAACGGCGACCGAGTTGAGGGTGCCCGGATCACCCTTCCCGAGCGCGACACGAAACCAGAGCTTCAGACCGCGAGCGGCTTTGCAATTAACAACCAAATTCCCGTCCCAGGCGCGGCTACGGAGCGGGACGGGATTGCGGGTTTGGTAAATGTGCCGCTTGTCGGCAGC
Source organism: Polyangiaceae bacterium (assembly GCA_025936205.1). The sequence continues at coordinate 5,710 of JAICTU010000340.1, read as the reverse complement.
GTTGCAGTGCAAGCAACCCTCAATGGCCAGAATTTTGGAGAGGCGCGGATCCGCGTGCTCGGCAATCGAGTCACCTCGGGCACGATTCGACCTCTGTACCTGACAGGACGCTGACAGGACGCCTGTCGGTCTAAGTGGCCGGCGCGCCCGCCCCGGCCACCTCTAAGACGCACTCTGACAAGCAAGGCGTTGCGCGAGCGCTGCCACCGGCGGCTTGAAACCAGTCCGCGCTGCGCGGGCCTTTCCACGCCGCAGCTCCTTCTTCAACTCCGCGACGTAGTGGGCGAAGTCGATCTGCATGCGGTGCCGCGGGCTGTCGTAAAACGCGCCCAGGTAGCGCTTCTCGTCGGCGACGATCTGCACCTGCATCTCGTCCTCGCCAGGCAGCTCATATTGCCCGGTCAGGTACGCGACGCACAGCTTGGACTGCTGCTCCGGAAGGTTCACCAGCGTGGGTAGCGGCTGGGCCAGCCCCATGAAGAACAAGTTCTTCACTCGTGGCTGCATCATGCGCTTCCAGAGCGGGAAGCTGTTGTCCGGCGCTGGCAGGAACTCCGGCTGCTTGAAGAAGGGAAAGCTGGTTTTGTAACCCGTCGCGTAGATGATGACGTCGATCTCCGCGCTCGAGTCGTCCGTGAAACGTACGCGCGAGCCCTCGAAGGCTCGGATTCCAGGCTTGATCTTGATGTCGCCGGAACCCACACGGGTCAGGAACTCACCCGAGACCGTGGGGTGAGCCATCAACGGTCCGTGGTCGGGCTTGGGGAGACCGTAATCCTCCATTCGACCGACAGCACGCACGACCAGGTATTGAGCGATGGCTCGAGCGAGCGCTGGGGGAACCCAGGGCGGCATCACCTTCTTGTCCGCGGGTTTTCCGGCCAAGTACTTCGGGATGACCCAGATCCCGCGCCGCATGGAGAGGTAGAGCTCGCTCGCGATCGGTCGCTGCGCGAGCTCACTGGAGATGTCCATCGCCGAGTTGCCCGCGCCCACGATCAGCACCCGCTTGGAGCGCATGTCGATCGGATCAAAAGGATCATTGTAGGCGTGAGAATGGATCGCCTGCCCGCTAAAGCTGCCCGGGTACGGGTCGGGCCAGCGCGGATCCCAGTGATGACCATTGCACACGAAGAGCACATCGTAGCTGCGCTGTTCGCCCGTCGACAGGCTCACCTGCCACAAGCCCCGCTCATCCAGGAACGCTTTCTCGACCCGCGTGTTGAACGTGATGCGCGGACGGAGCTGAAACCGGTCCACATAGGACCGGAAGTACTCCAGCATCTGCGAGTGATGAGGAAAATCCGGAAAATCAGCCGGGATCGGATGATCCTCGAATTGCAGCCGCGTCTTCGACGTGTCGATGTGCAGGCTTTTGTAGCAGGCTGACGCGCCGTTGGGATTGCGGTAGTACCAGGTGCCGCCGATGTCGTCCGAGGCTTCGAAACAGTCGTAGTCGATGCCGTATTCGGTGAGTCGCTTGGCGGTGGTGAAGCCGGCGCAACCGGCACCGATGATACAAGCTCTGGGTAACTCAGGCTTCATGCTGGGTTCTCAGGTGACTTGGCGAGTGCGCGCGGCCGAGACGGAGGCAATCAAGTCGTGCGCGGCCATGTAGTCGAGATACCGGCTGATCAGCGCATGGTCAATGGCAGGACAGCGGATGCCTCCCTCCGCGACGGCACGCACCGTTTCGTTGCAGCTCAGGCGCGGCCTGAACTTGCGTTGCGCCAACTCCAGGTTGCTGTGCCCCTCGCTCGATGCCGGATCGCGAAGAAACGGCAGCAGCGGATACAGCGCTGGATCTCTGCGCTCGCTCAGCACGTCCAGCCAGCGAAGATAGCTCATCGGATTCATCCGATAGCCGAGATCCACCAGTATTTCCCGCACGCTGGCAAACGCTATCCCGTTCGGATTCTGCAGATTGAAGGCGTGCCCGCGCGAGGCTGGTCGGCGCGATAAAAATACCATCGAGCGAGCCACGTAGTCGGCGGGAGAGAAGTCGAAGAGCACGTCCAGATCGATCGGAAAGCTCTCCTGTTGGATCAGGCTGGCGAACAGCCGGCACATGAAGTCTCCCGCACTCCACGCCCCCGTCGTGCTCGAGCCGCCGATGAAGCCTGGACGATAGATCACCACCGGGACCCCGCGCAGACCCGCCTGCCGCACCAGGGATTCGGTGGCCCATTTGCACTGCGAGTACGGGAGGTGAAACCCGACGCCTACTTCCGGTAACGCGGCTTCCGGCAGATCGCGTCCTCTGTAGCTGCGCGAATCATACGCGGCGATCGACGAGACATGGTTCAGCACCTTGGGGCGTCCGCTGCAACTCAACCGCAGCATCTCGTTGGTGGCCCCGATGTGAGACGCCCTCAGCTCTTCGTAGGTAGCGACGTAGCTGACATGCGAGGCGTTGCTGTAAATGCTGTCGACCGTCTGGGCGAGCTCAGTCCAGACGGCGGGGCTCGCTCCCAGGTGAGGCTCCGTCAGGTCCCCTACGATCACATCGATGCGATCGCGAGCCGAGTCTTTCCAGAGCCCGTATCGCTCGAGGTTCTCGATCACTCGCGCGGCTCCTGCGCGAGCGTCGGGTGCGCGGACGAGACATGTCACGCGCGCGCTCGTCTGCTGCAGCAGCTCACCCAGCAGGAACGCTCCGAGGAAGCCCGTTGCACCGGTCAGCAGCACGCGCTTCGGATTTGCCCACTCCGGTTCCCGTGGATTGGCGGTGAGCGCCGCGCTCAGCTCGCCGTCCTTCACGTAGGAGCGCGAGTGGAATGGCGCGCCGTCGTCCAGGAGGGTATCGAGCAGGCGTTGCGCAATGGTTGCCGGCGTGCTCAAGGCCACGTCAAAGGCCAGCGATGCCCGCGCGGTCACACCGGTGCGGCGCGCCAAGGAATTGCGCAACTCGACGGCCATCAGCGAGTCCAATCCGAGATCCCGTAGTGCCCTGTCCGAAGGAACCGCTTCGGGGCTGCTCAGTGAGAGGATCGCTGCGACGGCGCCTCGCACCAAGGACAGCACCGAAGCGAAGCGCTGCTCCTCGGGTAGAGCCAACAACTCCCTGGCCCAGTGCCGAGGAGCAGCCTTTGCGCGTGCCACTGGGGTCCGCAGCAGGGAACGCAAGAGCGAGGGGATAGCGGGCTCTGCAGCCTTGGCCATGGTCCGCAGATCCATCGGTACAACCAGGAACTGGCTCTCCGGGCGCTCCAGTGCCGCCCTCGACAGCGCCTGCCCCTGGTGCGGGGAGAGCATGCCAATCCCCATGCGGGCGAGCCGCGCTCGTTGGCCTTCCCGTTGAGCGAGAGCGCGGCCTGGTTCCCACCAGGGCCCCCACGCGATGCTGGTGGCGGCCCGTCCCTGCGCGCGCCGGTGGGCCGCCAAAGCGTCGAGAAATGCAGCTGCTGCCGCGGCCGCGCCTTGACTGGCTGAGCCCAGGGTGCCCGATACCGACGAGAACAAGATGAAGTGGTCGAGGTCCAGGCGCTCCGTCAGCAGGTGCAGGTTCCACGCACCTCGGACCTGCTGCGCCATGGCCGTCGAGAGGCGCGCTGCGGTCTGATCCGGCAGCAGCCCGTCGTCGGACGTCACAGATGCATGGACGATGGCTCGAAGCGGCTGCCGCTGCGGTATTGAGGCCAACAGTCCCGCGAGCGCCTGACGGTCCGCTACATCGATGGCTGCCACCGTCACGCGCGCGCCGCGCGCTTCGAGCTCCGCGATCCAACGCCGGGTCTCCGCTGGCTCGCCTCTCCCGTCACTGCTGAACAGCAGGTGCCGAATGCCGCGCTGAACCAGTTGCCGGGTCATCGCCGCGACGGGTGCATCGACCGCGCCGATGATCCATGCGGTGCCGTCGCTCCCACCTGAGCCTCGCTGCAGCGCTGGCGGCGCTGACGCGGACGCCCGCACCAGCCGCGCGCCAAATCGCTTCCCGTCACGCCACGCGACCTGGGACTCCTGATCCTCCGCGCTCGCCTCTTCGAGCAACGCCGAGGGGAGTGCGCGCTCGCTCTCCACGTCGAGCAGCACCAGGGGCAGCTCGGGCTGCTCTTGCGATGCAGTACGGCCGAGCCCCCAAATCGTGGCGCCAGCCGGCCGCAGCGCCTCCTGCTCCCTCACTTGAATCGCGCTGCGGGTGACCCACCAGATCCGGGGCGACCTCGGATGCCGGGTCAGCGCTCGGATCACGGTCAAGCCGAGGCTGGCTGTGCGCAGAGCTTCTTCCGCAGAGTCCTCCTCCCGAGTGTCGAATAGACACACGACATGGTCGACCGCGGGCAGCTCGAGCAGTGGACTGGATACCAACGCCTGTGCCTCGGCACCGAGTTCCCCGAGCTCTCGAGCCAGCCGCTCCGCACTGGCCGAATCGGCCGCCGACAGGATCCGCCAGCTGCCGTGGAGCTGTGAAGCCCTGGCAGGGTGCTCGAGCTCCCGCCAGACGAGCCGGAAGAAGATATCGGGAACTCTCGCCGCCTGGGCTTCAGCCAGCGCGCCGAGATCTGCCGCCCGGAGACGAGCGGACCCGAGCTCGGCAATGATCGCACCCGAAGGCTCGGTGAGCGTCACTCGAGCGACGACCTCCTCCGCCGCGGCTGCTTGCAGTTCGAAATGCGCCAGCACCGAGACTGCGCCAGTCCGATGGATTGCCAGTCGGCCGAGATCGCTGGGCCGCATGGGCATGCCTGGCACGGCTCCGGACAGCGCCGTCAAGCCCTGCACGGCGGCCTCCAGTAACGCCGGGTGAACCGGATAGTGATCGTCCAGCTCACACTCGAGCTCGATCTCTGCCAACGCCTCACGCGGTCCGCGCCAAAGCCGGCGCAGCCCGCGCAGGCTCGCGCCCCACTCGACACCACGCGCACGAAGCGCCTCGTAAAGCTCGGAAACGTTGATCTCGCTGGAGCAGCGTTGCCGACAGCCCTCGACGTCGAGACCAGCCGGCACGAGCTCCGGCATCAGCGCGAGGTCGGCCGTGGCGTGCAGTGCCCAGCCCGCTTCCGGATCGGCCTCGGCTGGTTGACTGTGGACGGAAGCTCTCGCGCACCGGTCGAAGACAGTGACCTGGATGCGCAGCGCCCCGCTGGCGGGCAGCAGCAGCGGAGCCTGGAATTGCAGATTGCTCAGCTCGTGCGCAGCCCCCTGCGCGCGCTCTTCAGCAGCCGCCCGCATCAATTCGCCAAGAACGCTGGCGGGCACGACCGCTTGTCCGCACAGCTTGTGCTCTGTGAGCCACGAGGCATCCTGGGTGGGGAGCACGCTCTCGTACACCGCGTCCGCGCCGGCTCGGACGATCCGCACACCGAGCAGCGGGTGCCCCGTGGACGTCCCCGCGCTGCGCCGGCCGACTTCCGGCGATTTCAGCCAATAGCTCTTCCGCTGCCAGGGATAGGTCGGGAGCGGAACGCGCTGGCCAGCGGGGAAAAGCCGCTCGACGTTCAGCGAATGACCCTGAACGTGAAGAACCCCGAGCGCCTCGAGCAGCGTCCGCCGCTCTGGCTGCTCGCGCCGCAGCGACCCGACCGCGACACCCTCGACCCCGAGATCGGCTCGAAGCTGCTCCACCGCCGTCACCAGCAGGGGGTGCGGGCTGATCTCGACGAAGTGAGTCCAGCCCTCTTTCATCAGGGCTTCCACCGTGCCACCAAAGCGCACTGGCTCACGTAGATTGTCCGCCCAGTAGACGGCGTCGAGCTCAGTGCCCTCGACG
>JAICTU010000229.1 GCA_025936205.1 Polyangiaceae bacterium | reverse complement strand
GCTCCTCGATCTTGCGCTCGAGCAAGTTGATGTGGTCGTCGAGGTTGTGCAACGCCACCTCGCCCGGAGTGAGCGGCTGTGGCACCGCGCGCTCGGCGCCGGCGAGATCGACGGGAGCGCTCGGCTGCGCCTGTAGCTCGGCAGCCGAAGTGGCTCCTGCACCGCCAGCAGCGTCCGCCCGCGAGGCAGCGCCGCCCGCGCCGTTGGACGACGGCGCGGGCGAATGGCGGCAGGCGCTCAGCGCCGCAATCAGGACGCCGAGCGCCGCCAGCTCAGAGATGCGCATTGTGGCTTACTGGGGCGGCGCCAGGAACGGGAACGTCGCCGGATCGGGGGTGGTATCGTCCTTGTCCACGCCGTCGTCGATGCCGCCCAGCGCGCCCGCCGCGAGCACGGAGTAGCTGCGCGCGACCACGTCGTCGCCCGGCTGCCGGCCGCCGCCTGCGCCCTGCCCCGGCATGACGGCTTTGATCGCCTCGGCCTCGACGCCCAGGTACACGCTGCCCGGCCTCTCACTGTTCAGATACAGCTGGTCGTCCAGCAGCACCTTGGCGAGCGGCGCGTAGCGGTCCTTGGCGGGATCCTGGTCGGCCAGCAACTGGTTGCCGCAGTTACTGTCCAGCCCGTCGAGGATGCCCAGGCTCGTCTTCATCGTGGCAGTGAAAGCGGGGTTGCTCAGGCCCGCGGCATTGTAATCGGCGGTATCCTTGCGCTTGGTGTCAGCATCCGCCGTGAAGGTCGAGATCAGCGCCGCGCCGATCGCGGGGCGGCCCGCGCGATCGATGCGGTCGCCGAGCTCCGGCGGGTTGTTGGCGCCCCGGGCGTTGGGAATGGCCGGCGGGAGCAGGTTGGCGTTGCCGGCCGTGCTGGGGGTGTCGGCCTTGTCGCCATCGTTGTCGTCGCCATTGCAGGCGCCGAGGGCCAAGGGGAGAAGCAGACCGCAGCACAGAGCGAGGTTGTAACGCTTCATGGTTCGTTCCTCCTCACTTCACCGAGTGGCTGCTGGCCCAGACACCGAGGATGGGCCCGCCGTCGTCGACCAGAGACTTGTCGACCTGCAGCACCAGGGACAGCACTGCCTGGCCGGCGAAGGTGTTCGTCGCCTTTGCGCCGTCATTCCCGCTCGTCAGCAGCCCCACCAGGGCAGTTTGCTGATCCTGGGTCAGCTCCGCGCACTGCTGATTGTCGAACTGGACCATGCCCGCTCCGGCGGCCTGAACGGCTGCGTTCACGGTGTTGCCGAAGCCCACGTAGTTGAGGAAGAAGGGATCATCGCGGCGCCCCGCGTACACGCGCAGCTTGCCGCTGGTGCTGGTGATCCCCTGAGCCGCACTGGGGTTGCCCGCCACGTACTCGCCGGCGAGCCAGCACTCGATGTTGGTGGCGTCGATGAATTTGCACAGCAGCTTCTTCGACTGCTGGGGGTCACCATAGGACTGGCTGCTCGAGATTGAGAACGCATAGACCACCGCGGGCGAGAAGCTCGCCGAGGCGCCCGCGTTGGGGTACACATCGAGCACCAGGTTCAGCTTGCTCGCGTCCGGGCTCATCCACGCGTACAGGTCGGTGATGTCGGCGGTAGGGTCAGTGCCGGCGGCAGGCACGTCGCCATGGTCCGCGGCGAAGGCCAGCAAGGGCGCCACCGTGAGGGCGAGCGTCAAGCTCAGCGTTCTCGAAAATAAGGGTCGTTTCATGGAAAAAGAAGCTCCTCTCCACGCGGGAGACAGCTGGCCTGCAGGCAGGGCAAACGCAGCTGCGCGCGAGACTAGGTCGGGCAGGCGCCGAGCGCCAAGCCCGTTCAGCAGCGCGGGAAACATGCAGTGCCGGCCGTGGCGATCCAGGCCGGTCCGAGCCAATCGCCGATGGCGGCGGCGATTCGTGAAGCTGCGCGCCGAGCCACTCTGCCAACTCAAGGGCCCAGGCGAGCCCGCAGTGCCTGTTGATACAGTGCCTCGGCTTCGTGCGCGCCCGCGTCGTCGCCCAAGCTGCGCAGCGCGAAACGCAGTACGTCATAGGGCCCCTCATACAACGCGGGAGGGTGGCGAAAACCGATGCGCGGGACCGAAGCACCGTCGCCACGGAACAGGCCGTGCATGATCGCAAGGCGTGCCCAGTAGCAAGCCTGAGCTGCATCGCCCGACCGAAAGCAGCAGAAAGCAGCGAGCCAGGGCAGCTCTGCCAAGCCAGCGTGCCGTGCGAGCCCCATTGCGCACCGGTCCAAGGCATCGGCAAAGCGTCCGAGCTCGCTCAGGCATTCAGCCGCTCGATAGCACGCCCACGCCGATTCCTCGTTCCAGCCGCGTAGCGCGGCGCATCTGTCGTAAGGAGCCACGGCCTCCGCGAGGCGGCCGCAATTCTTGAAGGACTCGCCCAGGTAATAGTGCCAGCGCGGATCATCCGGATGAGCTTGCACGTGCTTCTCCAGGATGGCGATGTCGCGCTCGAACTTGCGCCTGAGCGCTTCCGGCGATTTACCGAGCTCGCTGAACGTCGCCCTCTGCAACGTGCGCGCTCCGACCTTGTAAGAAGGGAAGGCCTCGTGCGTCGGGCCGCTGAAGCGTTCCGCCATGGGCAGGCGAAAGCAGCGCTCTTTGGCGTAGGTCCTTCCCGAATCCGCCAACATCAGCACGCCCTCGCTGGCGACCTCCAGGGCCGCCCGTACGTCTTCGCCATTCAGCTGGATGCGTTCGTCGGTGTCGAGCGTGACAGCCCAGTCCGCCCCGAGCTCGTGCGCGGCGTCGAGGGCAAAATTCCTGGCGGCCGCGAAGTCCTGACACCACTCGAAGCGTCGCTCGACGTACTTCGAACCCGCGACGCTCCTCGCGATCTGCAGCGTTTCGTCCGTGACGCCGGTGTCGATCACCAGGCAATGGTCGACCCAGTCCACCACACTGGCCAAGGCTTCAGCGATGATCTTTGCGCTGTTACCCGTGAGCGTCGTGGAAGCAATCTTCATCCGGTCCCCATCACGTCTACAACGTCAGGCGTGCCCGTTGGGCTCGCAGCGCACGAGCAGCTCACACAGCTGACGATTGTCGATCGGCTTGGGCAACACGCGATCGGCGTGCGCTTCCAGGAACTTCCTCGAGCGTTCGGTAACGCCGCCGCCGCTGATGAACACGAAGCGTTCGGCGAGCGCCGGGCACCTCTCCTCGACGGCCTCGTACACTTCCATGCCCGTCATGTCGGGCATCATCAGGTCACACAGGACCAGGTCGAAGTTACTCTTGCCGGCCGAGAGGCGCTCCAGCGCCGCCTGCCCGCTGGACACCACCTCGACGTGATGGCCGCTGAGCTGACGTGCGAGCGTGCGCGCGACCAGCACGTCGTCGTCCACCACCAGCAGACGGCGGTTCTTCAGCCCCCGGATCGAGCTGCGCGCAACTTCGTCCTGCTCGGGTTCGGCGCCCTGGTGAGCCGGCAATATCACGCGCACGGTCGTGCCCTCGCCGGCGCGGCCGTCGATCTCGATCGTGCCGCCGAGGCTGGTCACGATACCGAGCGACACGAACAGTCCAAGGCCGGTACCGCCGGCCCTGGCCTTGGTCGTAAAGAACGGCTCGAACAAGCGCTCGCGAGCTTCTTCGCGAATGCCCACGCCGGTGTCGCTGATCTCCAGCGCCAGGCGCTCGTTGGGCAAGGTCCGCGTACGCAAGGTGACGATGGCGCCGTCGCTGCCGGCGCGCTCCTCGGGAATCGATTGCGCGGCATTCACGATCAGATTCACGCACACCTGCGTCAGGCGCGTGGGATCCGCCATCACCTTCGGTACCGGTTCGTAGCGACGTTCGATCCGGACGCGATGGCGCGTCTCGCCGCGCGCGACTTTGAGCGCCTCTTCCAGCAGCTGATTCACATCGACGGCCCGGCGTGCGTCGCGCTCCGACGAGGACCCGAAAGCACGTAGCTCGGCCACGATGCGCCGGATGCGCTCGGCCCCCCCGAGCGCGTCTTCCACCGCGCTCAGGATCAAGGCGTCCTGGCGCTCGCTCTGATCGTCATTCAGCTCCTCGCAGATGTAGTTCAGGTTGCCGATCACGTACGAGAGCGGGTTATTGATTTCGTGGCCGATGCTGGCGCTCAGGCGTCCGAGCGCCGCCAGACGCTCGGCACGCGCGAGGTTGTCTCGCGTCTGCATCAGCTCGCGGGTGCGCTCCTCCACCTGGCGAGCCAGGTTGTCCGAGAGCTCCTGCAGGCGCCGCGCATCGCCGGTCACGCGGTAGGTCATCTCCGCGCACACGGACAGCACCGCAGCGAGGAACCCCAGGTCGACCAGATACAAGTTCTCGATCCAGCCGTCCGCCACGAGCACCTCGTTGAGCATCGCAGCGAACAGGAGCAGAAAGCCCAGCACGTGCACGCGCGCGCCGGGCGCTCTCTGCTGCGCCTTGCGCACGTAATTGTAGGCTGAAAACACCAGCGAGAGTGGCACGGCCAGCATCAGCACCGAGCCGGCGGGTGTCGCCGTCGGGATGTGATACGTCACGTCCGCCCAGGGGATCGTTTGCAACAGCACCGGCGTGCCGTGCGTCCATCCCGGGATCAGACCGATGCAGCCGATGGCCCCCAGGAGCGCCATCAGACAGCGATCCAGACGGGTCAGCGGATCCGAGTACTGGTGCCGGACATACGCGATCCAGGTGGCGCAATGCAGGCAGCCCATCGCCAGGTTGGAACGAGCCGCCATCACCACGAGCTCGTCCGGCGGAGCGGTGCTAGCGAATACTGCGTCGCCGAGCCCGTACGCTGCTGCGGAGAATGCGACCAGCGCAAAGGTGCGGAAGTGCCGCCAGCCTGGCGCTCTGGCGAAAGCCAGCGCCAACGTCCCCATCACGACCTCGACCGCGCAGGCGACGAGCGTGAGTAGGGTTGCGGCGTTCATTCAGTCTCCTCTGTATGTAAGTCCCCCGCCCGTCGCTCCGGGCCGCGTGGACCCCGAAGAAGACGGCCGGAGCTTACTAGACGACTCGTCGAGCGTCGCCAGTCACCCGCTCTTGCTGATCCACTTTCCGGCGCTGCCTGTGGTCCGTGTTTCTTCGTCCCACTGCCACCAGCCTGGGCCGAAAATCCTCGGCGGGGTCGTCACCCCGACGGCGTTTTCCTCGCGAAAGTGTCCCTTAACAATCGTCTCATTATGGCACACTCGCGCCGCTCCCGGCGAGCGGGCGACCTGCGTCAGATCGACCGGAAACGTAAAGGAAACCAATGTCTACGGCTCATTTTGCGATTCGCCCTGGAGTCGAGGAAAGGAAGCGGCTGGCGGAGTCGACATGGTCCCAAGCCCAAGCGAGAGGCTTGGCTCGGCAGACCGCAGAGGACGACAGATTCGATGGGCGATCGATCAAGCTGAATGGACAGCGACTGATCAATTTTGGGAGTTGCTCTTATCTTGGTCTCGAAACTGACGCGCGCCTCAAGACCGCCGCGTGCGAGGCCATCTTGCGCTACGGAGTACAGTTTTCGTCTTCGCGCGCGTACGTCAGTGCGCCGCTGTACCGCGAGTTTGAGACATTGCTGTCACGCATGGTCGGCGGAGCGCCAGTGGTGCTCGCACCGAGCACCTCGCTGGGCCATCTGAGCGCGCTGCCGGTGCTGGTGGGAGACGAGGATGCCGTCCTGTATGACATTCAGGTGCACGCCAGCGTCCAGGGAGTTCTACCCGAGCTGAGGCTGCGCGGCGTGCCGTGCGAGGCCGTGCGTCACAACAACATGGCTCGGCTCGAAGAACGTGTGGCAACCCTCTCCCGCCAGCATGCGCGAGTGTTCTATCTGTGCGACGGCATCTACAGCATGCACGGCGATGCGCTCGATGTAGACGGCCTGTATTCCTTGCTCGATCGCCAGCCGTCGCTGTTTGCCTATGTGGACGACGCTCATGGTGTCAGCTGGAGCGGGCAGCGCGGCGCTGGAACCGTGCTCGGGCGCCGCATGTTGCACGAGCGAATGGCGGTGATCTTCGGCTTGTCGAAGAGCTTTGCGGCCGCGGGCGGCGCGCTGGTCCTCCCTGAACAGCAGCTCGCAGAGCGCATCCTGACCGAGGGACGGACACTCATCTTCTCCGGACCGCTGCAGCCCGCGCAGCTCGGAGCGGGCGTCGCTTCCGCCAGGATCCATTTGTCCGAGGAACTTCCGGTGCTGCAGGCACGGGTCACCGAGCGCATCCAGGCCTTTGATGCGGCCGCGCGCCAACTGGGTGTGCCCGTCAGCAGCACGGATCGGACGCCGATCCGCTTCATCCCGGCCGGCGAGGAACGCGCCGCCATGGAGCTGGCAACCGGCTTGCTCGCACGCGGCTACTTCGTCAACATCGCTTGCTTTCCCGCGGTGCCGCGGCGCCGCGCTGGAGTCCGCTTGACGCTGACCGCACACCAGGCGTCCCAGGACATCCAGGGTCTGGTCGCCGCGATCGCGCAATGTCTCGGAACGAGCCGCACCGGCGTGCGGGCCATCCCGGCCTGGGTGCGCGCCGAACCCGGGTGATTTCGAGCGCCTGGGCGCTCCCCAAGCGGGCCCCGGAAAAAATCGCAGTCGCCATTGAACACTTCGCCTCCCTCCGGGCACGGAAGCAGGTGAACATGAGGACGGCTCCGATTGTACTGGCCACGTTGCTCAGCCTCGCGCCTGCGGCACAGGCCGCCGCCGCGGATTCACCCGAGGCGGCGCAGCCGTCCGGCGCGGAGCCCGTCGCGCCGCCCTGGAGCCTGAGGTTCGAGGCGAAAGGGCTCAGCGTCGACGAAGGCGCGCTGCGCAGCGCGGTAGGCCGGGAGCTCGCGCGAGCGCGGGTACCGGCCGGAGCTGAACCCGTAAGGGTCGCGATCTCCGTCGCGGAAGGCGGGGACCTCTCCGTGCGCTATCGGAGCCCCTCCGGGCTGGAGCTCGCCCGCAGCGTGGCCGCACCGGCGCGAGCGGACGAGGTTCCCGAGGCCAGCGCGCTGCTGGTGGGTAACCTGGCGCGGGACGAAGCAGGCGCCTTGCTCGCGGACCTCGCGCGGCAGCCGCCAGCGAGCGCCGGCGCGAGCATGCCGCCTCTCCTGCCCGCTGCGGAGAGTCCGCGGCGCGACGAGCCACCGGTGCTGCCCCTGGACAGCTTGAATCTGTCGCTGGCCTATCCACTGACGTTGCGCGCTGACACGGAGAAGCGCCGCTTCGCCTTCGAGCTCGGCCTGTTCTACAGCCGCATCGGCGCGCTCTCCGGGGCAGCGCTCGACCTCGGGCTGTCGCGCGTCGACGGCCGTGCGTATGGCGTGCAGGTGGGCGGCCTCGGTTACTGGCACGGCGGCCCCGGTGCGGGCGCGCGCCTGGCCGGCGCCTTTGGCCTGAGCTCGGGTCGCTTCGACGGCATCAGCGTCACCGGGGTCGCGACGTTGCATGCGGGTGCGATGGCGGGCGGGGAGCTGGGGGGCTTCACGAGCATCGCCACAGGTGACCTCTACGGCGCCCAGGCCAGCGGTTTCCTCGACTACGCGGCTTCCGTCACGGGCGTGCAGCTCGCCGGCCTCGCCAGCGTGAGCCACGGCTCCGTGCAGGGCGTGCAAGCGGCGGGAGCTGCCGCGATCGCCGGGGGGGACGTGCAGGGCATGCAGATCAGCGTGCTGAACGTGGGCGGCGACGTGCAAGGCGCGCAGATCGGTGTGCTGAATATCGCGGGCGCCGTGACGGGCACACAGATCGGCGTGGTGAACATCGCCGACAGCGTGAAGGGGCAATCGCTGGGGGTCATTCCGTACAATCGAGAAGGCGGGCTGCGCATCGTCACCTGGTTCGACTCGACCCAACCGTTCAACCTGGGCGTGCGCTTTCACGCGGGTGCGCTCTACATGATGCCCACGTTTGCCTTCGATCCCGGCAGCGCGGCCCTGGTGAGCAGCGAGCCCTCGCACATGCGCTACGCCCTCGGCACGAGCCTCGGATTGCGCTTGCCCTTCGAGCGCGCATTCGTGGATCTCGACGTGAATCAGAGCCAGCGCTCGCAAGGCTGGCAATACGTCATCAACGAGGACACGCTCAACCTGCGCTACCGGTTGCTGGCCGGCTACCGGATCGTGCGGCGCTTCGCCGCCTTCGCGGGTGGCGGGATCCGGCAACATTTCCCGCAAGGTGGCCCACGGGGCGGCGCGATCCAGCCCGAGTTCAGCATCGGCATGGAGATGCTCTGATCGCTTGGCAGCCTCGGAGGGTCGCGTCATGATGCCCGTCCTCTTCAGCAGCATGCGGGCCCTCAGCTTCGATCCCCTGGCGCCGTCGACCGAGCTCGCCGCTGCCCATCTCCTGAAGCGTTTGCGCCATGGCGAGAGCCGCGCGCTCGGAGAGGCCTACGATCAGCATCACCAGGCGGTACGCGCCTTCGCGGGCCGTTTGCTGGGCGACGGCGCCGCCGCGGAAGATCTGGTCCACGAGGTATTCGTGGCCTTGCCCAAAGCAGTGCGCCGCTTCCGGGGCGAGAGCTCGCTGCGCTCCTTCCTGATCGGCATCGCGATCCAGCACGCTCGCCACCACGTGCGCAGCGCGAGTCGCCGGCGCGCGGCCCTCTCGCGGCTCGCCCTGCAGCCCGGGCCGAGCGTCGCCAGTCCCGAGGCGGCGGCGGGAGAACAGCACCTGCTCGCCGCGATCCAGCGCGGGCTCGATCAGTTGCCGCTCCATCAGCGCGTCGCCTTCGTCTTGTGTGACGTGGAAGAGCGCAGCTCGGTGGAGGCAGCGGACCTGGTCGGCGCGCCCGAGGCGACGCTGCGCACCAGGCTGTTTCACGCACGCAAGAAGCTGCGCGCAGCCCTGGAGAAGGAGGGCTTCCGATGAACGACTCGGACGTGCTCCAGCGCGCTGCTGCGGCCCTGCGCAACGCGCACGACGGACAGCGCGAAGGCTCCGGCTTCACCCGCGCCCGCATCCTGACCAGCGTCGCGGCACGGCGCCGCCCTCGGCGCGTGCGCTGGCTGCTCGGGGCGCCGTTCGCGACCCTGCTGCTCGTGGGCAGCGCCTGGGCTCAGAGCACCGGCAACTGGGCGCGCGTCTGGCAAGCAGTCGCGACGGTACTGCCCTTTGTAGAGCCCGCTCCGAAGCCGGCTCCGCCGCGCAGCAACACGGCGCCGCATGCGCTGGAGCCCCGTGCGGCGCAGCCCCAGGTCGCAGCACCACCTGCCGCTGTCGAACCGATCGCGCCCGAGCCGCTAGCGCCGGCTCCGGTCGTGCCCCCGCCGCGGCCTGCGGCGCCGAGACCCGCTGCGCGCAAGGCAACCCCCTCGGCCCCTCACGCGCCAGCGGCGGAGCCGGCAGAGCCGCCGGCGGATCCAGAGCTGAGCGCCTTCCGGAGCGCGCACGAGCTCCACGTGCAAGGCTCTCCGCGCGCCGCCATCGACGCATACGGCGACTACTTGCGCGCGTACCCCAGCGGTAGATTCGTCCCTGAGGCGCGGTACAACACCGCTCTCGACAGGATCAAGCTCGGGGACACCGCCGCCGCTCGTGCGGCGCTCGCGCCATTTGCAGACGGCACGTACGGCGGCTACCGCCAGAGCGAAGCAAAGCAGCTGCTCGAAGCCTTACCACGCTGAGATCTTGGGCGGGAAAGCGGGCTTTGAGCCGCACTGCGCGGCACAAAGCCCGCTGCCCATCCCCTGCTCACTGCACGACGGCGGCCACCGGCTCCCGCGGCAACTCCCGTCCCTTCCACAGGGCAAAGATCGCTGGATACACCATGAGCTCCAGCACGAACGAGGTGACGAGCCCGCCGACCATGGGCGCGGCGATGCGCTTCATCACATCGGCGCCGGTGCCCGTGCTCCACAGCACCGGCACCAGGCCAATGATCATCGTGGCCACCGTCATCAGCTTCGGCCGGAGGCGCTGGGCTGCGCCTTCGACGATCGTTTCGCGCAGATCGGCCCAGTTGCGCAACGTACCGTCGTGCTGCCGCCGCCGGTGAGCCAGCGTCAGGTAGAGCAACATCACCACGCCCGTCTCTGCGTCGAGACCGGCCAAGGCGATGATGCCCACCCAGACCGCCACGCTCATGTTGTAGTGGAGCAGATATAGGAGCCAGATCGCTCCAACGAGCGAGAACGGCACGGCCAACATGACGATCGCTGTCTCGGCCACGGACTTGGTGTTGAAGTACAGCAGCAAGACCACGATCCCGAGCGTGAGTGGGATCACCCAGGTCAGCCGCTCCTTGGCACGTTCGAAGTACTTGAATTGCCCGACCCACGCCAGACGTGTACCGGCGGGTAGCGTGACGGCGCTCGCGACCGCCTTCTTGGCGTCCGCCACGTAATCCGCGATCGGTCGATCGGTATCGACGAAGACGAAGCCGACGAGCTTGCCTCCTTCGCTACGGATCATCGGCGGGCCGAGCACGCTGCGGATCTTGGCCACCTGCGAGAGCGGCACCTGGGCGCCGGCGGGCGTGCCGATCAGAACCCGGCCGAGCGACTCCGGGTCGTCGCGAAACTCACGCGCATAGCGCACGGAAATGGGGTAGCGCTGACGCCCCTCCACGGTCTCGGAGATGTTCTCGCCGCCGATCGCCTGGGCCACGACCATGTTGATGTCGGCCACCGTCAGGCCCTGGCGCGCAGCTTCTTCCCGCCGCACCTCGAAGTCGATGTAGAAGCCTCCCGTCGAGCGCTCCGCAAACGCGCTGCGCGTACCGGGGATCTGTGACACCGCTCGCTCGACGGCGATGGCCGCGCTCTCGATGGCGTCGAGATCGTCGCCGAAGACCTCGACGCCGAGCGGACTGCGCACCCCGGTGGCCAGCATCTCCGTGCGCGTCTGGATCGGCATCCACCACACGTTCGGCATGCCCGGGAAGCGCAGCTTGTCGTCCATCTGCTTCAGGAGCTCGTCCCAGGTCAGGCCCGGGCGCCACTCGGCGCGCGGCTTCAACACGACCGTGACCTCCGCCATGCCGAGCGGCGCAGGGTCGGTCGCGCTCTCCACGCGCCCCTGCTTGCCGAAGACGCTCACCACCTCCGGAAACTTCTTCAGCTCCCGATCCATCACTTGCAAGAGGACCACCGCCTCGTTCTCGGACATGCCGGGCGGCGCCGTCGGCATGTACAGGATCACTCCCTCGTTCAACGGCGGCATGAACTCACTCTTCAAGCGCGCCAATGCCGGCACGGTGAGCACGATGGCGAGCACTGCCAGCGTCAGCACTTTCCAGCGTTGCTCGACCACGAAGCGTACCACGGGCGCATACGCCGCCGTGAGCCAGCGGTTGATGGGATTGCGCTCCTCCGCGTGTACTTTGCCGCGGATCAGCAGCACAGCGAGCGCAGGGGTCAACGTCACGGCCAGGATGGCTGCGAAGCCGATGGAGTAGGTCTTGGTGAAGGCGAGTGGCTTGAACAGGCGGCCCTCGGTCGCCTCCAGCGTGAACACCGGCAGGAACGAGATCGTGATCACCAGCAGCGAAAAAAAGATCGATGGCCCCACTTCCTGCATGGCCTGGATGATCGCGTCCGAGCGCGGCGTCCGGCGGCCCTCCACCTCCCACTCCGCCAGCTTCTTGTGGATGTTCTCGATGATGATGATCGACGCATCCACCATGGCGCCGATCGCGACGGCGATGCCTCCCAGGGACATGATGTTGGCCGTCAGCTGCTGCTGGAGCATGGGAATGAAGGAGAGCAGCACGCCGATCGGCAAGGTCAGGATCGGGATCAGCGCGCTGCGCGCATGCAGCAAGAAGACGAAGATGACCAGGCTGACGACCAGCATCTCTTCGATCAGAGTGTGGCGCAGGGTCGCCACAGCGTCCTCGATCAGCTGCGAGCGGTCGTAGGTCGTCACCACCTCGACCCCCGGCGGCAGACCTTTCTTCACCTCCTCCAGGCGTTCCTTCACGCGCTCGATGACACTCAGGGCATTCTCCCCGTAGCGCATGATCACGACGCCGCCCGGAGCTTCGCCCTCGCCGTTCAACTCACTGACGCCACGACGGATGTCCGGACCGAGGCTGACCTGCGCGACGTCGCGCACGCGCACGGGGATGCCATCGCGCACCTGGATCGGGCTCTGGCCGATGTCGTCGGGCTGCCGAACGTAACCTCGTCCGCGGATCACCTGCTCGTGCCCGGCGATCTCGATCACGCGCCCGCCCACCTCCTGGTTCGAGGCACGGACGGCGCGGGTCACCTGGTCCAGCGTGATGCCGTAGCCGAGCAGCTTGTTCGGGTCGACGTTGACCTGGTACTGCTTCACGTATCCGCCCACGCTGGCGACCTCGGCCACTCCCGGCACGCTGGCGAGCGCGTAGCGCACGTTCCAGTCCTGAAGTGATCGCAATTGTTGCAGGTCGTGCTTGCCGCTTCTGTCGACCAGCGCGTACTCGAACACCCAACCCACGCCGGTGGCGTCGGGTCCGAGAGTCGGGTTCACACCCTGCGGCAGCCGGGCGCGCACGGAGCTCATGTATTCGAGCACGCGGCTGCGCGCCCAGTAGATGTCGGTGCCGTCTTCAAAGATCACGTTCACGAACGACATGCCGAACATCGACTGCCCGCGCACCGCTTGCACCCGTGGCGCCGAGATCAATTCCGCCGAGATCGGATACGTGATCTGGTCCTCGACCAGGTCCGGGCTCTGCCCCATCCATTCAGTGAAAACGATGACCTGCACATCCGAGAGGTCGGGGATGGCGTCGAGCGGAGCGCGTTTCAGCGACACCCAGCCCCACGCAGTCAGCGCGGCGACGCACAGGATGGTCAGCAATGGGCGCCGGGCACTGGCCGCGATCAGACGCGCGATCCAGCCGTCGCTTGCGCTCGCGCCGGGAGAGAGCGGCGCGTTCACTTCAGGCCCTCGCCCGGTTGTGGCTCCGCGCCGGAGGACGCGGCGGGCTCCTCCGGCGTCTTCTCCCAGTATTGGGCAGCCGTGCTGATGCGCGCCTCGGCAGCGATCAGAAATACGCCCGAAGTGGCGACCCGGTCGCCGGCCTTCAACCCCTCGAGCACCTCGTACCTGCCGTCGCTTTCAGCTCCGACCCGGATCTCCTGCGGGCGAAAGCGCCCTTCGCCAAGATCCACGAACACCAGGCGCCGCGGCCCCGTGTAAACCACCGCCGACACGGGGATCTGGAGGCGCGGCGCCGGAGCGGAAACCAGATGCACGCTGGCATACATGCCCGGTCGCAGCTCCAGCGCCGGGTTCGCCAGCACCACACGGATGCGAGCGGTCCGCGCCAGCGGATCGACAAATGGATAGATCTGGGAGACCGTGCCCTCGTAAACGCGCCCCGGCACGTAGTCGAGGCTCACGGTGGCTCGTTCCCCCAGGTGGACCTGCGCCAGATCCGCCTCGTACAGCTCGGCCTCCACCCAGACACTGTCGAGCGAGGCGATCCGATACAGGCGCATGCCGGCGTCCACCGCCGCGCCCTCGATCACCGCCTTCTCGATCACGAAACCGCTCGCTGGCGAGGGAAACGGGATGCTCTCCGAAGGCACCCCACGGCGCTCCAGCGCGTCGATCTCGGCCTCTCCGACGCCCAGCAGATGCAGCCGCTGGCGCGCGCTCTGCGCGAGCAACGGCGCTGATGCCGGACCGCCCGCAGCAGCCGTGCCCCCGCCGCGCACGGCCAGCAGGAAATCCTGCTGCGCGCTGAACAGGTCCGGACTGTACAGCTGAAACAGGGGCTGGCCCCGCTTCACGCGCTGGCCCGTCTGGTTCACGAGCAGCCGCGTGATCCAGCCATGCACCTTGAGCGTCACATCCGTGAGCTTGGACTCGTCGTACGCCACGCGCCCCGCGGCGCGCAGGGTGCGCTGCAGAGGAGCCTCCGTCACGCTCCCCACGCGCACTCCGATCCACTGGCGCCGCGCTTCATCGATCAGCACCACCCCTTCCTGCTGCTGCGCTCGGGTGACGGGGATCAGGTCCATGCCGCAGATCGGACACTTGCCGGGCCCCGCCTGACGTACGGAGGGGTGCATCGAACAGGTGTAG
>JAICTU010000245.1 GCA_025936205.1 Polyangiaceae bacterium | reverse complement strand
CGAGCACCTGGAGCTCGCGCAGCGCGCCGCGCGCCAGTCGCTGGTGTTGCTCGAGAACCGCAACGCCTGCTTGCCGCTCTCGCCCTCGCTCGAGTCGCTGTGCGTCGTGGGCCCGCTCGCCGACGATCCACACAACCCGCTCGGCTGCTGGTCGTTCGACGGCGACCGCACGGCGAGCGTCACCCTGCTCGCCGCGCTGCGGCAACGGCTCGGCGAGCGGGTGCGGCTGAGCTACGCCCCGGGCCTGCCCGACGCCCGCTCCAGCGATCGCAGCGGCTTCCAGCCCGCACGCGCCGCCGTCGCGGCCGCGCAGGCGGCGATCGTGGTACTGGGTGAAGACGGGAACATCAGCGGCGAGTGCCGCAGCCGGGCCTTCCTGGGCTTGCCCGGCGTGCAGACGGAGCTGCTGGAACAGCTGGCGAGCACGGGCACGCCGCTGGTGGTCGTCGTGATGGCGGGGCGCCCGCTCAGCCTGGCTCGCGAAGCGGAGCTGGCGACCGCGCTGCTCTACGCCTGGCACCCCGGAACGATGGGAGGCCCGGCGATCGCGGACGTCCTGTTCGGCGACGCCGCTCCCAGCGGCAAGCTGCCGATCAGCTTCCCGCGTACGGTGGGGCAGGTGCCGATCTACTACGCACGCAAGAACACGGGGCGCCCGCCGCGCACGGGCCGGCGAGGCATTCCCACCGGCACACCGCTCGACCCCGTCGACATGGACGCGAGCTATCTCGACGTCGACGTCTCGCCCGCGTACCCGTTTGGCTTTGGTCTCTCCTACACCAGCTTCCGCTACTCGGAGGTGAGCATCTCACCGACGCGCGGCAGCTTCGATACGCGCTTTGAAGTGAGCGCGCTCCTGACCAACACCGGCGAGCGGCGAGGCAGCGAAGTGGCGCAGCTGTACGTGCGGGACCTCGTGGGCTCGCTGACGCGGCCGGTACGGGAGCTGAAAGGCTGCCAGCGCGTCGAGCTGCCAGCGGGCGCCTCCGAACGCGTGCGCTTCTCGCTCTCCGCGAGCGATCTGGCGTTCTGCCGGCGCGATCTCTCGGTCGGGGCCGAGCCGGGCCGCTTCCAGGTCTTCGTCGGCGGCGACTCGACGGCGACCGAGGGTGCCGAGTTCGAGCTCTACTGACGAAGCGCTCGCCTGCTCGGTCTCGAAGATCACTTCGCTTATTCAACCAGCAAGGGCGCGCTGACGGCGATGACGCTGAGCGTCGCGCGCGACTACGTCGCGCAGGGCATCCGTGCAACTGCGTCTGCGCCGCGCGTGTGCATACCCCCTTCGTGGACGGCGCTGAGCCACGATCGTCCAGCCTGAGTTAGTCCAATCTCTGACGCCGTTCGCAACAAACTGGTGCGTTGGAAACACTCGAGCAACACCGGGTGACAGATAGCGATAGCTGTCGATGTCACCCAGCCGCGCGACGCGCGGCGCGGGCAGGTCGTCTCTCTTCTTGCTTCGAAGGAAACCACGTCCATGAGTCTGAGGAATTTCCGCAGAATCCGCCTCGGCGCCTTGTCGACCTCCGTCGCAGGCATCGCTTCGCTGCTCGTCGCGCACTCCCAGGCACAGACGCCTGCAGAACCGGCACCTGCAGCCCCGGCCCCCGCCGCCGAGATCAAGCTGGCCGCCGCGGAGCCGGCGGCCACCACACCGAACGAAGCCATGCCGAGCACGGCGACCGAGCCCAGGAAGCTGCCTCCGATCGGCGTCGCGGCGTGGCTGCGCGCCGACGTGACCTTCCAGAACCACGACGACCCGAAGAAGCTCGATGACCAGAAATTCAATCCTTACGGCGAGCTACATGCCGGCGGGAAGATCCACGAGAACGTCAGCGTCACGCTCAACATCAACGCGGGGGGCTCCCACGGAACTGTCGGCATCGAGGACGCGATCATCGGCTTCGATTTGCAAGACGAGTTCCATGTCTGGGTCGGGCAGCTACTGGTGCCCGTGGATCGAGCGAACTATGGCGGGCCCTTCTTCGCCATCCCCTGGAACTACACGGGTGGGATCGGCTTCGTGCCGCACGAAGGGGATTACGGTCGTAACGCGGGCATCAGCGTCTGGGGCGACTTGCAAGGTGGCAAGTTCAAGTACGTGCTGGGTGCGTTCGATAGCGGTGGCGTCGACGAGAGCATGCTGTTCTCGGGACGGCTGCAGTACGACTTCATCGGCACCGAGCCCGGGTACTTCGGTAACGCGAGCTATTTCGGCGAGAAGGACATCGTCGCGGTGGGCCTCGGTGCCCAGTACCAGGGCGACGGGGAGAGCTCCCCCGCCGGCGTGCCCCCCGCCACGGACGACTACGTCGAGGTGAACGCGGATGTGCTGGCGGAGATGAAGCTGGCCAACGGCGGCTGGGCCACCGGCGAGGGCGGCTTGTACATCACGGGCGGCGACTACCCGGGCTACGGCAAGACGGCCTTCTACCTCACCGGCGCTTACGCGACGCCCAAGGTGGGCATCGGAAACATCCAGCCGATGCTGCGCTTCCAGATGGGCCTCGGGGATGACTCTACCAAGGTCTGGTCCGTCGACGCGGCGGTCAGCTACCTGATCATGGGCCCGGCGTTGCGCTTGGTCGGTAACTTCCAGCACGTGAAGAACGACCCCGGCGGCGAAGCAAACTCGGTGACCTTCGGCGCGCAGGCGATCTTCTTCTAGCTCGGTTGCGAGGGCGTTGCAGGGTGAGCTCCGCTTCCCTGCAACGCTGCGGTCCGCTAGATTTCCAGCGCGGCGCTCTCTGCGGCCTTGCTCTCGGCAGCGCGCGCGCTCGCGAACACGTCGCGCGGCGTGGTGCCCAGGAACTTGCGATACACGCGGTGGAACTGCGCGTAGCTGCCGAAGCCGGCCTCCAGGGCCGCGTCCAGCAGGTTGCCGCCGCCGCCCCGGCGCTGGATGGACTCGAAGAAGCGATCGAGCCGCAAGCGGTTGCGGTAGTCGACGAGCGACACCCCCATCTCGCGCTTGAACGAACGCGCCAGATGCCCGGGGCTCACCCCCAGCTCGGCCGCGAGCCGTTCGCCGGTGATCGGCAGATCGTCGGCGAGCGCGCGCAGCACCCGCTCGACCAGCGGCCCCTGACCGGACTTGCGCGGCAGGGGTTGCCAGCTCACTCCGCCGCGGCGCGTCTGATAGAGCACGGCGAGCAGCGTGCAGAACACGGCCGCGGCCGCCTGCTTGTTGCTGTCCACCGGGGCGTGCGTGAGCGCCGAGTCGTTGTACATCACGCCCACCACGTCGCGTGCCGCGACCAGCGGCGTGGCCATCACCCAGCCCTGGCCGATCACCACGGTGCGGCCTGGCTCGGCCGCGAACAGCGGCGAATGCGGCCGATACTGACCGAACCCGCCGGACAGACGCGCGCCGATCAAGGCCTGATAGTCGCGTTGCTCGAACTCGTGGAACAAGGCGCGCTCATCCGTCGTCTCGCCGTGAGCTCCCGTACCAAAGGTGCCGCGCATCAGAATGCGCTCGCAGCCGCGGTCGCGCAGGAACAAGCCCACGCGCTCGAGCCCCAGCCGGCTGCGAGCAAGCTCGATGGCGAGGCGCAGCATGCCGTTCGTCTCGCGACACGAGGCCAGCTCATCGACGGCGGCCAGGGCCGCGGCCAGGCTCGACACCTGCACGTGCCCGTCCAGGCCACTGCCGCTGGGCGCGGGCAGACTCGACTCCAGCGGCTCGGGCGCTCTGTGAGCATCCAGCAGCGATCTGGACGCATCTCCAGAGGAAACAGGGCCAGAGTCCGTAAACACGCGGTCTTGGGCGAGAGGGTCCAACACATGCCTCCGGTGACGCCTCCAGGCGTTTGCTCGAATCTTTTACCGAGAGCGGATGGCAGGCCGCTCTGCTCATTCATGCTCGAGCCCGGCATCGAGATCGCGAAAAGTGGATCGTCGAACGTTCGCGAACCGTGATTTTTGGCTCAAAGGAACCGGGAATCGTTTCCGCACTGCAGTCAGCACGGGGTTTTTTGCTCTGGCTCCCACACGCGCCTTCAATTGGCCTCTGGCGCGCGCTACGCGCACAGCACTGCGCGGCGTGACCCGCGTTGCCTCCCCACGACACAGCGCCGATGTAGGCACTTTTCGACGCGACACGTCGCTTGTTGCACCAGTGAATCACGCGAAAGCTCCACACGCGCCTGCTGCTCGACTGCCCGCAGCTGCCCCAGCGAGAAGCTGCTCGCCAGCGAGACGCGAGCGACGCGGGCGACCCCCGGCGTTCGCCGTCCAGGGTCGTGCGCTGCATCGCGCCACGGCTGCCGCCTTTCGCGACCTCTCATTTGTTGCGGAGGGCCGCCCTGGAGCCTTCTTTGTCATCGCGCGATCGACTTCGGGTCCGGATCGAGTAACATTCCGGGGTCGACCGGCCGAGGGTGGTGATGCGTTGGTGCACGAGTTGCACCTCGCCCAGTCACCGGCTATCTCAGCCCCTGCTCGAACTCGTCATGTCACGCTCCTCGCGCTCCATCTGCTGGGCTGTTCTCGATGCGGCCCTGCTCGGCTCGATGCTGCAGGTTGCCTCGTGCACGCTGACCGATGACTCGTTCACGCCCACCGAGGTCGATGCGCTGACTCCCGATGCAGGCACGCCCTCCGTCACCGCTCCGAGCGAGCCCATCGGGCTTCCCGAGCCGGCGGCGCCGGAGCCGGCATCCTCGGAGCCGGCCCCGTCCGAGCCGAGCCCAGCGTCCGAGCCGGATGCCGGCGCCCCGAACAGCTGCCAGGGCGCCGAGCAGCAGGCAGGGTGTCCGCTGCTGCAGACTCCTCCTCCCGCCGCGGAGGCTTCCCCCGAGTGCGTGACCAATGCCGATTGCGATTCGCGGCACTGCGAGGCCGGGGCGTGTCTCGCAGCGACGTGCGCGGACGGCATCACCAACCAGGGCGAGACCGGAGTGGATTGCGCCGGCCCTTGCCCTGCGCGCTGCCCCGAGGGCGGCGGTTGCGCGGCGGGCGAAGATTGCACGGAAGGCCTGTTTTGCCCCGAGGCCACCCGGCTCTGCACGCAGGTCTCGTGCGCGGACAACGTCCGCAACGGCAGCGAGATCGCGACCGATTGCGGCGGCAGCTGTCCCCCCTGCCCCGTGGGCACTGCGTGCAGCGCGAACGCGGACTGCGCCACGGGCGTGTGCCGCGCCGGAGCCTGCGTCGCCCCCAGCTGCGACGACGGTCTTTTGAACCAGAACGAAAGCGCTGCCGACTGTGGTGGCCGCTGCGATCCCTGCGTTCCCGGCCGCGCCTGCCGTGCCGACGACGACTGCGACAGCCAAGTCTGCGACAACCGGGGCTGCGCGCAGGGCATCGCGCGCTGCTGCCAGCCGCCGCGCTGCAACGACGGCGTACGCAACGGCAACGAGCCCTTCATCGACTGCGGCAACTCGCAGTGCGGCGCTTGCCCCATCGGCAGCCAGTGCGCACGCAACGCCGACTGCGACAGTGGGCTCTGCCAGGGCGGCACGTGCCGCGTACAACCCTGCGAGGACAATCAGCGCAGCGGCACCGAGACCGACGTCGACTGCGGCGGCACGGATGCCGCCTGCGCGCGCTGCGCGCTCGGGCAGCAATGTCAGGTCGCGCAGGACTGCGTCGCTGGCGCCAGCTGCCTGGACGGCAGGTGCGCCAACTGCGCCAACAACCAGCGCGACGGCAGCGAGACCGACGTCGACTGCGGCGGTGTGTGCGGTGCCTGCGGCCCGGGCCAAGCCTGCGATCTCGACAGCGAATGCGACCGCGGCGTGTGCCAGGACGGGCGCTGCTGCGGGGGCAATGGCGCCGATTGCACGCGCTGCGCACGGGCGCTCTCGGCCACCGTCAGCTGCGAAGCGAATGCCGGCGCAGCGGCGGCCCAGTGCAACGCGCTCCTGCAATGCCTGGCAGACAACCCTGGCGCCTGCCCCACGCGGCTGACCCCCGGCTGCTCCGATGCGGGCAGCGTCTGCGACGCGGCGCGCTTCGGCGGCAATGGCTCTCAGGGCATCGTCGTCGCCGACAGCGTCATCGGCACCGCGCAGTGTTCGTTCTGAGGGCTCGTTCTGAGTTAGCGCACGGCGCTGACCGGCTGCACTTCGAACAACTCCAGGGCTTGCCCCGCGGTGACTCGCAGCCGCCGCGCCGTCTCCGAATCACCGGCGTCCTCGGCCAGGCTCGCGATCTCCGTCAGAGCCGTGCGCGCACGCCGAAGCTCCGCGATCAGCCAGCGGATGTCCGTCGCCGCCTCGTCGCTGCCGCCCGCCCGGGCCCGCTCGATGTCGCGGATGCGCCACTCGACGAGCACGCTGGGATGCGGCAGAGCCCCCGAGCCCCCGCAATCGGGGCAATCCACCGGGCCCGCCTCCGTACCCACTTCACCGCTGCCATTGCAGCTATTGCAGCGGCGCTCCATCGCTCCGCCCAGTGCCGCCGACCTCGACTTGCTCGTATCCGCCATGGTTCGGCGGCTATAGCACGCGGTCGCGCGCGTCCGAAGGCCTCGGGTCACCTGCCGGACCGGCACAGCCGTTCAGGGTGCCTGCAAGGCTCTACTCGACCCGAAGTGCTGTCAGGAGCCCGGGCGAGCCCGGCGCGGCCGCGCGCCGTCCTCCCTCCTCGGCCGCTGCGTCCCTCGTGAACAGATAGAGCACCACGTATTGCCCCCAGGCGCCGCCGCTTGGCTTGTAGTGCGCCACGCCCACCTCCAGCTGCAGGCTGCCAGGAGCGAGCAAGCCGGCCGCGAGCGGGATCATGGAGATATCGCTGGTCTCAATCACCAGTCCCTGCATCTCCAGACCCGTCGCAGCGCCCACGGTGTTCAGGGCCCGCTGCAGGGCCTCGGCGCCGTTGATCTGGCCCCCGGCGATGCGCAGCAGCGCGTCCGTCAGCTCCTTGCCGCGCGCCCGGCGCAAGGGCGCCGGCAGGCCGCGCGCCTCGCGCTGCTTGGCGAGCTCGGTGAAGATTTCGTCTTCTTCCGAGGAATGCTCCGCCGAGTCGAACAGCGCATAGGTGCTGACCAGCGCCATCACGCCCGACGCCTCGCGCGGCAGCGTTCCGATCGCGATCCTGGACATCTCGGGATCGAGGAATGTGGCGCGTCCCATCGGGTCCTTCAGGGCCATGCCCAGCCAGCGCGCGCCGTCCAGCGTCTGTTCGTCGTTCGCGTAGACGCCCCCGCCGCGGATCAGGCCGTCCACGTCCCAGCCCGCGAGCACGCCCAACGCGATCCGATCACTGCGCTCCCCATCGTCGCCGTACGAGGCTTGGAAGAACTGCGGCGCCAGCTGCGTGTTGAACCGACTCTGGCGCGTCTCCAGCGCGAGCGGGTCCTCGTGCGCCGCCCGGCGGATCCGGTTCAGGGCCGTGAGCAGGGAGTCCTGGAAGCTGGGGAGCTTCCCGGGCGGCGCGCTGCCCGTGGGGCGCGCGCCCAGCTCGGCAAACTCCTCGTCGTAGACCCTGCCAGCGTCGGCGCTGCGCAGTATCATGGCGCGCAACACCGGCTGCGCGAGCAGCCGCTGCGGGCGGCGGGTGAGGATCTGCACCACGGCCTGCTCGTCTTGCATGCTCATCGGACAGGTGAAGGCGAAGCGTGAAGATTCCAGGCGCCGGTCCGGTTCGCACAGCGTCACGCCGTAGTGCCCCAGGGTGACCAAGGCTTCGGCGCTCGCGGCACCCCCGAGCAGCTGCCCGCTGATCCGGAACAGGTCCCCGGTCACCTGCGCTGGTAAGTGGTCCAGAGCGACCAGCGGCGCGCCGTGGAAGAGCACCACGCCCGCCCGCCCCTGGCCGCGCGCGAAGGCGAGCCCGACGGAGCTCTGGGCAGCCAGGCCGGCGATCAGCTGCTTCACCTGGTCCTGCACCGAGGCGGCGATGTCCGCCTCGGTCCGCGCATCATCGACCTGCAGGGTCAAGCTGTTGATGCTCGTATGAGACAGGCTGCTGCCACAGCGCGCCACCAGCCAGGCACGCAGCGCGCCGTCGGGGAAAGCGGAGTGTTCCACGTAGAAACGGGCCGCCTCGGACGCCGCGCAGCGCAGCTCCGGGCTTGCTTGGAGCCCGGGCTTGGCGGCGACGGCGGCGTGCAGCTGCGCGTCCCAGGCGGTCGCGCTGGGGTAGGCACTGCCCGGAGCGGGCGCCGTCCCCGAGAACTGCCAGCGATCCACGCTCAGGACCTGGAACGGAGCCACCGGCGTGGCGGGCTGCTGCGCCACCGTCTCCAGCTCCGTTCGAGTCGGAAACTGCGCGATCGGCGCGCCCAGTCGAGGCGAGCCACACCCCCATCCGAACACGAGCACGGCGCCCGCAACCACTCCGCGTTTCACCATGGCCTCCTCCGCGAACCGCGCTCCTGCGGCTCGATGGACGGACGGTGAAACTCGCGATTTGTTGCGTGCTCAGGCGGCTAAAATACTACCCGAACGCTCGAGCTGCCCGCCCTCGGCGCCCAGATCGAGGGCCTCGGGGCGCTCCCCAGCGAGCCGCGCACCGAGCACGGCGCGCATCTCGAGCAGCGTGCTGCAACGCGCCGCGTTGCGCGTCAGCTCCGCGGCATCCGGCACGCAGCGGCACAGGTAGCGCAGCTGCTCCTTGAGCATGCCCAGGGTGCGCCCGGGCGAGTTGCGCTCGAACATCTCTGCCAGCGCGTCGAAGTGCGCGAGCACCTCATCTCCGCTCGGCCGCGGCACGGGCAGACCGCGCAACAGCGCGTCCAGCTGCTCGAAGATCCAGGGATTGCGCAGCGCTCCGCGCCCGATCATCACACCGTCACAGCCCGTCTCGGCGCGCATGCGCAGCGCATCGGCCGCGTACCACACGTCCCCGTTGCCGATCACCGGGATGGCCACCGAGCGCTTGATCTCCGCGATGATGCGCCAGTCCGACACCCCGTGAAAAAAGTCGACCTGGCGCCGCGGATGCACCGCGATCAGATCCGCGCCCGCCGCCTCGATCAGCCGCGCGCTCGCCACCGCGCCGGCGGCATCGTCGAAGCCCGCGCGCATCTTCGCCGAAAGCCAGCCGCGCGTGCGCGAACGCATGGCGCTCACCACCTGCCGCAGCAACTCCGGGTCCCGCAGCATCGCCGAACCCACGCCCTTGCGCACCACGCGCGGCGCGGGACAGCCCACGTTCAGATCCACCAGATCGGCGCCCGCCTGCGCCACGATCTCGGTGGCCTCCGCCATGTGCTCGAGATGATTACCCATCACCTGCACCGACAGCGCGGCCCCGGGCGCCCGCACCACCTGCTGCTGCAAATGCCTGGCCCCCAGCCCCGTGGCCGCGATGCGGACGAATTCGGTGCACACCACCCCTACCCCCGGCCGGCGCGCGATCAGCTCCCGGAAGGCCGGATCGGTGATCCCCTCCATGGGCGCGAGGAACGTCCAGGCGTTCTCCCTGCCGGGCCAGTGCGAGCCGTGCATGCGCGAGCGTATGACACGGAGGTGGCCCGAGGTCTATACCGCCCCCATGTTCGGCTCCCTGACCCCCCAGCAATTCCTGGCCCAGCACTGGCAGAAGAAGCCCCTGCTGATCCGCAACGCCCTGCCCGGCTTCGTCTCTCCGCTCAGCGCAGATGACCTCGCCGGCATGGCTTGCGAGGACGAGATCGAAGCCCGGCTCGTGCTGGGCAAGGTCGGTGGGCGCTGGCGGCTCGAGCATGGGCCGTTCGAGCCCGAGCGGCTGGAGAGCTTGCCCGAGCAGGACTGGACGTTGCTCGTGCAAGACGTGGACAAGTGGGTGCCCGAGGTCGCGAGCTTGCTCGCGGCGTTTCGCTTCATCCCCGACTGGCGCATCGACGACGTGATGATCAGCTTCGCGGCGCCGGGTGGTTCGGTGGGGCCGCACACCGATCAGTACGATGTGTTCCTGCTGCAGGCGCAGGGGCGCCGGCGCTGGCAGCTGAGCGAGAAGTTTGATCCCGCGCTCGACCCGGAGGCGGAGCTGAAGATCCTCCAACGCTTTCAGCCTGAGCAGGAGTTCGTGGTCGAGCCGGGGGATCTGCTGTACTTGCCGCCCAACGTGGCGCACTACGGGCTCGCGCTCGACAAGGCCATGACCTATTCGATCGGCTTCCGTGCTCCCGATCGGCGCGAGTTGATGGGTGCGCTCGCGGAGCAGCTGCTGAGCCGCGCCGGCGAGGTGCGCTTTGCGGATCCAGGGCGCGAGCTCGCCGAGCGCCCGAGCCGCATCGCCGAGGCGGATCTGCGTCAGCTGCGCGAGCTGGTGCGCGGCGGGCTCGCGCTCGCTGACGACGAGCTGGATGGCTTTCTGTGCCGTTACCTCACGCGGCCGAAGCCCAACCTGGAGGTGGTGGGCGAAGCGAGCAGCGCGAAGAAGGTCGAGCGGCGCCTGCGCGGCGGCGACGCGCTGGTGCGGCGGCCCGCGGCGCGTTTCCTGCTCGTGCCCCGCGCGAGCGAGCTGTGGCTGTTCGCGGACGGCGCCGAATACCCCGTGGAGCCGGGCTGGCTCGAGTGGCTCGAGGCGCTGATCGAAGGCGGCGCCTTCGACGCCGCGCTCTTCGCGCGTTATCCCGGCGCGCTGCCGGTGGTCTGCTCGCTGCTCGGCGCGGGCTCGCTGGAGTGGAAAGCGGACGCGGACGGCCCCGACAGCTCGAAGAACGAGTAGCTTGCCCGCAGGGCTCCATCGGACCGGCGCCGGGCGAAGGCCAGCGATCGGCGCCGAGCGCGCGTCTCAGGTCGAGCGCGGCTTCGACGAAACGCTCTCGGCTCCGGACAGCGCATGTGCGATGGCCTCAGAGCGGCTGGTGAAGAGGTTGGCCTTGAAGCCCTCTTTCATGGCCGTGACCGCCACGACCTGACCCACGCCGTTGGGGCGCCGGGTATAGCGAGCGATGCCGCTCGCGAAGCGCTCGGCGTAGGTCTTGACCACGCCGCCGTAGAGCTCCGCGACGTTCGGGCGGATCGTCACGCCGTCGAGGGAGACGACGATGGGAAAGCGACCGCCACATTGCTGCTCCACCTCGGCCAGCTTGCTGAACACCTCGTCCCGCCAGCGCTCGACCTCTTCTGGTGTCTCGAGCAGCAAGCCCTGCGGGTGCGAGACGAATGCGACGCCCGCGGCGTCATCCCATTGCACCTGCAGCAACTCGAGCCCTTTGCGAGGCGAGGTGTTGCTACGGTGAGTGGCGGGGGGCATTGGCGACCATGGCATGCGGTTGGCTCGTGTAGACGCAGGTGGGTAGCAGTGACCAGGGCGGCTTTCTGCTCTCGGCGCCCGATCTGTGAGCGACGGCGCGAGAGCAGTCTTGAGCCGAACTACCGCCGTCGGCCTACAGGGTGTGTCAGAGCGGAGCGAGCAGGAGCAATCCATGCGAGCTTCCGGGGCAACTTTGCGCACTCGCTACTTGGTGCGCACGCTCGCCACGTCGAGCCCCTCGGCCGCGCGTCGATAGCGCCGCACCGCTTCCGATAGACCGAGATACAGTGCGTCAGCGAGCAGTGCGTGCCCGATCGAGGCCTCCAAAATCTCGGGCACCTCCCGCGCGAGTGCAGGCAGATTCACGAGGCTCAGATCATGCCCGGCGTTCACGCCCAGGCCCGCCTGCGTGGCCGCCCGCGCCGCGTCGCGTACGCGCCCGAGCTCGTGCGCTCCCCGCTCCGTACCGAACGCGGCGGCATAGGGTTCGGTGTAGATCTCCACCCGGTCGGCGCCCGTCTCTTTGGCGAGCGCGATGCGCTCCGGGTCCGGATCCATGAACACCGCCACGCGGATCCCGGCGGCGCGCGCGGACTTCACCACCGGGGCGAGCGCCGCCGTGTGCCGAGGCAGATCCCAGCCGTGATCGCTGGTCACCTCGCCCGGCGTGACCGGCACGATCGTGAGCTGCGTCGGCCGCAGCTCGAGCGCCAGCGCCACCAGCTCGGATCGAGGGTCGCCCTCGAGATTGAACTCGACGCGCGCCTCCTGGCACAGCCGCACGCACTGGCGCACGTCTTCGGCGCGCGCGTGGCGATTGTCCTGTCGCCAGTGCAGCGTGATGCCGGCGGCGCCCGCCTCGATGGCGGTGCGCGCCGCGAACAGCACGCCCGGGTTGTCGCTGCCGCGGCTGTTGCGCAGCAGAGCCACCTTGTTCAAGTTCACCGATAGCTGGATCAATGTAGGACTCCGCTGTCCGGGGTTTCGCGCTGATCGCGCACAGAGGGCCCGAGCAGACCGCGCAGCGCCTCGATCTCCAGGGTCTCCTTCTCGAGCAGCGCGTCGACCAGGCGATCCAGCGCCGGGCGGTGCTCGGAGAGCTGGCGCTCGGCCTCGCGCTGCGCGTGGACGAGCAGGTTGCGCACCTCATCTTCCATCTGGCGCACCGTCACGTCGCTGGTGCCCCCTTCCGTCGCCAGTCGCTGGCCGAGGAAGGGGTGCTCGACCTTATGCTCGTGAAACACTGGCCCCACCTTTTCGCTCATTCCGTAGTGCGCGACCATCTTGAAGGCGATCTCCGTCGCGCGCTTCAAGTCGTCGGCCGCCCCGGAGGAGATGTTGCCGAGTACGCTGCGCTCCGCCGCATAGCCGCCGAGCAGTACGCTCAGCTGCGCCTCCAGCTCGGGCTGCGTGATGATATGGCGGTCTTCCGGCGCCGTCTGCTGCGTCACGCCCAGAGCCATGCCGCGGGGCAAGATGCTCACGCGGCGCAATGGCTCGGCATGCGGGCTGAAGTGCATGATCACCGCGTGCCCGCTCTCGTGCACCGCCACACGGCGCCGCTCGGCCGGCTGCAGCTTGCCCTCGCGCGGATCGCCGAGCACGATCTTCTCGTAGGCCGCGTCGAAGTCGCGCTGCGCGATCGAGTCGGCGTCGTTGCGCGTGGCGCCGAGCGCCGCCTCGTTCACCAGGTTGGCCAGGTCGGCGCCGGAGAAGCCGGGCGTGTCGCGCGCGATCTGCTGCAGATCCACGTCGGACGCGAGCGGCTTGTCGCGCACGTGCACGTCCAGGATCGCGCGCCGCGCCTCCAGCTCCGGACGGTCCACGAGCACACGCCGATCGAACCGCCCGGGGCGCAGCAGCGCCGGGTCGAGCACGTCGGGGCGGTTGGTGGCGGCCAGCACCACCGTCAGGTCGCTGCGGTCGAAGCGGCCGGCGCGCAGCAGCGCGGGATCCAGGATCTCCGGGCGGTTGGTGGCGGCCAGCAGCACCACCCCGTGCTCGGGGCTGAAGCCGTCGAGCTCGGCCAGGAGCTGGTTGAGCGTCTGCTCCTTCTCGTCATTGCCGCCGAAGCTGGGGCCTGAGCGCGATTTGCCGAGGGCGTCG
>JAICTU010000712.1 GCA_025936205.1 Polyangiaceae bacterium | reverse complement strand
CGCTTGAATCTCACTAAGCCTGCTAAGCAGTTTGGTTACGTCAGCGTCGTCGTCATTTGTGTTACGGCGCACTCCATCTGATGTGGTCGGCGCCGATCTCGCGCCAGCAATTTGAGGGAGTGGCGCTGGTGCGAAAGGCGTTTCCCGGCACGGAGGGTGGCTGGACCCGCGCACGGCCGCTGAGGTAGAGGCGCGTGTCCTTCCGGCTAGCGTGCATGAGCCGGGGCGGCGCCCGGGGTAGCGTGAGCGGGTCCACTCGCCACGACAGGAGCCCCCGTGGGACGCAAGAAGATCCGTTTGTTCGACGCTCGCATCGACCCCCTTCGCACGCAGATTGAGCGCTGGCGCCAGACGCGGGTCCAGCGTTCCCCGATGCCCGAGCCGCTCTGGTGGGCGGCGGTAGAGCTGGCGCGGAAGCACGGCGTATACGCGGCCGCCCAAGCTCTGCGGCTGAGCTACGACTCGTTGCGCACGCGCGCCGAGGCGGGAGAGCCGCGGCAGCGCCGCCGAGAGAGCCCCCCACCTCCGGCGACGTTCGTGGACCTGCCGCCAGCGCTGCTGTCCGCAGCCGCGGGCGCGAGCGGTCCCATCGTGGAGGTGGTGGGGTCGAGCGGGCAGCGGCTGACGGTACGGCTGCGGAGCGGTGAGCTCGACGTGGCCGAGCTGATTCGGGCGTGCTGGAGTGGGCGGGCGTGATCCAGCTCACGCCGCAGATGCGCATCTTGGTCGCGGTCGAGCCGCAGGACTTTCGGCGAGGCATCGATGGCATGGCGAAAGTCTGCAAAGCCAATCTGGCGTCGGATCCGTTCAGCGGCACGGCGTACGTCTTTCGCAACCGTCGGAGCACGTCCGTAAAGATTCTGGTGTACGACGGGCAGGGATTTTGGCTGTGCCAAAAGCGGCTGTCGAAGGGGAAGTTCGAGCACTGGCCCACGTCAGCGGAGCGCGCCGTCACTGCTCTCGAAGCCCATGAGCTGTCAGTGTTGTTGTTCGCTGGGGACTGGACGGCCGCGCGAGGCGCCCCTGTCTGGCGCCCCGTGAGCCCACCGAGCTGATCGGCGGTCTGGGTCGGTACCGAGGGCCGCGGCCGATGCGCGTGGGGTCGAGCTCGCGACCGCGCCGAGCCGCAGCAGCCTCGTGTCAGGGCTGAAACAGCCCGCAAATAGAATTCCATATACAAAAAACGAAGCGCTCCGCGGTCGCGTTTCGCTTTCATCACCCGCACGACTCGAGTAGCGGTTGCGCTCGTGAAGCAGCTCTCCATCGAGGTCTCGCTCGCACCGTTCGAGAGCCAAGAGTGGTTCTCGAGAAGGAGCTGCTCATGAGCTCCTCGCGACGTCAACTCGAGCGTCGGCAAAAGAAGCAGGGTAAGCCCCGTCGTGCACCGGTCGGCGTCAGCCAGATCGAGCTGAGCGAGCTGAAAGCCATCCTCGCGCGCGCCATGACGGGACCGCTCGTTGACATCGAGGTCGACAAGCTCCGAGGCGCAGTCGACACCCTGGTCTTCCTGACGCGAGAGCTGGAGGCGAAGGGAGCCTCGATCCAACGGCTGCGTCGCATGCTCTTCGGCCCGAGCACGGAGAAGACGAGCCACCTCGTGGGCTCGAAGGGTCAAGCATCGGGTGGAACACCGTCAGCAAGCGCTGCATCGAGCTCGGAGCCGGCAGCTACCCCACCGAAGGACGGCGCTGCCTCACCGACGCCCGCGGCCGACAGCGCTCCAACAGCGGCGCCCCCGGCGCAAGCATCGACGGCGGGCGATGCTCCGACGGACTCGAGTCCGAGCGAGCCCAAGCGCAAAGGTCACGGGCGCAATCCCGCCTCCGCGTACACGGGCGCGGAGAGAGTCAGCGTGCCGCACGAGTCCTTGCACGACAAGGAGACGTGCCCACAGTGTCGGCGAGGCAAGGTCTATGTCTTGCCCCCACCCGCGCAGCTCGTGCGCGTGCGCGGCATGGCGCCGCTGCTCGCTACCATCTACGAGCTCGAGCGCTTGCGTTGCAACGCCTGCGGCGAAGTGTTCACGGCTCAGTCCCCCGACGGCGTCGGCTCCGAGAAGTACGACGAGACGGCCTCGAGCATGATCGCCCTCTTGAAGTACGGCTCCGGCCTGCCCTGGAATCGACTCGAGCGCCTGCAGCAGGGCTTCGGCATTCCGCTGCCCGCTTCCACCCAATGGGAAGTCGTGCGCGACGCCGCTCGCCGTTACGACGCTGTCTACGCCGAGCTCATCCAACAGGCTGCCGACGGTCAGGTGATCTACAACGACGACACCACCATGAAGGTGCTCGAGCTCGAGGACCCCGTGCGCCGCGAGGAGCTCGACACCGACGGCGACTTCGAGGGGCGCACCGGCGTCTTCACCTCCGGCATCGTGGCCACGAAAGACCAGCACCAGATTGCGCTGTTCTTCACCGGGCAAAAGCACGCTGGCGAAAACCTCACTGTCCTGCTCGCTCAGCGCAACGCCGAGCTCGCCGCTCCCATTCAGATGTGCGATGGCCTCTCACGCAATCTCCCCGAGGAGTTCGCGACCCTGCTCGCTCGATGCAACGCCCACGCGAGGCGTAGGTTCATCGACGTCGAAAGCTCGTTCCCAGACGAAGTTCGCCAAGTGCTCGAGGCCGTCGCACAGGTGTATCGCAACGACGCCATCACGAAAGAACGCAACCTCTCCGCCGACGAGCGCTTGCTCTTTCACCAGGCCGCAAGCGCTCCCGTGCTGGACGGGCTGAAGAAGTGGTTCGCCGAGCAATTCGAAGCTCGCACCATCGAACCCAACAGCGTCCTCGGCGATGCCATCGAGTACATGACCAAGCACTGGGACGCGCTCACGCTCTTCTTGCGCGTCCCTGGCGCGCCACTCGACAATAGCCTGTGCGAAAGAGTCTTGAAGAAGGCCATCCTGCACCGCAAGACCGCCTTGTTCTACAAGACGCTCAACGGTGCTCGCGTGGGCGACCTGTTCATGAGCATCATCCACACCGCCGAGCTCGCCAAGATCGACGTCTTCGGTTACCTCGTCGCGCTGCAACGGCATCACGAGCGCGTCGCCGACGACCCCGCCGCGTGGATGCCCTGGAACTACTCGAGCGCTCTGGCTCAGATCACTGGACCCGCTCCTCCGACGTAATCTTCGCCGCGCGCTGAGCACGCGACGCCCCTCATGGATGCCGGCGCTCGGCACGCATGCGCTAGCTGTGGCTCACCTGGTCGTGAGGCTCGCGCGCTCGACTCCGTGAACGCCGCGATGCCGCCCTGCTGGCTGCCACTGGCCGGGGAAACGCCGCCTGTCGGGCACGCGGCCCGGCTGTCACCCGGGCCACGATAGCCCGGGTCGGCGCCAGCCGTCATGCACGTGTGCCGAAGGCACACAGACAAGTGCGGCGCTGAAGTACGGCTGCTGGACTTGGTGGGACTGCTGTGATGCTGGGTCATTCGGTCTCCTTTCCCGCCGGTGAAGCGCTCCGATGGCTTCCCGCCCTTGGCCTGTGATCGCTTCCCGAGGCGAAGG
>JAICTU010000680.1 GCA_025936205.1 Polyangiaceae bacterium | reverse complement strand
CTCCGACAGCGGCAACCGGGCCGGCCGGGCGGTTGTTCCGCCTCAGCGGAACACGATCGTCTTGTGGCCGTCCAGCAGCACCCGGTGCTCCAGGTGCCAGCGCACCGCCCGCCCGAGCACGCTGCGCTCGACATCGCGCCCCTTGCGGATCAGGTCGCCGATCGAGTCCTTGTGCGTGGTGCGGATCACGTCTTGCTCGATGATCGGCCCCTCGTCGAGCGTCTCCGTGGCGTAGTGGGCAGTGGCACCGATCAGCTTCACTCCGCGCTCCGCCGCCTGATGGTACGGCTTGCCGCCCGCGAACGCGGGCAGGAAGGAGTGGTGGATGTTGATCACGCGGTGCCGGAAGCGCTGCACGAAAGAGGGGCTCAGGATCTGCATGTAGCGGGCCAGCACGATCAGGTCGATCCGCTCACGCTCCAGCAGCTCGATCTCTTTCGCCTCTTGCTCGAGCTTGTTCTCCGGCGTGATCGGGAAGACCAGAAACGGAATCGCCTCGTGCTCGGCCACGCGCGCCAGATCGGGCCGATTGCTGAGGATCAGCCGGATGCTGCAGGGCAGCTCACCGCTGCGATGGCGCCAGAGCAGATCGTGCAGGCAATGGTCATATTGCGATACGAAGATGGCCACGCGCCGCTCTTCACTCTGGTAGTACAGTCGCAGGTCCATGCCGAAGCGCTGCGCCACCTCGGACAGCGCGCGCTCGAGCGTTCCTCGATCGGTCAGCAGCCCCGAAAAGTCGAAGCGGATGCGCTGGAAGAACTGCGCCGCCGGCTCGTTGCGGTGCTGATCCGCGTCCAGGATGTTTGCGCCGTGACCGGTCAGCACCTGGGCCAGGGCAGCGACCAGGCCCGGCCGATCCACGCATGAAACGAGCAGCGTGGCGAGATGCGGGGCGCCGGAAGGAACAGCAGAAGAAGCCACAGACGCGCCCGGTATAGCGGATCCGCCCGGGGCTGTCAGCGCTTCGATGGCTCAGCGCGCGCTGGAGCCGATTGCGGGCAGCGCGGGAGCCGAGCGCGCGGGTGGCACGGACGTGCCCGTCCCCCCGGCAAAGGTGCTGCCGGCAGGCGCGGGGCCGGACGCCGGAAAGGAACTCGGTGCGGGCACCACGTTGGAGATCGGAAAGGCGCTGGAGACCGGCGGCTTCGACGAAAGCGCGGCTGCCGGCGGCTTGGAGGAGAAGCCCAGGTTGGACTGGGGCCGCAGCGAGTACGTATTGCGACCGGCGCGCTTCGCCGAATACATGGCTTGATCCGCGCTGCGCAGCAGCTCTTCGGCGGCCGTTCCCCCCTCGGGGAACACGCTGATGCCCATGCTGGCGGTCACCTCGAGCTGGCGGCCGTGAACGGGGATGGGCGGCTGTAGCGAGGCGAGCACGCGCTGAGCCACGGTCTCCACCTCACCCGCGCCGTCGAGGCTGTCGAGCAAGATGGCAAACTCGTCACCGCCCAGTCGCGCCACGGTGTCGTACTCGCGCACCGCCGATTTGAGCCGCTGGCTGACCCCGACCAGCACCGCGTCTCCGACATCGTGCCCGTACGTGTCATTGATGCGCTTGAAGTGATCGAGATCGATGTACATCACGGCAAACGTGTTGCCGATGCGCCGCGAGCGGGCGAGCGCATTGGCGATGCGCTGCGAGAGCAGCGTGCGCTTGGCCAGGCTGGTGAGCTCGTCGTGCAGCGCGCCGTGTTGCAGATGCGACTGCGCGCGCTGGCGCTGGCGGGCGTGCCACATGGCACGGAACAGACCCTTGCGGTCCAGCTCCGACTTCAGGAGCACGTCCTGGGCCCCCGCCTGTAACAGCTGGTCGAACAGCGCGACGTCCTCGATCGCCGTGAGCACGAGGATCGGCGTCTGCGCGCTGATGCGCCGCACCCGGAGCAGCGGGTCGAGGCCGCAGGCGTCCGGCAGGCACAGCTCGGTCAACACCAGGTCAAAGCCTTGCTGCCCGAACAGCGCGACGACCTCCTCCAGGGTGCTCGCGTGCACGAACGAGCCGGGCGCGAACCAGAGCCGCGTCATGCGCTCGATGCGCCGGTAGTCGGCTCTGCCGCCAACGAAGAGCACCCGTTCGAAACCGACCCGCAACGCCGGAAAGGGCGGCCGCGGGGCACGGCGTGCCTGGCTCAAGTCGAAGGCGCGGCGCAGCGCCGCGTCCAGCTCCTGAGTGTCCCAGGGCTTGCGGCAGGTGCCGAGCAAGTTCCCGCCGAGCGAGAAGCCTTCCGGGAAGCGC
This sequence comes from Polyangiaceae bacterium, assembly GCA_025936205.1. Next base: position 1,610 of record JAICTU010000680.1, on the reverse strand, counting down.
AGTGACTCCCCGCTGAGCAGCACGCCGGCCGTCGGCTGAACCGAGCTCAACTGTTCCAGGAAGGCGATCGATGTCTCGCCGCCCAGTGCCGCATCGACGACCAGCGCGTCGTAGCAAAACTTGAAGGCGTAGCGCAGCGCATCGGCGATGGTGCGCGCGTGGTGGATCGGGGCGCCGAGCTCCGCGGCGATGGGCTCCAGCACCGCCAGGCTGTCCCGGGACGCATCGATCAACAAGATGCGTTGAGGTAGGTCGGAGCCCAGCGTCGGACGCCACGGCGCGGCACCGGGCGACCATGCTCCCGGTGTTGGACGCGTTGATCGCGTATCGGCGGCCCCAGCGTCCGTCATCTCTCCCACTTCCCTGCTGGGTCACAACGGCCCCCGATAAGACGTGGTTAAGCAAATCGTCTGGCCCCATTTGCCTGACGCTGCGTCAGGTAACTGACGAATATGGCAAGTTTTCTGCGGTCTCCTCCCACCTGGCTAGCGGCTGAACCAAAATTCAAGGACCTGCGCAGCGAACCGTTCCCCACCTGCGGGGCGCCCGGTGTCGACCCGGGCCGCGTGAGGTAGTTCAGCATGCCTGCGATAACATTCGGTGGTGTTGGTTCCGGTATCGATACGGAGAAGATCATCTCTGGCCTGATCTCTGCGAGCCAGGGACCCCTGCAGCAGGTCACGACCCAGCAAGCCCAGACGCAGGCGGCGATCTCCACCATGTCGGACATCGGCAACCTGCTGTCCAAGCTGAAGGATTCGCTGAGTGCCCTGGACACCAGCCAGGAGGTGGGCAGCTTCAAGGCGAGCAGCGACAACAAGGCTGTTGCGATCAGCGCCAGCGGCGCCGCCAAGCCCGGCTCCTTTCAGATCGAAGTCACCCAGCTGGCCAGCGCCTACAAAGCCTACAGCGACTCACTCGGTGTCACACAATCCAACCAGGCTCTGAATCAGTCTGGAACGCTCAGCCTGGCGATCGGCGACAAGACGGCCGACATCGCGATCGCCGCCGGCGACAGCCTGGACACCGTGATCGGCAAGATCAACGCGTCGGGCCTGCGCGTGTCGGCCTCGAGCTTCTTCGATGGCAAGGAGTTCCGCATGCAGCTGCGCGGGCTCGATACCGGCAAGGAGAACGACGTGGTGGTGACCGAGACGGGCACCACGCTCGGCTTCAACAAGCAGGACAACATAAAGAGCAAGGGCCTGGACGCCGAGCTCACGATCGACGGCTTCAAGGTCACCAGCAAGAGCAACCAGGTCACGGGCGCGATCGGCGGTGTCACTCTGGCGCTCAGCGCGAAGACCACCGACGGCCCCGCCACGGTCACGATCGACAGCGACCCGGATGCCCTGGCGGGCAAGCTGAACAGCCTGGTCAGCAGCTACAACGCAGTGGTGAACCGGATTCACCAGGAAGCCGGCTTCGGCTCGATCAAGGCCACCAACCCGGCGCTCGCCGGCGACTCGTCGTTGCGCGCGATCACCGGGCGCCTGAACGACATGCTGACCAAGCAGGTCGGCACCGGGAAATTCCAGACCCTGCGTTCGATCGGCTTGCAGCTGAACAACGACGGCACGCTCAAGCTCGACTCCGCGAAGCTGAGCACG
>JAICTU010000782.1 GCA_025936205.1 Polyangiaceae bacterium | reverse complement strand
GCTCGAACTCGGCGCCGAGCAGCGCGTACATCGCGTGCGTCGCCATGACGATCACCGGATTGCACGAGCCTTCTTTCACCGTACGTGCGACGGCTTGCGCCACCTGGCGGGCGAAGCGCCGCCGCTCTTCGCTCTCGTGCGCGCCGCGATGGTCCTCCAGCGCGTGTCCACTACCGCCCTTACCTGGGCGCACGCTCGCGGGAGAGGAGCCCGGGTGGCGTCCCCCCTCCTTCACGCGCGCTTCGGGGTGAACCAGCGCCTCGACCTCCCGTAACGCCACGGGAGCGCGGGGCGCACTTCTTTGCTCGAGCCGAAACAAGCGTGCTCGGGCCGAATCGACAACCACGATCAGAGCATTGAAGTTCATGTCTCGTGCCCCTGCAGGCTCCATTCCAGACCGACGCTCAGGTGGCCCCAGGACCTGCTCCAGCTTACGGGACACCTTCTCCGGTGAAAAGGGCTTTGCCGGCAGGAACGCCGCCGCCCCGCCCGAAGCGCTGGAGCGAGCGCAAATCGTGCCGCCGCGCCCGCCGACGCGCAGCCTTTGCAGCCGGGCGCCCACCATCCCTGCCGGCACCGGGCAAACGCGCAATTCGGGGCCTTGGCACGCTCTCTGCACCGGCGAACGACATGGCCTCACCCCCCTTGACCCCGTACACGATCCTCGCCGCCATCGACTACTCGGATACCGCTTCGCTGGTGGTGCAGGAGGCGGTCGACCTCGCCCGAGAGAAGCACGCTGCGGCGCTCCATTTCGTGCACGTGCACCCCTGGCCCATCGACGACGCGGGGCAAGAGGCGCGGCACGCCGAGCTGCTGGAATGGCTCGGCGCTCGGCTCCAGGGCAGCCAGGGCCTCTCCGCCACGGCCAAGGTGATCGGCCACGAAGCGAGCGGCGAGCCCGCTCCCGTGATCGTGAATCTCGCAGCGGAGCTGTCCGCGGATGCGGTGATTGTCGGCACGCACGGCCGCACGGGCATGCAGCGCTTGCTGCTCGGCTCGGTCGCCGCGGCCGTGGTCAAGGACTGCGGCTGCCCCGTGCTCGTGGTGCGGCCGAAGCATCATGCACATACGCCGGTGCAGATCGAGCCGCCCTGCCCCCGTTGCGTGGAGGCTCGCGCCCACAGCCAGGGCAAGATCTTCTGGTGCGAAGAACACTCACAGGGGCACGGCCGCAGGCACACCTACTACGATCCGCATGCCTCCTCGTGGGTCACCCACCGGATGATGCCCTGAGCTGCGAGGAGAATGGCAGATGCGACACATTGGCTACTTGCTACCCGCCCTCCTCGGGCTCTCCTGTGCCTCCAGCAGCTCCAAACCAGCAGAGGCGCCCAGAGCCACGGCCCCCGCGGCTGCACCTGCTGCCTCCGCGCCCGGCGGCGCGGCACAGACCACCGGCTCCCTCCCGGAGCCGAACTGGCTGCCGACGGAGGCGCGCGAGATGCTCAGCGCGCGCATGGATCGGCACGGCGAAGTGATGATGATGCTCCTCGTGAGCGTCATGACCTTACAGCATTCCGACACCGAGCTGCTCGCCGAGCAGGTCGCGGCCGAGCCGCGCATCGGGCGCCCCGCGACGGGAGAAAAGGGTACCATCGGCGCCCTGCTGCCGCCTCGCTTCTTCACGCTTCAGGACGAGCTCGTCGACCGCGCGCACGCCGTCGCCAACGCGGCTCGCGCCGACGACAACAGCCGCATCGTGCGCGCCTACGGCCAGCTCGCCGAGACTTGCGTCAGCTGCCACTCCGTCTACCTTCAGCCGAACACCATCTTCGAGCCGCCGGGGGATTGAGCGGATCGATGAAAGGATGGGGAATCGGGGCCTGATGATTCGTCACATCTCGCACGTGCCGCCAGCGCTGACCTCTGCGGTTTGATTTTGGCCGGACCTCATCTGCACGGCGCTGCCCGAAAACTCGGGGCGCCCGGCGACACCGCTCTCAGCGACGGCACGCAGGAGCTCGATGCAGGCGCCGCAACGCTTGGATTGGCCGGTTAGAATGCAGCGAAATCGACCGCGCGCATGCCACTTTTCATGGGCATTGCGCGTCTCTCTCGCGGTGCAATCCAGCCAGAGGCACGACGAGTATCGTGCTCAGTCCCCGCGAACGGGTCGCGAAAGAGTCCGCGATCTCGAGGACTCGATCCGCTGAGTTTTCCCACTCGCAGCAGTGTCCGGAGAGCCCCCAGCCCACTCACTAGGCTCGACTTGCGCCATTTTTCGAGCCTGATTTTTCGATAGATGGTTCCGGTAGGGACGGCCCTTACGAGCCGCCCCCCGGACAGAACCCGGCGTGCGGATTTCCCGCACCGGGCTCCCACGTTGGATCAACGGGCAGCGAAACGCACGTCGGGCCAAGGGTGGACGATGGCGACTTTGGGCAGAGGGAACCGTTTGTTAAAACGCCGGAGCTGCGGCACCGTCCAGCGTGCCCGTTGGCTCCGCCGCTGAAGCTGGCGGACCCAGGCCTGCTGAATGTGCCGTCTCATGCGTTCGAGAATGGTCTCGTTCGAGGGCACGCCAAAGTATTGGTC
>JAICTU010000128.1 GCA_025936205.1 Polyangiaceae bacterium | reverse complement strand
GAGCTGGCGCAGGCCGGCGCGATCGTCGATCTGGAGACGCTCCAGCGCGAGGTCTACCACCTGTGGGGCGTCAAACTCGAAATCACGCGCAAGAAGCGCCCGCCCATCGAGGTCTACGACGAGCTCGTCGATCTCGTCACCCGCGGCCTCAGCGAACAGCGCGAACGCCTGCTCGACGTCATGGACCGCGTGCTCAGCGCCATGGTCGAAGAGAGCTGCCCGCAGAACCGCCCCCCGGAAGACTGGGACTGGACGGAGATCAACAAAGGCTTCGTCGAACACTTCAAGGCACCGCTCCAGCGCAACATCGAAGAGCTCGGTGAAGCCGAACACGTCTGCAGAGACGTCTTCGAGCGCGCCCTCGAGATCTATACGGAGAAGGAAAAGCGCTTCGGCGTCGCCAACGCCATGCGCTTCTTCCGCCACTTCTACCTCCAGGAGATCGACCGCGAGTGGGTCGAGCACCTCACCAACATGGAGCACCTCCGCGACGGCATCGGCCTGCGCGGCTACGGCCAAAAAGACCCGAAGAACGAGTACAAAAAAGAAGGCTACGACATGTTCTTGAACATGATGGCCAACGTCTCTTCGAGCGTCCTCATCAAGTTCATGGAGTTCCAGCCGCAGGGCAGCCGCGCCATCGAAGCAATGGAGGCGGAAGCCGAAGAGCAACACCGCGCGGAGCTGGAAGCCGCGGTGGCCCGCCACCCCGGCGACGAAGAAGTGGCCCCCGGCGGCCCCGGCTTCGACGACCGCGCGGCGGCCGCCGAACGCCCCGCCCAGCGCCAGGCCCCCAAGATCGGCCGCAACGACCCGTGCCCCTGCGGCTCGGGCAAGAAGTTCAAGCAATGCCACGGCGCCGTCCTCGAGGACGCCTCGGCCTGACGCTCCTTCCGGCATTCGCTCGGCACACAGAGGGGGGGGCTCGGCCCCCCTCGTCGTTTTGTCGACTCCAGGATAAGCCCACTGCGCGGCACTGCGCCCGCTTCAGCCGCTTCGCCGGATGCCATGGAAACCAGGCCTGAGCGGGCCACGTTCTGAGGTTTCATTGCAACTTCGACTCGGCGCCGCGCTAGGGGGTGTCCCTGGGATTGTGCCGCAGCGTCGCGCATGATCAAAGATCGCCGTGCATCGACACGCGCTGCGCGAGGATCAATGGCGACAATTGCAGGCGGTCCTGCCAAGCAAAAGGCTGGACCGCCCGCGACGCTAGGTGACCGGCTCTGTTTCATGCGAGACGCCTGATGCCACCGGCAGCCCCTCGTGTGCGACGATCTGAGGTTTCCATGGAAACCTCAGATCAAGGTGCGGCAAGGGCCGTCCCGCCGCACTCCGGCCTAGAGGGGAAAACTAGGGACACCCCTAGCGCAGGCGCGGTCACATCGGCGGAAACATGCAGGCGTCATCGATCGCATTCACGATCGGCGGTAGCGATTTGATGTAGTGCGCGATGTCCTGCGCATCGCCTGCAGTCAATCCACCAAAGGCACCCATGGGCCCGACAGGCATGGGCGGACAGATGCCGTGACCCTCGTCATCGATGCCCCGCAGCAGCGCCTGCACGATCTGATCGACGCTCCAATCCCCGAGCCCCGTCTGCGCGTCGGACGTCAGATTGCTGGAGATGGGCGTCACCGCCAACCCCGCCTGAAACGGCTCCCCACCGGCAAAAATGCCCGCGTAATCGAGCACGTTGGGATCGCCCATGATGTGCTGCGTATGACACTCGAGACAGACACCGATCTGCCCTGCGAGATACCGCCCCCGCTCCGCGGCCGCTCGATCTGGGTAGCCCGCCATCGGCGCCGGGATGAGGCTCGGGTCGAGCGGGTTCGCCGCCGCGGGCACATCGAACTCCGCGCCACTCCGCGGAATGGCATGGTCCACGCCCGGAACCGTGCGCAGATAGGCGATGACCGCGTTCAGATCGTCATCCGACATGTTGTGGTACACGTAGTACGGCATCACGGGCGACAGCGGCTCCTCACCGGCCGCCGCGGGCCGCACCCCGTCACGGATCATGATCTGGATCTCCTCATCCGTGCGATTCAGCAAGCCCGTCTCGTGATTGGTCAGATTGCGCGAATTCAGGCAGCTCCCGTTCGGCAACTGAGCGAAACACAACGTCCCCGCCAGATACTGCCCGGCGAGCGGCGCCCCCGACTCATCCCGCGGTGTATGACAATCCGGACAGGCCGCGACGTGATCCACCAAGTATTGCCCGCGCTCGACCCCCGGCCGAGTGCCGGAGCCATCGTCGTCACTGCTACAGGCGACCGCGAGCACCAACGGGAACAGGCCGACTTTGGCGTTCATGAACTCCTCCCAGAAAGCAGGCAATGGAGCCACAAGGATTATGCGAACAGCCGCCAGCGCATGACGAGCCAGAGCTCGGGTGCAATAGACCACACTGGTCCGAGCTTCCGCATCCATAACGTAGCGAGAAAGCCCCTCGAGCGCGCCACACCGAGCAGGAGGGCTCGGCGCACTTCGTCACTCCCCGACTCTAGAATATGCCCACTAATGGCTTCACGCTGCGCGCGCCTGTGCTTGCGGTCGCGCTCGCGCTGCTCGCGCTGCTCACGCTCGGCGTCGCTGAACTCGAAGCTGAGCTGCTGATCGATGGTCTTGTCGGCGAGGCGGATCTGGGCCTGGATGATCTTGGCGAGCGCCCTGGATTCGTCGCGACCGCGCCGATGCAGCAGGCTCTCGGCGTCGTGCGCTCTGCCTTTCGCGGGCACCGCGGCGGCGACGGCCAGAACACGCCACCAGCTCAGGCTCTTCCGCTGGTGATAGCGCCGGTGCGAGCGGCGCGGCACCGGCCCACGCCAGGCCGACATCGATCGCCTCGCGCAGCAGCTTCGCGTCGAAGTCGAGCAGCTTCTTGGATTCGTTGAGCAGGCGCTCGGCTTGCTGGATCTCCCTGTCGAGGCCCTCGGCGCGAGCTTCTTCCAGCTCCTGCGCGGCGCGGCTGGAGGCACGGACGCGCTGTTCCTCCTGCTCGAGCTGGCCGAGCACGGAACGTTGAATGCCGGTGCGCTCCAGCGTGTCGGCGATGCCGTCGAACACCACTGCACCGAGCCGAGGTCGTGCTGGATCTGGCCCACCTTGCGCACGACGGCGCGCAGCACCTCGTCCTCGGCGCGCTGCGGATAGAAGAAGTAGTGGCAGCGCACCTCGTCCTCGAAGGCCAGGGTGCGGTCGATCCTGCCGTTGCGCTGCTCCAGGCGCCCGGGATTCCAGGGAATATCGTAGTGGAACAAGTCCGAGCAATAGCCCTGCAGGTTCACGCCTTCGCGAGCGGCATCGGTCGCGATCAGGATGCGCACGGGATATGCGTTTGGATCCCCGTTGAACTCCTCCTGCAAGAGCGCGCGGTTGTCCTCCGACATGCCGCCGTCGAAGACACGGATGCGATCCTGCGCGCGGTCTGTGCCCTCGATGGCGGACTCCAGCAGCTTGCGCAGGTAGGTCTTGGTGTGGCCGTATTCGGTGAAGACGATCAGGCGCCGCGCCGTCCAGCCCTTGCTGGCGCCGCGCGGCGCTTCATCCAGGCTGGCGGCAGGGCACAGGTGCTCGCGGATCCAGGCGATCAGCGCGCGCGCCTTGGCGTCGGCGGAGCTGCGGTGCCGCTGGGCGAGCCGGCGCAGCTGCTCCAGAAGCTGCGCGGCTTCCTTTTCCGGCGCAGGCAGCGCCGTGGTCGCGGCCGCCACCTGGCGCTCCATCCGCTCGTCCTCCACGTCGGACGAGATGCCATCCTCCAGATCGAGCTCCGGCGCTCCCTCCAGATCGAGGCGGCTGGCCCCCACGCTGAGCGCGTGCTTTTCCAGTGTGCGCGCGAAGGCCTCGACGCTGGACAGCAGCCGCTTCTGCAGGTTGATGAACACCAGCCGCCCTCTTCCCTTCGCAGGACAGGCCAGCTCGGTGTAGCGCGCCAGAAGCGCACTCAGCTGGACCTCCACCGCTTCGCCGCCACCGAGCTCGCGGGTGGCAGCGGGCTGGTCCTCGCGCAAGGTGCGCGCCTGCCAGCTGGACCCGCCATGCACCAGATCGATCTGCACCAGCCGCCGCGTGGGAAAGCCCTCCGTGCCCAGCGCCGTGAGATCGGATTTCAGCCGCCGCACCATCACGGGCGCCAGCTGCTCCGGCCCCGACACCACCGTACCGCGCAAGAAGCGCTGCGGGTCGAGCATCTCCAGCAGCGCGCTGAACGAATTTGAATGCCCGTTGTGCGGGGTCGCGCTCAGGAAGAGCCGGGGCTCGGGACACGAAGCGACTATTCCTCGCCCACTTGTCGCAAAGCTTCCGTAACCAACGCGGTCGCGACGCGGAACCCCTCGGCGCGCAGCTCGTCCAGCACCGAGCGCAGCGACACGAGGTAGCCGGCACGCCGTGCTTCCACCAGTACGCCGAGCGTGCCGCGCACTTTGAGCGCTCTTTCTCGCGCGGCGGCGCGGCCCTTGCGATCCAGCTGGCTGCACGCAAAGAGTTCACCCCCGCTGCGTCGGGGCGAGCCATCACGACCTCCCGCCAGACGGTCAGAGGGACAGTAATCTGTTGATGGATCTTCCGAAGCAGCTCGAGCTGACCGACACGCGACAGGTAGAGCAGAGGTGTCGTGTCGGCGATGACGATCACGGCGTCTCAGTCAGCTCACGCCGGAAGTCGTCCACATCATCGAGAGCTCGGGACCAAGAGCGCCCGTCCCCAGCTGTTCCGTGCTGGGCACGACCGCCACAACCGGAACCCGCTGGTCAGCGCTGACCGCCGGATCGCGCACCGCCACCACACGCGCGTCCCTCGTTGCGCATGGCCTACCGTCAGAATCCATTGCGACCAGGATGAGCCGCGCTCGAGGATCACTCGGAATCCTCGACCCAGCCCTGCCCCTCGACCCAGCGTACCGACTTGGCCGCTGTCTCATCGACGAGGCCCTCGTCACCAGCGGGGGAAGATTCGCACCCCAATCCTCGAGACCTATCTCGCTGAACGCCACCGCCTCCCGGTGCGGGCTCGCAAGCGATCGAAGTAGCCCTTCCCGGCGCCGACGCAGCAGCTCGTGCTGGACAGCCTGCGCCATGAAACGACCGCGGTTTCGATCGACGCAGTCGATGCCTTCGACGAGCTCCAGCGGCAGGGTGACGGTGACGCGCTCGGTCGCAGCAGCCATGAATGAGTATGATCTACGATACGTTCAGCCCTTTTTGGCCCAGCATGTGCGAGCCCGTGGTCTGTTCGAGGACCCTCTGGCCTACCGGCACAGCAGCTCTCGCTTCCCTGCTCCCCAGCTCTTGCCCGAGGACCATCCGCGACGTCGCTACCGCACGCGGGACCTCGCACCTTGGGGCAAGAACCCAGCTCGTCTGGCTCGGCGCCTGGTGCATGAGGGCAAGCACGAGAGGCAGCGCATGGGCTCTATTACGCTCCGGTCGCGTCCAAGTCCGGTCCGGCGCCGGTTGCGGACGAGGTGCTGCTGGGCGCATTCCTTGGCGGAGAACCTTTCCTCATCTCCGGTCCACCGCGCTGGAACGCGCTCCGGCTCGGGTCGACGTCGAGGTTCGCCGCGGCGCTCGTCTACAACACCCAGCGCACCGGCGAGTTCCTGCTGGACGGGCGGCGCTTCCTCCTGCGCCGCGTGTGTTTCCAGAGAGCCCTTCGCCAGAGTGGTTCGTCATCGATCTGCTGCGGCATCACGACATGGCCGGGGCGTCCCTCAGCGAGCTACTGCAGAACCTCGTGATCGCATTGCGCGAGGGCCGTTTCGACGCGAGCCGACTGCGTGCGATGGCTGTGGAGTACGGCACGAAAGCCATTGTCGAGCTGGTCGATGGCTGCACTTGACGCATTGTATATACTATAGTATATACAATGCGTGGCTCAGCGGGCGAAGCTTTTCCAGAACGGCGGCAGCCAGGCGGTTCGGCTGCCCCAGTCGTGTCGGTTCCCCGAAGATGCGACCGAGGTGGTGGTCCGTCGCGAGGGCAACCGCATCATCCTGGAGCCTGTCGACGAATGGCCAGAGGACTTCGGCGAGCTGGTCGGTGCCTGGACGGACGATATCCCGCGCCCGCCGCCAGCAAAGACGCCGAAGCGAGACCCGTTTGAATGACTGCCTCTCACATGCTCGACACGAACACGGTGAGCTTCGTGTTCAAGGATCAAGGGCGTGTGGCCCTGCGGCTGCTCTCTCGCAAGCCGTCCTCCATCTGCATCAGCGCCATCACCGTCGCCGAGCTGCGCTACGGCGCTGAAAAGCGCCAATCGAAAAAGCTTCATTCCCTGATCGACCGATTTCTCACCCCCTTCACGGTCGCGCCCTTCGGCGAGGCAGAAGCAACACGCTACGGCGAGTTGTATGCCGCTCTCGAGCGCAAGGGCACGCCGATCGGCGAGCTCGATACCCAAATCGCCGCGCATGCTCTCACGCTCGGCGTGATCCTGGTCACGAACAACGAGCGCCACTTCAGCCAAGTCGCAGGGCTCCAGCTCGAAGACTGGCTCTGAACGCGCGGACGCCGTCGAGCAGCGTGTGCTCGTCGCCGCTCGCTCCCCACGTGGAACGGGCCGTCGTCAGTTTCCGGCAAGCGGCGAGGCCGCCGAGGAGATTCCTCGCGAGATGGTCTGCCAGCGCAGCGCAATGCACAGGTATCGGAGCAGCAGGCGATCTCGCCGGGCAGCGAACAGCAGCTGGCGCCGCACCCGCGCGGCGCACTGAACGATGGTCGCCGGCGGTAAACGAAGGATCGCAGCGGCTTCGCTGACCGAGCTGCCATTGATGTCGACGAGCGCGAAGGCGAGATGCTCCTGCGGTCGCGCCGCACGCAGCTTCGCATAGAGATGGGACAGGACCTCGCGAATGCCGCCTTCGCGCACGTCGTCACTGCTCGTTGGGGATGGCTCCGCCTTCAGGTGGCTGAGCGCGATGGCCGTGGCGATGCTCCGTACCCAAATGGAGAGCGGCTGGTCGCCGGGCGGTGGCCAGGCGCTGAGGGCCTGGAAGCGGGCGCTCTCCAGCAACGGTTCGATGGGTGCGTCGGGACCCAGCAAGCACTTCAGCGTTTGTTCCAGTTCGAAGCCGACCACCTTCATCCATCGGCTGCCTGCGCTGCGTGTGCCACGCACGGACAGTTCCACGAGCAGTTCGTGGCGAAAGTTCTTGCCTCGCTGCGACTGTGGTTGGAAGGCCACCGCCTGCTGCAGAAGTGGGGCGGGTTCCAGCTGGATCTGCGGGACGCTCATGCAGGTCAGTGGCGCTGGACGTGGCTGTTTATTAACTCGAGTCACCGCTCGCGGACGCTCGCGCATGCCTGCAAAGTTGCGAGCCCTCGGCGCTCCTCATGTCCGCCGCAGCGGCAGTGGGGCATATCCTGGTGACTTCAGGTGTCGTGAAGGGTCGAGCCCATCCGATGCCTTGCGTGGGGATTGCAGCCTCTGATCCGGGAGATCGCGTCCGACGAGGACGATCGCACTCGCCCTGGATCCAGCAGTTCGGCTGGGCTCTCCGCTACCTTCAGGCGGCGTTCTGACGCGAAAGTCGCGGCAGTTGCGGCCCGGAATGCTGTGGGCACGCACGATTGAGGCAAACGCTCAGCACCCTCGCTGCCGGACTGTGTCCCTCTTCGTGTCAGATGCGGTATCGTGAGCCATGCGCCTCCGCAGCCCCCTGCCCTTCACACGCTGGTCCGTGGCGCTGCTCGGCGCGTGCGCATGTTCGACCAGCCTCGGTGACCCGGACAGCTCAGCGCCCGCCCAAAGTAGCGCGAGCACGGTCTCGACCGAGAGCAGCGAGGAGCCCGTCGGCACTCCGGCACCCGCAGGTCGCTTTGCGCGGCTCACCCACACCCAGTGGGAGAATTCGGTGCGTGACCTGCTGCGGCTGAAAGAGACGCCGGGGCTCAGTCAGACGTTCCCTTCCGACGCCCGCACGGCCGGCTACGCCTTCGACAACGATCAGGTCGCGCTGGAGGTCGATCAGGTGCTCTCCGGCGCCTACGCGAGCGCAGCCGAGTCGCTCGCCGCGCGCGTCACGAATGACTCCGCCCTGCTCGCTCGCCTGCTCCCGACCGACACCGGCAACGATCAGGAGCGGGTGCGCTTGTTCATCACCGTGTTCGGTGAGCGAGCGTTTCGGCGTCCGCTCGAGACGTCCGAGGTCGATGCTTATGTGAAGCTGTTCGAGCTGGGCAAGACCGCTTACGATGATGTGAGCGGGTTCACGGCGGGCGTTCGCATGTTGCTCGAGGCGTTCCTGCGCTCGCCGTTCTTTCTGTATCGGGTCGAGTCGAGCACAGCGGTGAGCGGGGCGACCATTCCGCTCACGGGCTATGAGCTCGCGCAGCGCCTCAGCTTCTTGCTGACGAACAGCATTCCCGATGATGGGTTGCTGGCGGCGGCTCGCACCGGGCATCTCGCGAGCCCGAGCGATGTGCGGCGCGAGGCGCTGCGCTTGCTCGCGACGCCGGCCGCTCACGATGCGGTGGTTGGCTTTCATGACCAGCTGCTCGAGTTCGAGAAGTTCGAGAACATCAATCCTTCGCCCAAGGTGTTCCCGAGCTTGCCAGCGAGCTTCGCCGAGAGCGTGCGCACGTCGAGCCGGATGTTCATCGACGACCTGGTGCTGGGTCAGGCCGGGAACTTCCAGGATTTGATGACGTCGAGTCAGGCGTTCGTGAACAAGGACCTCGCGCCGGTGTATGGCGTGAGCGGGAACTTCGGCGCGGATTTCGTCAAGGTCAGCCTGCCCGAGAACCAGCGGCGCGGCATCTTCAATCAGGTGGGCTTTCTGGCTTCGAACGCGACCAGCACCAACCCGGATCCGATCCATCGCGGGGTGTTCATCGCCACCCGCGTGCTGTGCATCGGCATCGCGGCACCGCCGGACGGTGTGCCTCCGCTGCCGCCCATCCAGAACGGGACGAACCGCGAGATCGTGGCGAATCACACGGAGAGCTCGCCGGTGTGCAAGGCCTGTCACGGCACGATCATCAATCCGCTCGGGTTCACGTTCGAGAACTACGACGCAGCCGGCGCATACCGGACGATGGATCACGGAGAGGTCGTCGATGCGCACACATCGCCCAACCTCGACGGTCAGCAGCGCCAGATCGCCAATTCGGTCGAGCTCGCCGACGCGCTCGGGCAGAGCCGGCAGGCGCACGAGTGCTACTCCTCCCACCTGGTCGAATACGCCTTTGGACGCAAGCGCGACCCCGTCGATGATCCGTTGATCAGTGCGCTCACGGACGCCTCGCTCGGGGGCGCGTCGATCGTCGAGTTGATCGTGCGCATCGCTGAGTCTCCCGCGTTCGTGACTCGCAGCACGAAGGAGCTACCATGAAGATGAATCGGCGCCTGGTGCTGAAGGGGCTCGGCGGCGCGCTGCTCGGTCTGCCCTTGCTGGAAGGTGTGCGGCCTCGCTCCGCGTGGGCGCAGGCATCGAGCGCTCCGCCGTTCGCGATCTTCTTTCGGCAGGCGAACGGGGTCGCCACCGCGCAGGACACGAACGAGCTCGGTCAGGAGCCGGAGCGTTTCTGGCCCACTGCCCCGGGTCCGCTCACGCCGGACACGCTCGCCGATCGCGCGCTCGCCGAGCTCGCGAGCTATGCCGATCGGCTGCTGGTCGTCGGCAACGTGAACATGTCCACGTTCAATTATGGCGATGGTCATGCGCGCGGCGCGCTGCAATTGCTCACCGCGCAGGGCCCCGTCCAGGAAGGTCAGGGCGGCAACTCCGAGGCCAACGGCGAGTCGCTGGACCACCGCATCGGGCGCGAGCTGAATCCGAACGGCAGCGACTCCTTGTTCCTGTACACGGGCCGCACCGGCGGCTGGCTCGGCGGGCCTTGCATCTCCTATCGCGGCCCCGGCAATCGCCGCAGCGCGATCACCGATCCCTATGACGCCTACCAGAGCTTGACCGGCGGCGCCGCGCAGGGCTCCTCGGACATGCCCTCGCGGCGCTCGTTGCGGCAGCGCAGCATCAACGACCTCGTGCGCTCGCAGCTCTCCAGCCTGCTCGAGCGCCCCGAGCTCTCCAGCACCGATCGCCAGCGGCTCGACCTGCACCTGTCGAGCCTGCGCGACGTGGAGGTCTCACTGGCGTGCCGCATCGACGAGGCGCAGCAGCGCGCGCTGCACGGCACAGGCGACGCCCTCGACGACGGCGACGTCGTGCTCGCCACCGCGCGCCTGCACATGGACGTGGCGGCCCTCGCCGTCGCATGCGGACAGACGCGCAGCGTCGCCATCCAGATCGGCAGCGGCAACGACAACTCCACCCGCTATCGCGATCCCACCACCGGCGCCCAGATGGAGAACTACCACTTCATCTCCCACCGCCGGCAGAGCGACGGTGACAGCGGCGCCATCATCCAGGGCTCGGACGTATTGCACCACCGCATCGACGTGCAGTTCGCTCAGGCCTTCAAGCACCTGCTCGACAAGCTCGCCGCCTACCAGCTGCCGACCGGCACCTTGCTCGACGCGGGCATGGCCATCTGGGTGAACGACCTCGGCAACGGCCCCGCGCACGGCGCCAAGAACTGCCCCGTCATCATCGCCGGCAGCGCGGGCGGCGTGCTGCGTCAGGGGCAATACATCCGCATCAACGGCGACTCCGACGACAGCAATCACGCTCGCGTGCTCAACACGATTGGGTCGGCGGCGGGGTTGCGGAAGGCGGATGGGAATTACATTGATGACTTTGGGGCGGCAGATCAGGACCGGCGGGTATTGGATGAGTTGTTCGTGTAGGGCAGCGCTGCTCGTTCGGCCTGCGCTGCTGCTCGTCCAACGTGGCACGCACTGGCAACGTGGCCTGACCCTTCCTTGACCCTTCAACGCAGGCTGTCCGAGGCGCTACTCTGCCAGCGGGAAGTGAAGTTCCTCGAGGAACATGACTTCGTCAGAAAAAAAGGGACCCGCCGCCGCTGCGACGGAAGCCAGGCCGAGCAGCGGGCATATTCTGGTGCCTGACGGTGTCGCGAGGGGCCGAGCCCTGATCTCACCCCAAGAGCGGCGCCTGCGCCCTCACCACTCCGCGCCCCAGACTCGCGAGCAAGTCGCCCTTGCCCAGCAGGCGCTCGGCACCGCTCTCATCCAAAATGATGCGTGAGTTGGTTGCCGAGGCCACCTGCAATGCGAGCTTGCCTCCCAGGTTCGCTCGGATGATGGGCGGCACGACGTTGCGATCGGGTCGCTGCGTGGCCAGCACGAGGTGAATGCCGGCGGCTCGGGCCTTGGCGCCGAGGCGGCGCACGCTGTCGAAGAAGGCGAGCGTGGAGGATTTGTCGGTGATCAGGTCCTGGAATTCGTCGATCACGAGCACCCGCCGTTCGAGGCGCTCGGCAGGGCTGGCCTGCTCGTTGAACTCGCCAACGTCGGCCACCTGGGCGTGCTCGAAGAGGCGGTAGCGCTCTTCCATGGCCTGGATGAGCTGATCGAGCACGGGCAGCACGGCTTCGACTTCGCTGCGGACGGGACCATCGAGGTGGGCCGCCACGGCGCCGCGGAAGGAGGCTCCGTTGAAGGTGACGCGCTTTGGATCGACGAGGGTGAAGCGGATGGCGCTGGGCGGGTGGTATTGCACCAGGCTGGCGATCACGGATTGCAGGAGCACGGACTTACCGCTGCCGCTCTGTCCGGCGACGAGCAGGTGGGGGGTGCTGGCGTCGGAGAGGTCTCCGCAGAGCACTTCGCCGTCCGGGCACTGGCCGACCACGAACCGACCCGGTCGTTCAGCGAGGTATTGTCGCCGCTGGTGCAGGAGCGGGGCGAGCAGCACCCGCCGCGGCTCCCGTCTCTTCACGACGAAGCGGCGGTGGCCGCCGCGCTTTTCGTATTCGATCTCGACGCCGTCTTCGGACGCCAGGCGGTGGCGGATGTCTTCGGCGGCGTTGTCGAGCTGTCGCACGGGGCCGCGTGGGCGCGCGACCTGAATCAGGTACAATGTCGGCCCCACCACGGGCGGATGCGGGCAGACGGCGCTCGTGCCCTGGCGCCGGAGCTCGTCCAGGATGCGCGCGCTGAGCGCCTGCGCTTCTGCACGGCCGTGCACGTCCTCTTCGCTCACTGCCGGTTCCGGCAACGGCTCGGGAGCACAGATGCCCGCACCTGGACCGGGACGCGGTCGCGAAGCGCCGACGGGCGGATCGTCTCGCGCCGGAACGCGCGCCGGGTAGCTCTCCTTGCATTCGCGCGCGACGGGGCACGCCGCGCACAGGTCCTGGCGGGGCGTCTCGGGCGCGCGCGCGGGCTCCGCGGCCCATTCGGGCATGCGCGCTACGATCGGCAGCACGCGCGAGCGCAGGAACTCGTCGGAGTGCTCCGGCCTCATCGAGACTTCACGCAGCAGGGGCGAGAATCTCAGCACGACCGGGCGCGCGTCGATGCCGTGCACCGTGCGCAGCAGCTCGCGATACAGTGCGGCCTGCGCGCGGTCGACCTCATCATTGGCCTCGTCCGTGAGCTTGTATTCGATCACGTCGATGCGGCCTCGCGCGTCCGCGTACAGGGCATCGAGTCGCCCGCTGACGACCGGGCCCGTGCCCAGCTGGGCCTCGATCGCCTGCTCGCCGGAGTGCATCAGCGCGCTCAACGCCTGCGCCGGCGGCTCCGTGAAGGGATCGAGGCGCGCGGAGAGGTGGCGCGCGAGCTCGCGCAGGGCTTCGGCGAGATCGTCCACTTCGCCGGGCATCGAGGCATACGTGTCGTCCTGCTCGAGCTCGTCCATCAGCAGCTCGAGCAGCCAGTCGGAGAGGTAGGCTTCCACGTCGTCGCGCGCTACCTTTGCCGGTAGCGGCGTGAGGGTCGCGGGCGGCGTGCTCACTGTCTGGGCAAAGCGCTCGACGACGCGGTGAAAGCTCGCCCCCAGGCACGAGGAGCCCACCGGGAACGCAACGGAGCGGCCGAGGCTGCGACCCAGCGCAAACAGGCGCGGGCAGCGCAGGGCATTGCGCACCTCGGTCACGCTCACTCGTTCGCTCATTCACCGCTCCGGAAGAACACGATGGAACGGCCAAACCAGCGGATGCGTTCACCCGCCGTCTCCAGCTCCGCCTGGATCGTGGCGCGCGTGCTCGCCGGCTCCACCCTGCCCACCTCGCGCACGAGCCGCTCGAAGGAGGCCACACGCAAGCGGCGCAGGATGGCGAGCGCGCTACCCGTGACGCGCGGCGCCGGGTTTGCCTCCAGCACGGGAGGCGGCAAGCGCTCCGTCGAAGGCGGCGGGGGCACGCTCGCCGCGGGCGTCGAGGGCGCCTTTTCTTCCTCCTCCTGCAGCGGCACGGGGCTCAGCTCTGCTGCACCCTGCAGCGCGCGGCAGATCGGCCACTCGGGGACGTCGAGATCGCTGCGCGCCCAGTCCTGGACCTCGGCCTCCGTCACCTGCAGGCCGCGGGCATCGCTCACGTCCCCCGAGCGCGCCGCCTGGAGCAGCGCAGCGAGCGCGAGCAGCCGCGCGCAATCCTGTGGCTCGATGTCCAGCCAGCGCGCGCGCCCCGTCTCGAGCAGCGCGGCTTGCTTGCGCAACGTCTCCTTCCAGGTCGGCGGGAACTCGCGCGCCCGCTCGCGTAGCGCGACCACTGCAGTGGTGCTGCTCAGCGCGCTGAGCTTGCCGAGCACGGTGCCCGCGCTGCGCGGATGCGACTCTTGCACCAGCGCAATGGCTTCGCTGCGGCCCGCGCTCTCCAGCACCAGCTGCGCCGGCGGCTTGGCGCTGAGGCGCACCGTCACCTGCGGCAGGAACGCTGCGCAGGCAAAGATGCCGTCGGCGAGCCGCGCGGCATCGAGCGACTGCCGCTCCTCTCCGGCGCGCTGGATCAGGTCGCGCGCGTGTTGCAGCTGGCTTTGCCATTCGCCCTGCAGGTCGCGCCGCTCGGGCTCGGGCGGCCCGCCTTCGGGAGCCACAGAGCTCGGCTCGCCCGGCTCCGACGCCTCCGGGAGCAGTTGATCGTCCGCGTCATCGGCCTCGCCGTCCAGCGCTTTGCGAAATTCGATCAGCAACATGCGCGGCGTGAGACCGGGAGCGCTGCGCAGCCGCGCCAGCCGGCGCTCGCCGAGCGGCCACGGGAAGGGCTCGCGCGCGCCGGGTACGCGCTCGTGCAGACGCCGCAGCAGCTCCTCGCGCTCGGCCGCGCGCGGCAACTCCAGCAGCTCTCGCCGCATCACGATGCGCGAGCGCTGTGAGAGGTTGAACGCAGGCTCGATGCCGCGCTGCCACTCGCTATCCAGCGCCAGGTGCACCACGACCGTGCCGCGCAGCGTGTCGACACATTCGGCCGCCAGATGCCCGTAGGCTCGCAAGCGCGGTCCGGCGCCCTCCGCGTCGATCAAGTTCTCGAGCTGATCGAACACGAGCACCAGCGGCGAGCCGAGCGCGGCGACCGCCGCCAGCGTGCGCAACGCGGCGAAGGCGTGCTCCTCCCCCAGCGAAGCCGTCGCTCCGATGCGCTGCAGCTGCGCCACGTCGCAGTCGCGCCCGGAGAGCCAGGTCAAGAGAGCGCGTGCGGTCGCTCCCGTCGCAAAGGGCACGGCCAAGAGGCGCCGCAAATAGCTCTCGTCCACCTCGGGCCAGATCGCGAACAGCCGCTCCAGCTCGGCATCGATGCGCGCCTCGCGCGCGTCCGGAGCGAGCTCGGAGTATTCAGCGAGCACGGTGGACGGAAACTCCGCGCCCACGCCACCGAGATAGCCGAGCAGCGAGCCCACCAGCGCGCTCGCCTGCGGCATGCCCTGCGACGTCGGGAAGCCGAGCTGCCGCACCACCTCACCGAGCAGAAAGCGCGCGTTCATCTCCGCGTGCACCAGCGGGCGCACGTGCACGAACACCGCCCGCGGCCCCACGCGCCGGCGCAAGCGCGCAAACAGATGCGTCTTGCCGGCGCCCGGCGGCCCCAGGATCACCAGAGAGCTCGAGCGCAAGGAGAGCGGCGCCGAGCGAGCGGTCTGATGAATGGACTCGATCGCCGCTTCCACCGCGCCGCTCGCCCGCGCGTTCAAGGAGGCGAGGTCGAAGAAGTCCTGCGCCCAGGGGTCGGCGTGGATGGCGTCGAAGAACGCTGGCATCACCCCTGCCCTCCCTCGAGCAGGCGCGCCCAGGAGAGGCGGGTGCGCGCCGGGCCTGGCGGGCAGAGCTCGAGATCCTCGGCAGACAGCCGCCCGAGCCCCCCCTCGGGCCTCAGCTCCAGCAGCTCGCGGCTCGCCGCCAACAGCAACACCTCCCGTGCGACGGCCACCGACATCGTCGGCAATAGCCGCCGCACCACATCCGGCACGAAGGAAAGCCCGCTATTGCCGTCCCGGGCGGCGCCGACCGCGGCCAGCACCGTGCGCAGCGCCGGCTCGCCCCCGCTCTCCGCCGCGCGGACCGCGCCCGACCTCGGCAGCAGCTGCGTGACCTCCTCCAGCGCCTGCTGAACATCGCTCACGAGCAGCGCCAGCCCCTTCTTGCGCGCGGCGCCGGCCAGCGCCTTGTCCAGCGCGCCCACCCTGGCACTGAGCCCCTGCAACTCCGCCCCGGAGAGCACCGGCACCGCGCCGCCCACCAGCACCTCCGCCCTGCCCCTCGCAACGCGCCGCACCTGACCCGCGCGCTCGGCGTCGAGCAGAGCCCGTCGCAACTCGGCCGCGCTGGCGCCGCGCATCTGCGCGGCCAGCGACTTGCGATCGAGCGCCGCACCATGAGACAGCGCTCGCTCGAGCTGCTCGCCCAGCGGACGCCGGATCCAGGTCCCGTTGCTCTCGAACCCCTCCGTGGCGAGCACTGTGGCGAGCCTCCCCGCCAGCGCCTTCGGGCGGATCGTGGACAGCTTCACCCCCCCATCGAGCTCGAGCCTCCGGCGCAACGCCGCGAGCTCCGCCTCGACCCGCGTCTCATCGAGCGCCGTAGCTTGCTTTCTCGCACTCGCCATCGAGCAAACGTAGCGCTGCCGCCGCCGCCCTGGCTACGCCGAACCTTGGAATCGGCCGGAATTTCCCGTACCGTGACGCGCAATGGTGAAATCAAAGACCGGCGGTCGCTGGGCAGTCCGATTCGCGAGCGCCATGGGCGCTCTCGCTCTCCTGGCCGTGGGCAGAGACGCTCACGCGCTCCCGCTCCTGACCTTGTGGGGCAGCGTGCGCGGCCTCTACGGCACTGTCGCCGGAGACGAAGCCAATGTGGGCTTTAGCTCCGGCACGCAAACGCACTACAAGACCGTGAACGGCTATGGCCCGGGCATCGGGCTCTCGGCAGGCGTGACCCTGCCGCTCTCGCTCTACCTCGGCGCATCCTTCGACTACTTCTTTGGTGAGACGGTCTCCTTCAGCTCCGGGCCCGACGTCTCGCGCGCCAGCTCCCAGCTGCTCGCGCGCGTCGGCTACGATCTCGGTCTCGGCCCGCTCACCCTGCGCCCCGAGCTGGGGCTCGGAGCCCTCTTCAGCAACGTGAAGGTGGAAGGCGGAGAGCCGGACGTCTCCAACCGCGAGCTCGACGCCAACGGCACCGTGCTGGCCCCCGCCCTGGAAGCCTTCTTCAGCCTGGGCCTGCTCAACATCAACGCCGAAGCCCGTTACGAGCTCGTCGCCGGCGACAACTCGAACGGCCTCATCCTGGGCCTCGGCCTCGGCGTGAGCCTCTGAGAAAGGGCTCGGCACCGAGCCCCAGCCGGAGAGCGGCGGGATGCCCTTGCCGCACTTTGATCTGAGGTTTCCATGGAAACCTCAGATCGTCGCACCCGAGGGGCTGCGCTGGCGTCAGGCGTTTCGCCCATGAAACCGCACTGCCCATTTGGCGGCCACCCTTGGGGGGATGAGGTCCGGCCTAAATCAAGGCGCAGAGGTCAGCGCTGAGAGGCGCCGGTGGTTCCCGCCAAGACGTGGCTATTGCGTCGCGGCAGCCAGGCGCTCCCCCACCCCCACCGCCGTCACGACATAGCGCGCCTGCTCGACGCCGGGCTCGAACACGAACCCAAACTCGAAGGGCAATGCGACAGGAGTGCCATCGACGTAGTCGATCACCAGCTGCTCGCCTTCGAGGCTCACGCGCAGCGTGCGCAAGCCAGCGACTTTGTCGACGTAGGTGCCGACGTACGCGGGGCGTGGATGGGCCGTGACGCGCGGCGGTTGCCAGTTCTCGGACAGGGACGCGAAGGTGCTCAGCGCACGAAATCCCGCGCCGACCGCGAGCGGCGTCGCCGCGTTGACGAAGACGGCCACTCCGAGCTGCCGTTCCGGCACCCAGGCGACGAAGGAGCCGAAGTCTTCGAGTTTGCCGGCGTGGCTGAAGATCGCGAGGCCGTTCTGCTCGATGCGCTGTACCATAGCCATGGCTGGCATCGGGGCGCGTCGCCGGTTGCGGCACGCGCGACGCCATCAGTTGCTCGAGGGTGGGGCCGAGGGGTGAAGCCGCCGGCTGGGCGAGCTCGGCTGCCCAGCGCCCGAGCTCGCGCACGCTCAACATCAGGCCGCCGGCAGGCCACATCGCGCGGCAGCGCGGCATGAGCGTGACTTGCTCGGGCCGCTGCCCGTGGACCGTCACCTGGTCCGGTCCGAAGCTGGCGCCAGGAATGCCTGCCGGGCTCAGGACCCGCTGTTGCACCACCTGCTCGAAGGGCATGCCCGTCACGCGCTCCAGCACCAGCGCGACCAAGCTGTAGCCGAGGTTGGAATAGTTGAACACGGCACCGGGCGGTGCCCAGAGCGGCGCCTTGCCGTACTTTTGCTCGAGATCACGCAGATCGTCGCTCGTGCGCTCGCAGAGCGGCGGATTACCCAGGCCCGAGGTGTGCCCGTGCAGCGGATCGGCGGCGGCACCCTTTGATCCTCCGGGAACAGAGTGAAGGTGTCGCCGCCCGATGGGTGGAGCTGCCGGATAGGCCCGCTAGCGCAGCCCAGGGCAAGCAGCAGCGCCAGTGCGCACCGCGCGATCAGAGCTTCACACCGATCCGGTACAGCACTCCGCCCCGATCGGCCGACACATAGAGTGCGCCATCGACCGGCGACACCGCGACGCCCACCGGGCGCACGTTATCGTCGCCGTTGCTGCCCGATCGCCAGCCCCACTCTCCGTCGGCGTGGCGTGACGAGCTGCCGCCGCCGAAGACGACGGTGAACGGATACGTGGGAGGATTGTCGGCGCTGCGCGGCATGCTGGGTTGGCCCGAGCCGAACGGGAAGAAGACCACGTTGTGTCCCACCGACGGCGAGGCCTCTCCCGAGCCGTGTTCGGTCACGAAGGCGCCGCCGCTCCAGTCCTGCGGCAGCGAGCGCACCTGGCCCGGGTTGTAGAAGGTGATGTCGAGGGGCGCCGTGTGTGCCGGCAGGAAGCTCACCGGTGCCTTCGAGTTCTGCTGGCACCAGGCGTCGTCGTGCGGGTTCGTGAAGCCGTCGGCATCGGTCGCCAGCTGCGCACCGGGCGCCTTACCGTCGATGTTTTGCGCGGTGAAACAATAGGGAAAACCGAACGCGCTGCCCGGATCGAGGCGCACCAGCGGCTCGCCCGGGTTCTCGTCGCGCACGTCCTCACCACGATAGGCGAGCGCATCGATGCCGTTGACCACACCGTACAGATTGCCGTCGGGGCCGCGCGAATAACCGACCATGTTGCGCAGCCCGGAAGCGACCACCTCGCCCTCCGACCAATCGAAGGGCGTGGAGGGATTGAACTTCGAGAGCTGAAAGCGCTTCAGCAGCGCGCGATTGGTATCGTAGTCGGGGTCAGCGGGCGCGATGATGTTCTGTTCCGATCCAGAGTGCACGTACAGCCAGCCATCGTACACATGCACCGTGTGGTACGGGTGCGCGCCGTCCGACGGCTGATTGATGACCACATCTTCGGACGAGTCGAATTCCGTGATGTCCGCGCTGTAGGGCCAGCGCACCACGCCGTTGGGCGAGCCCGCGTACAGATAGCCGCCCTGCTCGTCGACGTGCGCATTGTTTCCGTTGCCGTCCGTGTAGCCGAGAATCACGATCTCGGAGGAGCCTTGGAACTTGCCGTCGCCATTGCTGTCACGGTAGCGCACGACCTCGCCATCGATCTGCACACCGATCAGGTCGCCGTTCGAGGTGAAGCTGATCTGGCGCAACCCGTCCTGACCGAACGCCACTGCGCTCGCACACAGGCCCGGCGCCACGAAGTGCTGGTCAGCAGGCAGCGGCACGCCACGGCAGGGATCGGGCCGATTCGGAGTCAAGCCGGCGGCAGGGTTGCTCGGGCTCGGAGCCGTGCCTCCGGGCGTCGTACCGCCCGGTGTGGTGCCCCCCGGCGT
>JAICTU010000401.1 GCA_025936205.1 Polyangiaceae bacterium | reverse complement strand
GGCGATCGCGTGCTCGGCGGCTGGCCCTGGCCGCAGGCTGGCGCGGCTGCGCCGGTGGCAGCGGCGAAGCTGCAGCAGGGGCGCGCCTATCGGCTGAGCTTCAAGACCTGGGTAGAAGGCCCGTTGCCGTCCCAGGTGTTGCTCGGAGTGGGCCACAAGCAGTTTCCGTTCGTGGCGGCGGCGGCGGCCCGCGTGCAGGTGTCGAAGAGCCCGGAGCCGTTTGCGATGGACTTCGTGGCCGCGCGCGACGAAGACGCGGCGGGCGTGGCGTTCCTCGCAACCAACCTCGCGGGGCATGCGGATCCGACCCGGCTGTGTCTGGCCGAGCTGCGCTTGAGCGAGCGCTGAGCGGCGCGCTGCGCGCTCACTGGTAGCCGGAGGCCTGGAGCGCGAACATGTGCGCGTAGCGGCCGCCGTGCGCGATCAGCTCGGCGTGCGAGCCGTGTTCCAGCAGGGTTCCGTTCTCCAGCACGATGATCTGCCGCGCCATGCGCACGGTCGGGAAGCGATGCGAGATCACGATCGTGGTCCGCCCCGCGGAGAGCTGCCGGAAGCGTTCGAACACGGCGTGCTCGGCTTCCGCGTCGAGCGCCGCCGTCGGCTCGTCCAGCACGAGGATATCCGCCTCTTCGCGCATGAAGGCGCGAGCCAGCGCCACCTTCTGCCATTGGCCGCCGGAGAGCTCGCTGCCTTTCTCGAACCAGGTCCCGAGCCGCGCGTCGAGCCCGCCGGGCAGCGCTTGCACCACCGCATCCGCGCCGCCGCGCTCCGCGGCTCGCTCCACGCGGCTGCTGTCGTCGAGGTGGGTCAGGCTGCCGAAGCCGATGTTCTCGCGCACGCTCAGCTGGTACTGGTTGAAGTCCTGAAACAAGATGCTGATGCGCCGGCGCAGCTCGTCGAGCGGCCACTCCTCGAGGTCGATGCCGGCGAGCAAAATGCGCCCTTCCGTCGGGCGATACAGCCGGGCCAGCAGCTTGACGAGCGTGGTCTTGCCCGCGCCGTTCTTGCCCACGATGGCCAGGCTTTCGCCAGGCGCGATGGTCAGATCGAGGTGCCGCAGGGCCCACGCCTCTTTGCCCGGGTAACGAAAGCCCACATTCTCGAAGCGCAGCTCGACGCTGGTCGCAGCCGGCAGTTCCTTAGAAGGGGCAGGCGCTGGCGACGCTGCGCTCGAAGCGGGGGAAGAGCGAAGCCCGAGGTATTCGAACAGATTCGACATGTAGAGGTTGTGCTCGTACAAGTTGCCGATCCCCGCCAGCACCGACTGAAACGCCTGCTGCCCCTGCCGCAGCGAGACGATGTACAAGGTGAGCGTGCCCAGCGTCAGCCGACCGCGCGCCGCCTGCACCGCCATCAGCAGATACGCACCGTAAAAGGCCAGCGTGCCTAGCAAGCTGAGCAGCTGAGTCCAGCCCGCGCGCCGTACCGCCAGGCGCCGGTCCTGCACGTAGAAAGACTCCGCCAGCGCCTGGTAGCGCGCGAGCAAGTGCTCGCCCAGCCCGAACAGCTTCACCTCCTTGACGTGCTCATCGTTGGCCAGCACATACTCGAGATACAGCAGCCGGCGCGTATCGGGTGAGCGCCAGTTGCGCAGCTGAAAGCCGATCTTCGCATAGCGCATCTCGCTGATCGCCGCTGGCACCGTCGCGATCAGCAAACCCAGCACCAGCCAGCCGCTGAAGCGCGTCAGCACCGCGGCATAGCCGCCCAGAGTCAGCGCGTTCTGCAAAACCTGAAACGCGTCCGACACCAGCGCCACCGGCCGTGACGAAGCCTCCCGCCGCGCTCGAGTCAGCTTGTCGTAAAACTCGGCGTTCTCGAAAAACTCCAGCTCCAGACTCTGCGCCTTGGACAAGATTTGCACATTCACGTCCGTGCCGAGCCGCGCGCCCAGGATCGAGCGCACCAGCCCCAGCCCCCGCAGCGCCAACCCCAGCGCTACCACGCTGGCCAGCTCCAAGAGCACCCAGTGCACCGTCAGCTCGCTGTCCGCGGCCACCACCGCGTCGATGATCCGCTTGCCCGCGTAGGCAACCAAGATCGGGGCCAGCGCGCCGAGCAGCGTGAACCCCACCAAGAGCACCACCAGCGCCGGCGATGAAGCGGCCACGAGCCGCAACGTGCGCAGCGCGTAGGACCAGAGCTGGCGCGTGGCGGCAACCTGCGAACGAAGCGAACGGGGAGCTGCAGCTGCAGCTGGAGCGGGGGCGGGCATCGGAGAGGATCTCGCGCGTTGCCGGGCGATCGTCAATGTGCGCGAGGGAGGGCGGTGGGGGGCCGCAAAGCGGCAGCCGGGAGCCGCATCGCGAGTCGCTGGCGAATGTGGTGTGCCGCACGTGGGCGTTCCAGCTGGAGCAACTGTCCGGGGAAGGGCGGGGACTCCTTGTTTTGAGCTGCCCACCCCCCGTCCGTGTTGGCGCCTTCGAACCTTGGCGGTTCGGCGGTAGCGCAATTTGCGCAGGCCACCGATGCGGGTATGAGCACGGGGACGGGCGCCTGGAGCTGGCGCACCGGGAAGGCGGCCTTGCGCGGCGTCGAGTTGGGGTTTCCATTGAAACCTCAACTGCGAGTCGCTGCACCTGACGCGCCGATACCTCGTTGCGCGCGCAATTCGCGACAGGTCCATCAGGACCTGTCCAGGCCCCGCACCGGGATTTTGCATCACCTGCTAGGGGCGCCGGAGGACCTGTGGGGCCGAGCCCTGTCTGATTCTCACCACCTCCTCCCGTTGCGCGGTTTCGTCCAATTTTTGCCGGGCGCCCTTCAGCGACGCGCCGCGCGCACTCCGAGCAGATTTTTCCCGTCGCGGTTGCGCGGGGTTCCACCGGCTGAGTTGCATTGCGGCTTCACGCGACGTGAGGGCGTGCCGATCGGGGCTGCGGGTCGTCGTCGCTTGACAGCGAGGTGTGGTTCGCGCGAGCGAGCAGCATGGTTCCTCGCTTCCGGCTCATTCCCCACGCTGCTCGCTTCGGGCGTGCTCCCATGAAGGTGGCCGCCTTACTGGCGGCCGCTCTCGCGCTCGGCTGCAGCAATGACGAGGACGCGCCGGCATCCAGCTGTGGTCATTCGCTGAAGGATCTGGTCGGCGGCTGGCAGTCTCGGTTCTTCCTGCGGGCTTGTTTTGCAGCAGACCAGCGCATGTGGATCGGGGATACCGAGTATGACACCACTCAGCGCAGCCATTGCACGACCAGCGCTGACGGTTGCCGGTACGATTGTACGGATTTGGGCGGCGGGGAGCCGTACGGCGGGACTCTGGAGCTGGTGGGCGACCAGTTGCGGGTGAGCAACGACGATTGTCCGCTCGAGCCGGAGAAATGCGGAACCTATTACGTGCGGAGCGACGGCATCACCTGTCAGCAGTGAGCGGGCACCCTCAGAAGTCGTGCCTCAGGATCTCGGTCGTGCGCCGGCACAGCTCGCGCCCGTAGTCAGTCCAGCGCCCCTGGCCCCAGTAGCGGTAGCAGCTGGTCTGGGAGCAGAGCAGGTGGAAGAGGGCGTTGCGGTAACGGGGCTCTCGAGGTGATACGCCGGCCAGCGTGGCCCTTTCGTGAAACAGCGCGCTGGCGCGTTGCATGTCGTCGAGCAAGCCTTCGTAGCCTTTGACCCAGGAGATGTCGTTGGTCCAGCTGCCACCTTCGACATGGAAGCCGTTGCCTTCGCGCTCCAGGTCGGCGAGCACGGCGCGCAGGCGCTCGGGGCTGGAGCCCGGCGTGTAGCGTTCCCAGATGCGCCGTTGCCAGCGCGGCTGCAGCGCCGGCAGGCGCTCGAGATCGACGCCGGCGCCGCGCAGCAGCTCCAGATATTCGCCGACGTTCAGCAGGGGCGTGTCGGAGCCGCTCGATTCGCGCACGACCTCGAAGTACTTGCTCGGAAATTCGTTCATCATCACGCCGCCGTTTTCCCCGTCGGCGATCTGGGTCACCAATTGCGGCACGCTGCGGCCGAGCAGCTCGCTGCGCGTCAGGCCCTTGGCCTCGTAGTAGGGCTGCATCTGTCCGACCAGCTTGGTGTCGCTGCCTTGCGTCTTGAGGATGGCGATGATGCTGGCGCTCTCGCCGCGCGAGCTGTTGCACACGAGCCGGTGGGGCAGGTGCCGGTGGGCGGGCGGTGCGCCGCTGCCGGGCTGCTCCACCGTGTGTTCCTGGACCAGGACCCACTCGTAGCCGGCCTCACGCAGGGTCTTCACGAACTCATAAGCGACGTCGGGATGGTTGGGCAGCGCCATCTCCGCTGGCGAAAAGCCGCGCACGTGGCCCAGCGCTTCGAGCCCGAACAGATCGGCGAAGTGCTGCTGCCAGGCGATCACGTGGCGGCGGTAGTCTTGCACCGGTGTGGAGGGCGCCACGGCGTGGCCCCAGGCGGAGCCCAGCCACTCCACGGCGTGCCGGTATGGCCCCGGGCGCGTGACACGCGCCAGCGCATCGACCACGTCCTGCGCGGCCATGCCCCGCGCGGCCATGCGCCGCAGGCCCTCGAAGAGGGTGCCCGAGTAGTCGAGCATGACGCGCGGCTGGCGCCCTTCTTCCAGAAGCTGCACGATGAATTCGCCGATGCGCCGATAACAGGCGTGATAGACGCTGGCGTTGTGCGCGTCCGGGATCTCCGGGTGCTGCTGCATGTACTCGAGGTTGCCGATCAGCCGGGCACTGTGCAGGTCCTCGCCGCCCCCTGGTAGCAGCGGCTGGTGCATGTGCAGCGCGATGGCCGCGGCGCTGCGAATGCGCGCGGCATCGGGGCGCGGCGAGCGCTCCGGTGGCGTGCTGCGGGTTCGTTCGAGCTCGGCTTCGGCGCCCGAGATGGGGGGAAGATCGTCCATGCCAGCGCGATAGGTAGCACGACGGCAGGTCGAACGCTCTCACAACCGCAGCTGCACGACCGCGTCCTCGTCCGTCTCGTCGACATGCAGGCTGTCGATGAAGCGCGCGCGCTGGGCGCGGTTCTGGAGTAGCAGCGAGCAGGTGCGCGCGCCGCTGCCGAAGCGACGCACGCCTCGCAGCAGGTGGCCGTCGGTCACGCCGGTGGCCGCGAACAGGATATCCCGGCCCGGCGCGAGGTCGCGAGCCCGGTAAATGCGCCGCAGGTCTTCGATGCCCATGGCGCGGCAGCGGCGTTCGTGCTCCTCGCTGGCCACCACCAGCCGGGCCTGGATTTCGCCGCCCAGGCAGCGCAGCGCGGCGGCCGCGAGCACACCTTCGGGCGCGCCCCCGCTGCCCATGACCGCGTGGACGCCGCTGCCGGCAACGGCGCAGGAGATGCCGGCGCACAAGTCGCCGTCGCTGATCCGGCGGACGCTGGCTCCCGCCTCACGGATTTCGCCGATCAGCCGCTCGTGGCGCGGTCGGTCGAGCACGACCACGACCAGCTCGGCGACGCGGAGGCCGAGCGAGCGGGCGATCGCGGCCAGATTGTCTGCCACGGGGGCGTCGAGATCGATCGCGCCTCGCGCGCCGGGCCCGACCATCAGCTTCTCCATGTACAGGTCGGGCGCGTGCAGCAAGCCGCCGCGTTCCGAGGCCGCCAGCACCGTGATCGCGTTCGGCTCATTCTGGGCGCACAAGTTGGTGCCCTCCAGGGGATCGACCGCGATGTCGATCGCTGCTGCGCCGGCGACCCCTTGGCTGCTGCCGAGGCGCTCGCCGATGTAGAGCATCGGCGCCTCGTCCCGTTCGCCCTCGCCGATCACAATCCGGCCATCGATCGGCAGCGCGCCCAGCTCGGCGCGCATGGCTTCGACGGCGACCTCGTCCGAGCGGTGCCGATCCGCCTGCCCCACGGTGTCGGCCGCTGCCAGCGCGGCGCGTTCGACGACCCGCAGCAGACCGAGCACCGAGCCTTCGTCGAGCGCAGCCGCCGGAGCAACGCGCGGTGTGTTCTCGAGCGAGAGGCTGAGGCGACGGTCTGCTGCGGATCGGGTCATCTCGTTCTCCTTCAGGGGCCGCGGTTCAGCGCTGGTATTGCGCGTAGTTTTCGGCAAAGCGCGCGGCGAGCGAGCGCGCCTGTTCGTCATAGCGCTCGACGTTGCCGTACGCGCTGCGGGGATCCAGCACTTCGGCGCGCACGCCCGGAACATGCTCCGGCACGTGCAAGCCGAAGTGCGACTCGAGGCGCAGCGGCGCGTCCGCGAGCTGATGGGACAGGATCGCGCGCACGATGCGCCGCGTCTCGTCGATCGGCATGCGCTGCCCGACGCCGTAGGGGCCGCCGGTCCAGCCGGTGTTGACCAGCCACACGCCCGCCCCGCACGCCTCCACGCGCCGGCGCAAGAGCGCCGCGTACCGCTGCGCGGGGCGCGGCATGAAGGGAGCCCCGAAGCAGGCGCTGAAGGTGGGCTGTGGCGCGAGCTGTCCGGCTTCGGTGCCGGCGACCTTCGCCGTGTAGCCGCTCAGGAAGTAGTAGCCCGTTTGTTCGGCCGTGAGCCTCGCGACGGGCGGCAGCACACCGAAGGCGTCCGCGGTGAGAAAGATCACGTTGCGCGGGGAGCCCACCACGGGCTGCTGCCAGACCCGCTCGAGCGCGCTCAGCGGGTAGGCGGCGCGCGTGTTCTCGGTGATGCTGGCGTCGCCCCAGCGCACCTCGCCGTTACGAGGGTCGAGCACCACGTTTTCGATCACGCAGTGCCGGTTGTGCACCGCGCGCCAGATCGCCGGCTCGTCTTGGGCGGTCAGGTTGTTGCACTTGGCGTAGCAGCCGCCTTCGAGTTTGTAGTCGCCGGAGTCGGACCTCGCGTGCTCGTCGTCGCCCAGCAGGTAACGCTCCGGATCGGCGGAGAGCGTGGTCTTGCCCGTGCCCGAGAGTCCGAAGAACACCGCGCTGTCGCCCTGGTTGCCGACGTTCACCGCAGCGTGCATGGTCAGGATGCCGCGCGCGGGCAGCGCGAAGTTCAGATACGAGAACACGGCCTTCTTCATCTCACCCGCGTAACCGGTGCCGCCGATCAAGATCAGGCGGCGCGACAGGTCGAGCACGATGAAGGTGCCGCTGGCCGTGCCGTGCTGTTCGGGGTCGGCGAAGCACTCGGGCGCGTGCAGGATGGTGAGCGGTTGACCCACTTCGGCGCGGCCCTGCGCCTGGAACAGGTGTTGCGCGAACAGCGCATGGGCAGCGGAGCTGGTGACGACCCGCACCGGCAGGCCCGAGGGACCGCCCGCGTGCCGCGTCACGAGAAAGCTCTCGCGCTCGGCCAGGTGGTGCCGCAGCAGGCGCTCCAGCGCGGCGCAGTGTTCCACGGAGAGCGGCCGGTTGCCGCTGCCCCACGCCACCTTGTCGGCGCTCAGCGCGTCCTGGACGATGTAGCGGTCCTGGGGCGCGCGGCCCGTGAAGGCGCCGGTGCGCAGCACCAGGGCACCGGCGGGGGTGGCGACGCACTGCCCGCTGGCGAGCGCGATCTGGCGCAGCTGCTCGGCGGACAGCTCGGAGCGCAGGGGAGCGGTGGCTCGCACCGGCTCGGGATGTTCCGTGATGTGCAACGCTTGCATGAGTCACCATGACATGTCGGGCGTAAAGCGCGCAAAGCCCCGGATTGTACGCCAGTAAAGGCTAGTTCGACGCACTCTGGTAAATGTGTAAAGCTTGTAAATCATGACGCGCGGGACGGGGCGGCTGGGTCAGAAGGTGCGCGCGTTGCGCAGGCGCGAGAAGCTGAGCCAGAGCGAGCTCGCGCAGCGGCTCGGCATTTCGCCGAGCTATCTGAATCTGATCGAGAACAACCATCGCCCGTTGCCGTCGGCGCTGTTGATCCGGCTGGCGCAGCTGTTCGAGCTCGATCTGCAGTCGTTTGCGGCGGACGACGAGAGCCGGCTGGCAGCTGCCTTGATCGAGGCGCTGGCCGATCCGCTGTTCGAGGCGGAGGAGGTACTGGCCAGCGACGTGCGCGAGCTGCCCAGCCAGAACCCGGCGGTGGCGCGCGCGTTGCTGTCCTTGTACCGGGCATATCGCAGCGCCAAGGCCTCGGAAGACTCGCTGTCGGCGCGGCTGTTCGAGGGCGAGCGCGAGGGCCAGGTGGGCGTGAGCCATGTCTCCTCCGAGGAGGTGGCGGACCTGGTGCAGCAGCACATGAATCACTTCCCCGAGCTGGAGCGAGCCGCGGAGCGCTTGTGCCAGGAGGCGGAGCTGGAGCACGATGATCTCTACGCGGGGCTGGTGCGGCACTTGAAGAAGGCGCACGGCGTGCAGGTGCGCATCGTGCCCGCGGGCGCACCCGAGCGGCTGCTGCGCCGCTACGATCCGCAGCAACAGACGCTGTTCGTCTCCGAGCTGTTGCCCAACCGCTCGCGCAAGATGCAGCTGGCTTATCAGATCGCCTTGCTCTCCCAGGACGAGGTGCTGGAGCAGCTCACCGACGACCCGGTGCTCACCTCCGCGCAATCGCGCACGCTGGCGAAGGTCGCGCTCGCCAACTAATTCGCCGCGGCGGTGCTCATGCCGTACGAGCCCTACCTGGCCGCCGCGCGCGAGGTCCGCTACGACATCGACGTGATCGGCCGGCGCTTCGGCACCGGCTTCGAGCAGGTGGCGCACCGGCTCACCACGCTGCGCCGCCCCAACGCCGAGGGGATTCCCTTTCACATGATCCGCATCGACGTGGCGGGCAACATTTCCAAGCGCTTCAG
>JAICTU010000557.1 GCA_025936205.1 Polyangiaceae bacterium | reverse complement strand
CCGTGTGTACGGCGACCGCGCAGCGAGTCTCTGCTGCGGCCCGCGCCTGCAGCGCCCGGACGCGCTCCAGCCGGCGCTGTAGCTCGGGGCGATTGACGTCGACCGGCAACAGCACGAGCGCGCGCCGCGCGCCGCGCTGGCAGATGCGATCGAGGAAGTCACGCGTGCGCTGCGCGTACAGAGCATCCCACTCGGCGCCGCCAAACGGGACCGAGCTGCGATCTGCTCGCGCCCGCTCGCGCGGATACAGCCACAGGTCTTGCGCATCATTCACGCCGAGATACACGAACACCGCGCTCGTGTCCGGGCCGACGGGCAGAGCCTCCAGCACCTGGTTCATGTCGCGGAAGTCAGGGCGCGCGAGTCCAGCCCCGTCCACGCCCTTGCGCGTCACCTGGTAGCCCCGGCGCGCCAGCTCGCGCTCGATCAGGTGCCCGAAGGGCTGATTGAAGGAGGAGGAGCCGATGAGCACTGCGTCCACTCCGTGCGCTTCGCTCGACTGCGCGGCGCAGGGAGCCGGCGCGAGCCAGCCCCCCAGGCCCAGCAGGGCCGCGCAAGCAGCGCCTGCACGCCACGGCGAAATTCGGCCAACAAAGCCACGTTTCGAAAGGGCTCGTAGCCGAGACGAGAGCAGCATCCATCCATTGAACGCTCACTTGGGGCCGAAAGTTGAGCAAAGTTTCCGGCGCGGCTTCTGGTTCGTGTTTCAGATCGGCTGTCTCACTCGCGCTCACCCGTGTCGCGAGCGATGTCCGCATCGCGTCGGCACAATCTCGGCGCCGCGTACGCCGACACTGCACTCAATCGCGGCAGTGTCCCGGAGCCAGCCAGCGTTCAAACCAGCTCAGCGCCTCGTGCTCCACTTGCGCACCTCGGGGTAGATCGTAGTGCTCGGCACCAGGGATGGTACGCAGCTCGGCGCGGCGCCCCGCGAGGCTCGATAGCGCGACGCTGTGGCGCAACGGGATCTGTGTGTCGGCCGTGCCGTGCAACAGGAGCTGATGCGCTCGCGAGCGGCTCACGGCGAGCAGGGGCGACGATTGGTCGGGATTGAACGCCGCCAGCCAGCCTGCATCGTCGATGGCGGCGTCGAACCAGCGCTCGGGGACCAGATTCAACGCGGCCGGCAGATACTTGTGCCGGTAGTCCACCACCACTTCGCGCAGTGACGCAAACGGAGCCGCCGCGACGACCGCGCACACGCGCTCGTCACGCGCCCCCAGATCGAGCGCCACCGCCGCGCCGTAGGAGAAGCCGAACACCCCCACGTGGCCGAGCGAGACGCCGCGGCCCTCGAGCGAATCGAGCAACTCGGAGAGGTCGGTCGCCTCTACTGCGCCGTAGGTCAGATAGCTGCCGCTGGATTCGCCGTGACCTCGCAGGTCGACCAAGATGCTGCGGTAGCCCGCTTCCTGGAATGCGATACCGACGCTGACCAGTGAGCTACGATCCATGCGCACGCCGTGCAACAGCACGATGGTGCCGCGCGCCGGCGCCGTGCGCGGCTCGATCCACCACGACGCGAGGGTTGCGGCGGGCGGTCCGACGGGAGTCTCGATGCGCACCGCGCCGCGCTCGGCGAGCTCACTCGGTAGCTCCAGGGTGCCGGCGTGCCGCGCGCTCAGCACATTGGGCGCGATCGCGATCGCGAGGGCTACGCTCCAGTGCGCCAGCCGCTCCAGACCGAGCAGCGCCGCCAGCGCCCAGCCGGCACGCCGCGCCCGGCGCTGCGCCGCGCCCGGCAGCTGCTCAGCAGCCATGCAAGCCTGGTCGGTCGCCGCGCATCCAGACAGGCTAGCACTCGTTCGCCCGCCGTGTGGTAACCCTGCGGGGGTGGGCGGCAGGGGCGCGGCGCTGCGCGAGCTGGGGCAGCCAGCGCGAGCCCCACAGGCCCAGCACGCAATAGGCCAAGATCGCCACTTCCCAGGCCAGCACGGCCGCATCCGTGCTGGGCCGGACACGCGCCACGCGGTTGGTGAAGGTCACGATGAACGGTACCTTTTCGGCGTACCCGCCACCCGCCTCCCAGAGAGCGCGCGCCCAGGCGGTCAGCACGCACTCTCCGAGCAGCGCGTGAGACAGCACCGAGACTGCGACGAAAGTCAGGGAAAACCAGATATAGGCGCGCCGCAGCCGTGGCCATCGCCGCCACACCAGGAGCGGTAGACCAAGACCCCAGGTCACCATGAGCACACCGTGGAGCAGCTCGACGCCGCCGGCCAGAAAGCGAAAGAGTCCTGACACGCAGATCCGGATTCAGGCAAGGAGCATGCCTGTCATCCCTTCGCTGCTGGCCTGGCCATTCTTCCCCCAAGCAAGGCTCTGGTGGCCCCATCCTTGATCCGGCGGAGCGGGGCAGCCTTGCCAAGTCCGCGGCCCATGAGGCCATTCTGCGCGCACGTGTTGGGCGGCGAAGTCACACTCGTGTTCCTCAGGGAGCCTCGAGATCGGCTACCGCTCGTCGCGGCGCGGTAGCCGTCTGCTGGACCATCTGGACTGAGACCCGAGGCGCCCAGCCCTCCCTTGCAGTAGGCTCGAGCGATGCACACCCGCTCGCTCGCCTCATCGATCTCGCCCCTTGGCTGCGCCGTGCTGCTCGCGGCCGCCGCCGCTTGCTCGGGCAGCGAGCCTCTCCCGGCGGTAGCCACGCCGGCGCCCGCTGAGCCCACGGCTCCCGGAGCTGCTCCGGAAGCAGAGCCTGGCGCCGCCTCTGGAGCGCCCAGAGGCAAGCGGGCGCCTTGCACCCTCGGTGCCGATCAGAGCTGCAACGAAGATCCGAAGGTGTCCGCGCTCTGGGGACACTGCACCGAGCTCGGCGTCTGCGAGTGCAAGCCGGGCTTCGAGCGCAGCCCGACCAGTGATCTCTGCCGGCCAGTGCAATGACGCGGACGCATGCGGGCGCCGTGCGGGGTGGCAGCGCTGGCTGCCGCAGGGGGCTCAGCCGCAGAAGCCCGTGAAGCAGTTGCCGCTCAGGCAGTCACTGTCGATCGCGCAGCGCTGGCCCGGGTTGCAGCGACGGCAGAAGGGGTCGCTCCCGCCACAGTCGATGTCCGTCTCGAAACCATCGGTCACGCCGCTGCCACAGGAGATGCAGACATTGTTGAAACAATTGTTGTTGATGCAGTCGGAGGCCTGCGTGCACGGCAGCCGGTCCGCGCAACGCGGGCAGCGATCTCCGCCGCAGTCGGTCGAGCTCTCCGTGCCGTTGCGTACGCCGTCGGTGCAGCTGCCCGGATCCGTGCAGCGGCCCGTCTGGCAGAAGCCGCTCTGGCACTGAGCATTCTGGGTGCATTGCGCGGCGATCGGGCAGAGCGCGCAGCCGCCACCGCAGTCCACGTCGATCTCCTGCCCGTTGCGCACTCCGTCCGTGCAGCTCGGCGCCTGGCAACAACGCGCGACGCCGGCGCCGCACCCTCCCGCGCGGCACACCTGGCTCTGGCAGTCGCCGTCGCCGTTGCAGGCACGACCTGTCGCGCAATCGTCGCAACGGCCGCCGCAATCCACGTCGCTTTCATTGGCATTCGCGACGGCATCGTTGCAGGCCGGTGCCTTGCAACACTGCAGCACGCCGGGCGCGCAGCCCCCGGCGCTGCACACACCGCTCTGGCAGTCTGCCCCGGCGGCGCAGCTGCGGCCTGGAGCACAATCGGGGCAGGGGCCGGCGCAGTCGACGTCCACCTCGCCACCGTTCTTCACGCCATCCGTGCAGCTCGGCGCCGCGCAGCGACCGTTGCCGCCGCACACCGCGCTCGCGCAGTCGGCTCCGCCGTTGCACGCGCTGCCATCGGCGCAGCCCGGGCACTCTCCGCCGCCGCAATCGGTTTCGAGCTCGGCGCCGTTGCGCACGCCGTCGCCGCACGAGACCGCGGCGCAGCGCGAGCTGCTCGCCGGGCAAAACAGGCCCGCGCTGCAGTCGGCGTCCGTCCGGCACAGCTGCCCGGCGCGGCACGTGCTGCCGCACACGCCGCCGCAATCATTGTCGGTCTCGTCCGGACCCAAGGCGCCGTCATCACAGCTCGGAGCTGGTGGCGGAGCGATCTCTTCCGGCAGTGGGCACTCGCTGCCGCGACAGCCGCCGGCGTCCGGGCTCGGCAGCGCCGTGCTCTGACTCTGACAGACCCCGTCTCGACAGAGCTTGCCATCGGAGCAGGGCAGCGCAGCACAGCACTGCGCGCCAGCGGGACACGCAGGAGGCGTCGCTCCGGCGTCGCGTGCCAGATTCGCATTCGCCTGCTGATCGACGTTGACCGGGTGAAAGTCACCGTCCGTCAGCGTGCATGCGCCGAAAGCCGCCACGCACGCGAACAGCAACGCGCCCACTGCGCGGCGATACGCGCTGCGGTGAGCTGCCGGAAATCCGGAAGAGGGCGGAGAATTCGAAGGGCGTGACACGACCCGAGCACCCAAAGCCAAGCCCAGAAAAGCGCGGGCAGACGCTCCTTATCTATCGCTCCATGGCGTGCACGGGTCACGAGGAAACGCTTCCACGTGGCGCAATTGCCGCGGTAAGTGCGTGCTGCTGAAGTGCTGACGGGCGATTGCCGTGGCAGCGTCGGTTGAACGGCTCCGGCGATGCAACACAGGCGGCTAATTTGCGCCACACTGCCTGAAACTGGCGCCGGTGTCGGGCCGGCTGCGTCAGGGCTGCGGCTGGCGCGCCAGCCGCGCTTCGGCGCACTCGTTGGCGACGGTCAAGTAACCGCGGACGCTGGCGGCTCCCACCACGTACGGGTTGGGTTGGTTCTCTCCCAGTGTGCTCATCAGGGGCAGGTTCTTCTTCGAGCCGTCGAACACGGTGTGGTTCGAGAGCAGCACATCTGCATGTGCTTTGGCCGCGATGTCGCTGAAGCGAGCTGCGGAAGCCGCGTAGGTTTTGAACCAAAACGCGGGCGGACGTTCCGGCGTGATGTAGTCCTCGGGGTTCTTGACCCAATTGAATGCGGTGCCGCCCCAGGTCACCGCCACGTGCGGATGACCGTGATCCTTCAGGGGGATCACCGTCGAGATCGTGCCCAGCGTGTGTCCGGGAGTCACGTAGAGCCGCAGCGTGGTGTCGCCCAGCGTGAGCTTCATGCCGTCGGTCGCGACCACGTCGCGTCGCGGGTGTGTGCCTTTGCCGCGCTCGACCAGGTCCCAATCTGCAGCAGAGAGCACGATCTTGGTTCCGAAGTGATCCTGCAGATACTTGGCGCCGCCCGAGTGGTCGTTGTGTCCGTGGCTCACGATCGCGTACCGGATCGTCGCCGGGTCGAGCCCGAGCTGGCGCAGTCCATCCACCACCTCGGCCTCCACGGAGTAGTCATAGATGGTGTCGATGAGAATGATGCCAGCGGAGGTCGTAACCGCCCACGCGGAGTAGTCCGACATGCCGACGAAGTAGAGGTTGTCGAAGACCTTGACCGGCGGCGCGTACCAGGTGGCGCGGTCAGGGGGCGGCGCGGGAATGGGCGGCGCGGGAATGGGCGGCGCAGCCGCGCCCGGCGCTGCCGCAGCAGCCGGCGGCACTGCGGCGGCCGGCGCGGCCGCGGAGGGAGCTTT
>JAICTU010000471.1 GCA_025936205.1 Polyangiaceae bacterium | reverse complement strand
GCGATCTTCCATTCGCTCATCCGTCCCTCCCGCTTCGGGCAGCACTCTACCATGACGAGTTTCGCGGCTCGCAGTGCCGCCCAGCTCTGCTCGCAGCGAGCCCGACAGCGCTTTTTGCCCTGCCAGCGCTCGCGCGCTCCGCTCGCGCGCTTTGCGGCGAGGCAACGCAGGTTTCGAGCGCCATCGCCGCTCGCCAGCGCTCGAGTCACGCCGACCTCGTCTAGCGAAATCGACCGCGCACACGCCATTTTCATGCTTCCGCACGGCCCCGTGCGCCCCCGCACGGCGCGCTGGCTCGCGGGAGACCGTATCGGGTTCAAGCGGACTGCGTGTGCCACTCTCGAAAGGCCGTCCGGCTTCCGCCGCTCCGTCGCCCTCCATCCGGGTTCCTGCCCAGTGCCTGCCGGACTGGCGCGCCGTCCAAGGCCGCTGTGCGCCCCGAGGAGTCGGACCGTGTCGTGTAGTGGAGGGTCCGGCCCATTCCCTCAGCACAGCGTGCGCTCGAATGCTGCACGTCTCCGCTGCGCCATCTCGAGGGGCCGCCCGCTGTCAGCCCCAGCCCGGTGCCGAGATGTGACGAATCCCCGAGCGTTATGCCAAGAGCTCACCGTTGACGTACGCAACCGGCGTCAGCGCTCCCGTGTCAATCATTCAGGGCCGCAATGATACGCGGGCGCCGCCCCGTTCTGTCGCCGTGTATGAAGAGAGGATGAAGGCGCTCGGCAAGGAAATCGACGTTCATTGGTTCGACGCGAGGCATGGGTTCGCCCGTCGTCGATCCGAGCTCGAGCTCGCCCGCAGAAAGCCGCGGCGCTCCCATGACGGCCCGCAGGCGCTCCTCGGGGACCAATCGTCGGGGCGGCGCTATGAAGGGGGTGATGGGAGCGAGTCGAACTTCACGTCGCTCATTCTACCGCCCGCATAGCGAAGCCAGTTCGACAATGTCGGCTGCAGACGGGGTGATAACTATCCTGACGCAGGGGGGCGAGCCCCCTGCAATCAGAACATCACCACGACTCTCGGGCTTGGGGCGAAGACGCTAGAATTGGCTGATGAAGGCCCAGGCCTCACCAGGGACCCAGCTCTTGCTTTGGCCTTGATCCTTCTCCGTGGGATTGTGATCCCCACCATGCGCACACCAGCGTACGGGATGCCCTTCCGAGCAACCTTCGTACGAAGTGCAAATGTGCGTGCCGCTGTTTGCTGCCGGCGCCGGCGGGTTCTGCGGAGTGCAGCCGTTGAGGGCCACGTAGCGGTCGCGAAGCGGTACGCCGCGCTGCTCAAAGTTGAGGACCGAATCGTTCACGCCGTGAGCGTGGAAATACGCGATGGGTGTGGTGCCGCCATCGCAGCCGCTGAGTTGCGCACCGGCGTACAGCGCTACCCCGCGAAAGACATCCGCCCGCGCGCAGGCAAGGGCATGGGACATTGAAGCACCATAGCTGAAGCCGGTGGCAAAAATGCGCGTCTTGTCAATGCACAGATCGCCCTGTACCTCCTCGAGAATGGCGTCGGTCAGAGCCACGTCACGCCCACCGGTATTGGCCCAGCCGGCGTCGAGGCCCTCTGGTGCCACGAAAATGGTGCTGTTCTGCGCAAGATCCCAGAGTCCGAAGTACGGATCTTCGGTCGAGCCGCCCATGCCGCCGTTGGCGACTTGGTTCGCGTTTCCGTTCGCCCAGTGATAGGCGAGTATCAGACGATACGGCCTGGTGTTGTCGTAGTCGTCCGGCACCCGCAGAATGTACTCGCGGTTCACGCCACCACTCTGGATGGTCCTGCGGCCATTCATCAGCGCGCGCGTCGTGCCACACCCCGCGCTCAGCGTTTCGGTGGGGCCTTCGGAGCCTCCAGGGCCTTCCGTGGTGCTGTCACCTGTGCCGGTGGTGGGGCTGCCAGCTCCCGCTCCTGGTCCATTGGTGTCTACCAGTTCCGTTCCCATCCCAGTAGGCGCAGCCTCTCCCATCCCAGGAGGCGCGGCCTCTCCCATGCCAGGAGGCGCAGCTTCTCCCATGCCAGTAGGCGCAGCCTCTCCCATCCCAGGCGTTGCGCTACTGGTTCCACTGCCCGCCGGCTCGTTCGACGCGGTGCCGGATACTATGGTGCCGCTGGGGGGTGCACTGGTTGTGCTGCCACCGGACGGCATGGGGGCGCCATTGTCCGTGCCACATGCAAACAGAAACGTGCCCAGGCCAAGCATGGCACGGGCACGCATGCGCGTGCCATGTTTGATTGGGGCGCTGAGGTGAGATCCGATCCGCGAGCTGTCCATCAGTTAGCTTCCTTACATTCTGAGGTTCGAAGTGTCACAACCCCGATTTCCCGAGGTAGAGTCTTCATTCGTCCCGGATGCGATCTGCCGCGCAGACCGGGACGAGAAGCCGCGACAGCGTCCCCTCCGCGCCACGTCCGGACCGGCTTTGGCCCGAGCACATTAGCTCCGAATCGCGCATCCAGACAAGAAGCGCTTCTTGCCGTCCCAGAGTGCGGAATTGAATCTCTGGAACCATCGAAGTGCGTCGCAGTCCCGGGGGCGGCGCACTCGTCGTGGGAGGAACAGCGCAGACAGTGCCCGTGTCGGCGGCGCCGACGTCCAGTTCTTCCTAGCCTGCTGGCGTTTTCGCTCTCTGCGCCCTGGATAAACACACTCGGGTCGAAGCTCGAATCATGGCTGAGCTCGTCTTCCCTCGATCGCGGGAGCCGATTATGACGCGGCTCGAGTCAGATCTCCGTTCGACTCGCGGGCGCGACTGAGCGCGCTCCCAGAGGATCTGCCATGAACAGCTTCGCTCCTGGCTTCCGCCTGTGGCTGGCCGCAGCCGTTGCAGGCTGCTATTCCACGGCATGCCCCGATCCGCGTCCTGAACATGCTCCGCCTCAGGCCCCTCCGCTGCCGACTGGGGTCGACACGCCAGGGGTGCAGGGGCTCCCGTCCCCGCAGCCCGGGCGAGTGATCGTCGAGCTCGCCGGCAAGCCCATGGCGCTGACGATCGAGGACGGGCGAGCGCTCCATGCCTTGCTGCTGGTCCGCCTGCGCGAGAGCGACGTGCCGGACAAGGACTTCTTGATCGGCTTCACCCTGAATGCACAGCCGCGCTTGGATACCGGCGAGCTGCGCATCGGCGTGTGGTCGCTGCAGGTGTTCGAGCAGCAGCTGATGTTGCGCCATCGCATGCCCGCGCAGGGCGTCAGCGGTTCGATCTACAGCGCCGCGGTGACGCGCGGTCCCGGCGGATGGGAAGTGGGCCAGGTGCTGGCGGGCATCATTGACTACCGCCGCCCCTGAGTGAGCCGGCGCACGCTGGCTCGGTTCGCGCGCTGGCTTGCTTGCACAGCGGCCAGCGGCGGGCTAAGCCGGACTGGGGACTCGAGATGCGGCTCATCGGTAACGTGATGTGGTTCCTGATGGGCGGGCTGCTCATGGGGCTCGGCTGGTGTCTGGCCGGTGCCCTCGCGTTTCTGACGGTCGTGGGGATTCCCTGGGCGAAGGCGTGCTTCGTGATCGGGCAATTTTCGTTTTTCCCCTTCGGCAATGAGGCTGTCAGCCGCAGGAGTCTGACGCAGACCGATGACATCGGCACCGGCGTGCTCGGTCTGCTGGGCAACGTGATCTGGTTCGTCTTTGCGGGGTTCTGGCTGGCGATCGGCCACCTGGGTTCGGCGCTGGTGTGCTTCCTGACCATCATCGGCATCCCGTTTGGCATCCAGCACCTGAAGCTGGCCGGGATCGCGCTCGCCCCGATCGGCAAGATGATCGTGCCCAAGGAAGTCGCTGCCAGGGGGCGCCTTTAGCCCAACCCAGGTCGCGGCGGCAGCGAGCTCTTCGCCGAGTAGTAGAAACCCGAAGTCCGCGCCGGGTTTCTACAAATGAAGAAGAAGTACCGAGTGCACGAGGTACTAGCGCAGCATGGCTACGCCGATCTCGAACAGGATCAGCGAGGCGATGGTCAGCTCCAGGATCACGAGGCGGCGATCGCGGCCGACCTCCACGATCAGCTCCAGCGCATTCTGCACGCTGCCGAGCTTTTGCTGGACCGATTGGTAACGGTTGCGCAGCTCGAAGTCGTCTTGCAGCTGATTGTAGATCGGCAGCAGGCTCGCGTCGTCGCGGATCGCATCGGGGCGATCGAGCAGGTGCAGGACCGAGAGCACCTCGTTGCGTGTGCCGATGGCGCGACCGATGAAGCGGTGCAGGAGGCGTAAGCTGAAGCCGACCGTGCCCGTGCGCTCCATGCCGCCCGCCAGCGCGTGCGTCTTGGTGAACAGCTCGTCGACGATGCTCTCGTAGTACTCGAGCGCCGCGGTCTGCGCCAGCGTGAGCGCGACCAGGCGCGTGCGGCCGGCGTCCATGCGGTCCACCGT
The DNA here is from genome assembly GCA_025936205.1 of Polyangiaceae bacterium. Next base: position 2,691 of record JAICTU010000471.1, on the reverse strand, counting down.
GAGCACGCCGTCATCCACGCTGATCTCGCAGCCCGGCTCTTCACGCACCACGAACTCGAGGCTGAAGACCTTGCTGGTGGCGAGATTCGGCTGGGCCTTGCGCAGCCGCTCGAGCTCGGCTTCGCGGCCCTCGCTGGGTACGTTGTGGAACACCACGGTGCCGAAGCGATAAGCAAAGATCTGCCCGCCGAACGGGCGCACGGAACGCAGGCGGTGCGACGTGCGCTTGGCCTCGGGATAGACCGTGGCCAGCTCCTGGATGGCGAAATTCTCGACGAACGCGACGACGGAGAAGGTGTGCTCGACGAGCTGAGGCTCCGCCTGCTCGCGTTCACCGGTCGCAATGTAGTGCATCATGGCTCGTCCGATCCGGCTCAGATCCGGATGGAGACAATCGGAGGCGAGGTGAGCGCCGGAGCGCCCTGCCTGTCCTCGAGGTCTCGTAACCAAGAGAGCGGTTCGGCTGTGTGGCTCTGGAACGCATTCTCAGATTTTCTGTGGGTTGGCCGCCACTTCGGCCAGCTCAACAGTCGCTAACTCAAGTCCGCTCCAGTCGAACCGGAGTGGACCGTTCCCTGTGAGCGGTGGCTACTCCTGCTGTCAGTCTCCAGCCGATCTCGGCGCGTCCGAGCCTGGTGACGAGCGTCGGCGGGTCCATCGCCACCCGCCTCGCCCTCGGCATCGTGGTGCTGGTGGCGCTGGTCACCAGCGTGGTGGTCGCCGAGTTGAACCGTCTGGAGTGGCAGCGGCTGCTCACTTCGAAGCGCGCGGCCGCGCAGATGGTGGCGGTCGTGTTTGCCGGTTCGCTCGCCCCTGCGCTCGATTTCAAGGATGACGATGCGGTGCGCGACCGCGTCGATGGGCTGCGCGTCAGCTCGGAGATCCTGCAGGCGCAGGTGGTCGCGAGTGGCAGGAGCGAGCCTGTCGCGCAGTACCGACGGCCCAAGGAAGCGGAGTGCTCGGCCGCCGACTGCATCGAAGTGTTGCACCCGGTGGTCAATCCGACCGGCGAGCAGCTGGGCACGGTGTCGCTGCGGGTTTCGCTCAATCAGGAACGCGAGGCGTTCGCGCAGACCCGGCGCAAGATGATCGGCCTGGGTGCCATCTTCTCTCTGTGCCTCGCCTCGGCGCTGATCTTGATCGCGCGCCGTTTCCTGGTGACGCCGCTGGCCCGGCTGGAGACGGCGGCCATGGGCCTGGCGCGCGGGCTGCCGGTGCTCGTTCCGGTGCAGCGCGATGACGAGATCGGGCGGCTCAGTCGCACCTTCAACAGCATGGCGCAGATCATCGACGATCGCGAGCGGCGCATCGCTGCCTCGAACCGTCGCCTGCAGAACCTGCTCGACCACATGGGGCAGGCGATCCTGGTGTTCGACGCGCAGGGCAAGCTCACCGAAGAACACTCGCGCCTGGCCGAGCGCATCTTCGGCGCCAGCGCCGGTTCGAGCGTCGTGGACCAGGTGTATCCCGATCTCGACCACTCCGAAATGGAGCGCGAGGCGTTCCAGGCGTGGGTGGACGCGGCGCTGCAGACCCCGCCCGAAGAGTTCAAGAATATCGTCGAGCTGGCGCCGCGCTCCGTGAAGTTCCAGAAAGACGGGGGCGAGCTGGAGCTGGAGCTCGAATACCGGCTGGTCTATGGCGGCGAAGCTGCGCAGCAGGTCATGCTGCTCGCGACCGACGTCACCGAGAAGCGCCGCCTGGAGCGCGAGGTCGCCGAGAAGGAGCTGGAGCACGAGCGGCAGCTATCGGCGGTGCGCCGGCTGGTCTCGGGCGGCGGCCAGCTGTTTGCGAGCTTCGTGGACCAAACGCAGCGCCGCCTGGGCGTGTGCCGCGAGTTGTTGAACGCGCACCAGACGCTGGACCGCCCCACCGTGGAAGCGCTGTTCCAGCAGTTCCACACGCTGCGCGCCGAAGCCCGCTGTTTCGATCTGGCCAGCATCGAGGCGCGGGTGACCCAGCTGGAGGCGCTGCTGCAGGAGCTGCGCACGGACCTGCAGGAGCAGGCGGTCGGCGATCCCGAGCCCGGCGGTGGGCAGGAGCTGCGGCGTGGTGTGGATGAGCTGGCGCAGCTGCTGGAGGAGGCCGAGCAGACCTTCGTGGCGCAGCACCCGCTGGGCGCCGCGGCAATGGACCAGATCACGGTGCGGCGCACGCGCTTCCTGCGGCTGCTGGAAGCAGCCAAGGAGCTGCCCGGCGCGCTGCGTGGTCGCGTCGAAGAGCTCGGGCAACGCCCGCTGGTGGAGAGCACGGCGCTGCTACCGGAAGCGGTGGCGCGCTGGGCCCAGCGCGCCGGAAAGAACGTCCGTCTCGAGGTGGATCATTGCGGGATCGAGATCCCGTACGCCCTCAGCGGAGTGCTGGGCGGCGTGCTGAGCCATCTGCTCCGCAATGCGATTGCGCACGGGATCGAAACAGAGGCGGAGCGCCGCAGTGCCGGTAAGCCCGTGGCCGGCGTGGTGAAGATCTCAGGTGTGAAGTCGGAGGAGGGAGTCGCGATCAGTGTCTCCGACGACGGTCGAGGCTTCAACATCGAGGCCATTCAGGCGCGCGCACGCGGCGTCAGCCCGGAAGCGATCCTGGCGCTGAGCGCCGCCTTCGAATCCGGCATCTCGACCATAGTGAACCGAGGTGAGCTTGCCGGCGCAGGAGTGGGCCTGGCGGCTGCGCGTGCCGAGCTGGCCTCGGCAG
>JAICTU010000043.1 GCA_025936205.1 Polyangiaceae bacterium | reverse complement strand
TGGGGCACCTCGCGGGCGAGCGGCGGAATCAGCTCCGGGCGCAGACGCGCGGGACCGATCTGGGGATAAGAAAGCACGCCCAGCGCCGCCACACCTGCCACGACGGCGGCCGCGCGCAGCAGGCGACGCAGCTCGCGATCGCGAGCGAGACCCGACACGCGGCGCAGCAAATGGCGATCGCCGGGACGATATGCCAGCGCGCGCCCGAAGTACTCGGCAGCGACGGTGATCTGGCCATCCTGGCGCGCCCGAGTGCCGCGCTCCACGAGCCTACTCACGAGCTCATCTTCGAACTGCGGATCGGGGCGCATCACGGCTTCGAGCAGGGGTTGAAGCTTGGTGAAGCCGAGCGTGGCCAGCTCCTGACGGAGCGCATCCAGCAGTGCTTGCACGCTCTCGAAGCGATCTTCGCGCTGGCGCGAGAGGGCGCGCGAGATCAACCGCGAGTAGCCCGCGCCCACGCGCGCATCCTGGCGCTCCGGGGGGCTGAACTCCCCATCGAGCACGCGCCGCAGCACCTGCGCAGGGTGCTCGCCATAGAAGGGCAAGCGGCCCACCATCGCCTCGTACAGCAGCACCCCGAGCGCGAACACGTCCGTACGTGCATCGACGGCACCGCCCTCGATCTGCTCGGGCGCCATGTGAGCGGGCGAACCGAGGACCTGACCGGTGGAGGTCACGCCCTGCGCGTCGAGCAGCTTGGCGATGCCGAAATCCGTGAGCTTCATGCGCAGCGGCGTGCGCTCTTCCCCTTCCCCGCTCCGCGGCAGCTCGATCAGCACGTTCTCCGGCTTCACGTCGCGATGGATCACGCCCTGGCTGTGCGCGTGCTCGAGCCCGGCTCCGACCTCCAGCGCCACGGCCGCGGCGACTTCCGGTGGGAGCGGACCGGAGCGCAACCGCTCGCGCAGGGTCAGGCCGCGCACCAACTCGACGACCAGGTAGCGCTCCGGCTCGTCTGGATCGGAGATGTCGAACACCTCGACGATGCAGGGATGCCGTAGCTTGGCCACCGCGGTGGCCTCGCGCACGAAGCGCTCGGCGACCTCCGAGCTGTCGCGGAGGTGCCGGTGGATCAGCTTGACCGCAACCTCACGGCCCAGCCGCCGGTCTCGAGCTCGATACACGGTGGCCATGCCCCCGTGCCCGATCTCCTCGAGGAGCTCGTACTTGGCGAGCTCCGGCAGCCGCAGCAGAGCCGTCATCCTCGCTCAGTCTCCCAACCGCAGGTCTGCCCCATCCGAAAAGTTCCTGATTTGTAGCGCGAGTGGCCCGGCCTGGCGCGCGCAATTTGGCAGCCGTCGGATCGCGGGGCCGCCCCTCACGGCCGCTCACTCCTGACGCGCCTTCTCTCTCAGCGAACTCTTCCGTCCGGGGTGGACTTCCGGCCGGGTAAAACCCGCGCGATCTGGGCGTCAGCCCGCCGCGCGCGTGCGGCGCGACCCGGGACCCGGCTCTCGACGGCGGGTGCCGCTCGGGCGGCGCGTGGCGGAGCGCGCACGATTCTCGGATTCCGGCTGCACGCTCGCACCGAGCTTGACGGAGACGGATCCGTTGCGAGGGTCGGCCTCGGCGAACACCTCCACGCCCAGGGTGCGACAGCGCAGGGTCACCCGCTCCAGATCCACGCCCGGTGCCACCAGCAACCCACCCGGGGGCGACGGCTCGATGAACAAATCCGCCGTCTGGCGGCGCGTACGCAACAACTCGCGCAGCTCTGGATCGTCCACCCACAGGAAGCCCGGGCTGCTGACATACTGTGCGCGGCCGAGCACTGCGCTCGCCTGCACCAGCGCTCTCAGCAGCGGCTCGGGTAAGCGAGCGACGCTCTCCAGCCGCTGGCGGATCACGGGGGCCTCGAGCCCGGTGGCGAGCGCATTGGAGACCGTGCTGGGCGTGATCACGACGTCGAGCTGTTCCTCGACGCGGCCCACCTCCACGAATGGTACGAGCGCCAGCACCTGTGCGACGCGCACGTCGTCCCCGAGGCGCAGCACCTGACTATCCACGAACAGGCTGGGCCGCTTGCTCTCGGGCGCCAGCCCCGACAGGACGGCGCGCCCGCGCGGCGTGATGCGCAAGATCCGACCGGGGCCGCCGCGCGCCATCATGCGGGGGATGGCGACACCGTCGGCACCACCCGGCAGGCTTTCCCAGCCATCATCGCCATCGGCCGGCTCGTCTTCGCCCTGCTCTGCGGACTGCTGCAGAACAGACTGCTGAAGTACAGACTCGACCGCGTCGGACGTGCCCTCGAAGGCTGGTGCGTCCGGCTCGCCCACGTCCACGCAGCCGAGCACATGCAGGCTCTCGAATGCGACGCGCTCGGCGACCGCGCTCAAGGTCGTGTCCCTGGGGTCGATGCCGCAACGCTGCGCCCAGCGTTCCAGCAGACGCGCGAGACCCGGCGCGCGGCTGTCGGTGAGCAGGAAGCCCGCGATGGCTTCCCACGGGATCCAGCGGCCCTCGCCCAGATCCATCAGGCTCTCCAGCACGATCGCGCGCACGACGCCGATGATGCTGGCCTCGCGCGAGGAGCCCGACGCGCGCAGCACCTCGCCCTCGGGCCGCGCCTCGTCCCAGGCTCCACCGTGGCGCCAGACCTCGAACAGCTGCTGACCCAGCTCCGCTACCGACCAGTTTCCGGGAGGAGCGCTGGCGTTGCGAGCCGAGGCATCCCATAACCCGACCGCGCGACTCAAGGCGGCGATCAGTGCGACGCGCTGCGGATCTTGACCGAAGCGCGTCGCGAAGCGCGTGATCAGCGAGCGGGGCGTGCCCAGATCGCTGCGCACGTCGAGGTTGCGCTCGCGCACCAGCGCCGCCATGGCCAGGGCGAGCGGTGCCGGATCGTGAGCGAACACCGCACGGCGGGGGGAATGATCTTGCTGTTCCACCACCGCCCGGATCTCGCGCCGGCGATCGTCTCGGGCGGCGCGACGCTCGGCCCCGACCAGAGCCGCCACCTCCGCCGGCACGACGTGCCGGTTGGGGTGGATGGGCACCAAGAAACCCCGCCGCTCCAGCGCAAAGCCAACACCGCGCCGAGAGGGAGTGGCGCCCGCGGCACCACGCAAGCGCAGCGGCTCGCGCTCGAGCTCGAGCAACTCTTCCGTGTCGACCTCACCGCCCAGCTCTTCGATGGCCAGCAGCAGGCGCCGCTCCGCCGAAGCCAGGCTCTCGAGCTCGCGCTGTAGCTGAGCAGGATCCGTCAGCACCAGCCACGCCGCCTCCAGCGAGAGCGAGAGCGGGTTCGTGGCGGAGCTACCGAGGTAGTGAGAAGCGATCGCCGAGGCCACGCTGGGGCTCACCTGCGTGAGCAAGGCACGGATGCCGCGCGGGTTCTCGCCCTCCCAGGTCTTGAGCTGCACCATGAACGCAACCGGCAGCAGCAGCTCCGCACCCCCGCCTTCGGCAGCGCGCGCAAAGACGAGCCCACGAGCCACCAGCGGCTCCACCGCGGAGGGCAATGCTTCCACGCGCAGCACACCTCGGGCCTCGACGATGCGGTGCAGGAGCTGCTGCGCCGTCGGGGGCAACGTCGACGGATCGCGAGCCTCCGGCAAGCAAACGAGTGCGCGTGCCACCTGGGCCGGCGGATCGATGCGCTTGGCTCGATCGATTTCGATGCGCAGACCTTCCACGATCGCTTGCAGCTCCCGAGCGGGCAGCAGGCGCAACACTTGCTCCAGCCGAAGGGCACGTGAGCGGCCGGCCTGCGAAGACGAACTTGGCTTCGACGGGCAATTGGGTCGGGAAGATGTCATGGCACAGGGCTGCTGTGAACAGGGACTGCTGCGGCAACGAAACGCCGCGGGCTGACGAGAGGGCTGCCTTCCGACCAGATGACTCCTGGCGAGATGGCTGCTGCGGAAGGAAGGACTGAGTAAGCCGTAGATGTGCAGTCGGTGGGAGCTGCGCTGGTTAGCGAATCTGACGCTCCAGCAAACTAAGAAAGCGCAATCCGCGCGCGCTGTCCAGGGTGACCGACAGGATCGCACGCTATTTCCCGAACCGTCATTGCCCAGTGCGCGCGTTGAACGTGCGCCGCGGGTGCTCCGAATGCGGTGCTCCGAGTAGCGTGCAAACGGCCGAGCACAGAGTCGCCGCGAAAGTGTGCGGGCAGCCTTTTTCCTGCGCGCATTCGATCACAGCCTCTCCCCGCGGAGCTTCTCTCTGCAACCGTTGCGAAGAGCTTCGCAACATCACGCTCGATGGCACACGTCGTGACCCAGCGTCGTTCGACCTGCGCTTCCTCCTTCGAATGTGCTCGGAACGAGCAGCAGGAATCTAGCCGATGATCTGGAACCGCTCCCGCATCCTGTAGCGTTTCTCCTCTCATGGCGCAGCTCGACCCGTTGGTGTTTGGTTGCTCGGGCAGCGCGGCTCCGTGCCGATTTTTGGATCCCGGAGCGCTATTTCGTTCCGCCGGCGGATCTGTTTCGCGTTTCTGCGCTGCTGTTTCATCCGGAGTGCATTCGGAGCTGCATTGCAGGCGGTTCTTTCTTCGACCGACTCTTTTCTTTGACCCGCTCTTTCTCGAGCCATTTTTTCTCGAGGTTTGGCTCGCCTCCGCTCGAAGCGCTCGAGTGAGCAACACGATCACATTGCAGGGCGCGGGAGGCTCACGGTGGTCGTCCGGCGATGCCCTGCTCTGCCCTGCTCCATCGTGCGCGCAGCAGCCGGTTCGCGCAGGACGCACAATCGGCCCATCGGCCACTGGATGCTCGCTTGGGGCGCCGCCCGAGATCGATTACAGCCGCGTCGGCCATGATTCTGCGCGACCCGGTCCATGGCCTCGTGTCGTTTGAGGCAAACGAATTCTCGATCGTGCCGCGTCTGCTGCAGGCGGAAGAAGTCCAGCGCCTGCGCCGCATTCGGCAACTGGGGCTGACCTCGCTGGCGTACCCCGGCGCGGATCACACGCGCTTCTCGCATGCGATCGGTGCCGCGCACGTCATGACGCGCTTCATCGGTCGACTGCGTCAGATTCACGGGGACCTGCCCCTCGATCAACGCGTCACGTCCGAGCGCGCGCGCGATGCCGTCGCGGCTGCATTCCTGCACGACCTGGGGCACGGGCCGCTCTCACATCTGTTCGAAGAGGCGGTTCCCGACGGGCCCGGTCACGAGGTGTGGACGGTGCGCATCGTGCTCAACCCCGAAACGGCGGTGCATCGCATCCTGCGCGACACCGATCCGGAGCTACCCCAGCGGGTCGCGGAGTTGATCCAGGGCCGGCATCCCTTGGCCTTCCTCGCCAGCACGGTGAGCGGCACGTTCGATGTGGACCGCTGCGACTACCTGCTGCGCGACGCTCATTTCACGGGTGTGAGCTACGGCAGCTTCGATCTGGACTGGCTCGTTCGCAGCTTGCGTTTCGGCCACCCCCAGACGCCCAACGGCGCGCCCCACCTGGCGATCGACGGTGTGAAGGGGTTGCCCGCGATCGAGTCCTTCGTGCTCGCGCGGCTGTTCATGTTTCAGCAGGTGTATTTTCACAAGGCGAGCCGAGCCAGTGAGTGGCACTTCTCGCGCATTCTGTTTCGAATTCGACACCTGTTGCGCAGCGGTGAAAAAGTGACGCCCATGCCCGCCGGCATCGCATCGTTGCTGCGCACCGGCGATGCCGACCTGGCGGACTATCTCGCCCTCGACGACTCGGTGCTCTGGAGCGCCCTCTCCAGCTGGCGGTCGGTCCCCGATCCAATTCTCAGCGACCTTTGTCAGCGTCTGTACGCTCGTCGCTTATTTAAGACACTGGAGCTGTTCGGTGCCGACCGACGGCCGGAGCGCTATGCGGAGTTGCTCGAGCGGCTCCGCGAGCTCGCCAGAGCTTCCGGGCTCGACCCCGAGTACTACGTAGGGTTGGACGAGGCCGTGGATGTGCCCTTTGACAACTCCGATGATCCCCTGGCTGTCATCTTTCCGGACGACGTCGCCCATGCCCCGCAGGAGGTCTCCTTCATCCTCGGCCGGCTTTCGGGGGAGACGTTGACGCGCACACGCCTGGTCTTTCCAAACGAACTGCGCGAGGATCTCTTGGCATACCTGAGAAGTGCACCGTTATCCTGAGTGATGAGCAGCGTTTCTCGATACGCCTGGGCTAGCCTGGCTGCTCTCATCCTGTCCGATCGGGTTGCCTCTGCGCACTGGCCCCCGGCCCCCGAGAGCGACGGAGTCTACGGGCGGCTGCGCGGTGACACCGACGCATCGTTGAAGCTCGGCGGCCTGATCAGCCAGTCTCGCTTCTCCGGTAGCATCGGCGCCTCGGCGCACTACTACTCCCTGGTCGGCATCACGGGTGACTACAGTCAGAGCCTCGACTCCGATCCGGTGCAGCTGCGCAGCTTCTCGGTAGGCACGGAGCTTCGGCCGCTCTTCCTGCCGCGCTGGCTGGGCGGTCACGAGCGCGGCCCTGCCTGGCTCGATCTCACGCTCGACTCCGTCTCCGTCGGCTTCGGTGCGTACTTCAGCCGAGCGTCCGAGCCGATCGGAGCCAGTCGCGGTGTGTGGATGTCCCTGGGCCTCGGAGTGCCCGTGCTCGGGCGCGCCAGCGGCCCATGGCTGGAAGTCCGCGAGCTACGGCGCTGGCCGGATCGAGAGCAGAACAGCCCCGACGCGCACAACGCCCTGCTCGTCTATCTGAGCTGGCACGAGCTGGTGCAACTCGGCCGCGCTGAGTAGCCAGGCAGCCCTGTAGCTCGGCCGGCGCCGCTAGCTCGAGCCGAGCTCGATCTTGAACAGCGGCTTCTCCGTCTCCAGGTGATCCACGATGGCGGAGCGCTCCTGCGACAGGAAGCGCTCGACGGGACCGCGCAGCCGCGGGTCCCTCAAGTAGTGGACGCTGTGCGTGATCGTGGACTCGAAACCGCGCGCGTGCTTGTGCTCGCCACCGGCGCCTGGCTCGAAGCATTCCAGCCCGCGATCGATGCACACCTGGATGCCGGAGTAGTAGCAGACGTTGAAGTGCAGGAATGGGCGCTCCTCGCGCGCGCCCCAGTAGCGACCGAACAGAGCCCGCGAGCTCACCAGGTTGAAGGCGCAGCCGAGCGGCTTCTTGGCGCCCTTCTCGCGCGCCAGCACCACCAGCACCTGCTTGGGCATGCGCGCGCAGATCTCGTGGAAGAAGTTGCGATTCAAGTAGCGCCGGCCGTAGAAGTGCTTGTCCACGGTCGCCGTGTAGAAATCGTACACGTGATCGATCAGATCCGATCCGAGCTCATCCCCCGCCAGAGCGTCGATCTGGATGCCCTGCTCGCCCATTTCCTTGCGTTCCCGCCGGATCTGGTGGCGGCGCTTGGACGAGAACCGAGACAGGAAATCATCGAAGGTGGCGTAGCCCGCGTTGCGCCAGTGATATTGCACGCCGAAGCGGCGGCAAAGCCCGGCTCGTTCGAGCTGCGCGGCGGATTGCTCACGCAGAAACAGCACGTGGCCGCTGGACAGGCCCGCGGCATCGATCAAACGCGCGAGGCCCTGCGCCAAGGCAGCGTGCAGCTCCGGGCCCGCGCTCTCCGAGCAGAGCAGGCGCGGCCCCGTTGCAGGGGTAAACGGCACAGCAACAATCAACTTCGGGAAATATTCCGCGCCCAGATTCTCGTGGCAAAAGCGCGCCCAGGAGTGATCGAAGACAAACTCGCCCTCGCTATTGCCCTTGACGTAGGCGGGTGCGACACCCACCAGCTTCCCGTCGCGATGCAGGCTGACGTGCTGTGGCAGCCAGCCCACCTCCGGGCGCACGCAGCCCGTGGCCTCCAGCGCCTCCAGGAAGGTCCAGCGCATGTGTGGCACGAAGTCTGAGGCCAACAGCCCGTCCCATTCTGCCTCGGGGATCTCACGAATGGAGCGATGAGTGCGCAGCTCGATCACGTGCACCCCCAGACTAGTGCGAGGAACGGGTCCGCGCGAACGGAATTTGGAGACGCCGCGCTGGCCGAGGGCGTCCCGGTCGAGGCATGATAGGCCCGAGGCCGCCAACGCGGCGGCTCCTGGTGCGCTCATGATGCTTCGTCCGTTTGTGCCTCGCGTTTTCTCCCTGCTGTCCGTGGCTGGCCTGGCGCTCGCTTGTCAAAGCAGCTCCCAGCAGCGTCCGGCGCCGCCGCCCCCTGCCTACTACCCCCAGGGGGGCCAATACCCCCAGCAGCAATATCCCCAGCAGCCGTACCCGCAGCAGCAGCCGTACCCGCAGCAGCAATATCCCCAGCAGCCGTACCCCCAGCAGCCGTACCCGCGGCAGCAATATCCCCAGCAGCCGTACCCGCAGCAGCAGCCGTACCCGCAGCAGCAGCAGCAGCCGTATCCGCAGCAGGGCGCGCCTGCCGTGTCGAGCGTGCCGCTGCCGCCGGTGGCGGGCGATCCGATCAGCGACGTCAACCTGGCCTGGCTCCGCCAGCAGGCGCAGACCATCTTGAACGATCTCGTGGCGGCGCTGCCCGACAGCTCGCGCGCTCGCGTTCAGGGCATCCCGCTCGTGGTGGACGACACACCCGGCGAAGTGAATGCGTTCGCGGCCTGCTCGGACTCCCGCGCCATCATGGCCATCACCGACGGGCTGCTCGAGATCACGGCTTGGCTGGCCCAGACGGCGGCCGCAGATCAGGTCTTCGGCGGAGACAAGACCGACGAGTACATCCATTTCATCGCCACCCATCTGCAGCAGGGCAAGCCCATCCCTCGCCCCACGAACCTGCTGACCGCCGCCATGCAGACGGATGGCCGCAAGGTGCAGCGCCAGCACGTGTGGTTCGAGGAAGAGGTCGGCTTCGTGCTCGGCCACGAGCTGGCGCATCACCACCTCGGGCACCTGCCCTGCACCGGCCAGCCCGGGCTGTTTGGCGCAGGAGATCTGCTGCGCACGCTCTCGCAGAACGTGCCGCTGTTCAACCAACCCCACGAGAGCGCCGCCGACCTCGCGGGCACCACCAACCTGCTGGACGCGGGCCGGCGCCGCAGCGTGCCCTGGAACGAGGAAGGCGCCTTGCTCACGATGCGCTTCTTTCAGGGCCTCGACGGTGGCTTCAATCTGATCGTGGCGTTCCAGCAGTCGCATCCAGCGCCGAGCATCCGCATCCCGCTGATCCAGCAGAGCGCCAACTACTGGCGCCGCACCGGCGGGCAAGGCATCCCGGTGCCGCGCGTCGGCGGTTGAGCTCCGGCCAGAATTAGCTCGGCGCTGTTGCACGGCAGACGGCGCCAGGAGCGCCCACCGTGCGACAGCGCCCGTGCAACACGCGGCCGCGGCTCACGCCCGAGGTATCCGCGAGGCCTACTTTCCCGCAGCGGACTGGGGTGGCGCTGCGTTTTTTCGGCTCAGGTGGAGAGCGCGCAATCCGTTCGTCGGGGTGGCGCCGCATTGGGCAGCGCTCCGGTTTGAAACCGTCCTCCCAACAGGTAAGTCACCATGAAGCTACTCCACACGCTGACTGCAGTCAGCCTGAGCCTCACCGCCTACACTTCCGCTGCTCTTGCCGCCGAGACGGCCGAGACCGCGACCGACAGCGTTGACCCTTCGTCGGTCTCGGGGGTCTTGCCCGCCGAGAAGACCGATGCCGGCGACGCTACCGCTGACAAGGCAACCTCCGCTGCGCCGAGCGCGAAGCACGAGGGCCGCGAGGCGAAGAACGCGATCTACGCCGACCTGCTCGGCCCGGGCCTGCTCTACTCGCTGAACTACGATCGCGAGATCATCCCGGATCTGTCGGCGCGCATCGGCATCTCCTATATGTCGTTCGGCGCCAGCGCCAGCAGCGGCGGCGCGACCGCCAGCGCGAAGTTCAGTTACTTCGCCGTGCCGATCACCGCCAGCTACCTCGGCGTCGGCTCCCAGAGCAACTGCCTGGAGCTCGGCGGCGGCCCCATCATCTACAATATCTCGGGCAGCGGCCTGCTCAAGTCCGACGACGACAAGGTGAAAGCCGGCGGAAGCTTCACCACCCTTGGCTTGACCGCGATGGCCGGGTATCGCCACCAGCCCGCGGACGGTGGCTTTCTGTTCCGCATCGGCGTGTCCCCCGAAAAGGTGTTGGGCGTACCCGGGATCTTGCCCTGGGGCTACCTGAGCCTCGGCGCTGCTTTTTGATTCCGCGCGTCCGCCAGTTCGGGGCCTGACAGCAGGCCCCCCTTCGATTCGCGCCCGGCCGCTGGGGTCCGGGCGCGTGGCTTTTGCGTGGACCGCGACCTGGCGTCGTGGTCGAGTGGCGCCCGATGGCCGCCGACTCGTTCTCCGCCGAGCAGCGCGAGGGGGTCTATCGCGCGATCCGGATGCGGCGCGACATCCGCAACTATCGGCCCGATCCGCTGCCGGACGAGGTGCTCTGGCGCATCCTGGAGGCGGCGCACCGCGCGCCGAGCGTGGGCTTGATGCAGCCGTGGGACTTCGTGCTGGTGCGCGACCGCGCGCTGCGGCAGTCGCTCTATGAGCACTTTCGCAGCATCAATGAGCGCGCCGCGAACGTGCATCCCGGCGATCGCGGGGAAACCTACCGCGCGCTCAAGCTGCAGGGCATCCTCGACGCGCCGCTGAACCTGCTGGTCACCTGCGACCGACGGCGTGGAGGGCCGCATGTGCTCGGCCGTTTCACGATGCGGCACATGGACGAGTATTCGACCTGCCTCGCCGTGCAGAATCTGTGGCTGGCAGCGCGCGCGGAGGGTGTGGGGGTCGGCTGGATGAGCCTGCTGGAGCCCGAGTTCGTGGCGGAGTTGCTCCAGCTGCCGACCGGGGTCGTGCCCGTCGCCTACCTCACGCTCGGCTATCCCGTGAGCTTTCCGGACGAGCCGCTGCTGGAGCGAACCGGCTGGAGCGCGCGCCGGCCGCTCGCGGAGCTGCTGCACCTCGATCGCTACGGCGCCGCCGCCGAGCTGACGCGCCCGGCTGCCTGCGAGCTGGAGGCCAGGAGCGCGCAGCGCAACGCCGCCAACCCCGAGCTCCGGGTGCCCGTGCCCGCGCGCCAGCGCCAGGCCGAGCTCACCAAACCACAGGGCAGCCTGGGCCGGCTCGAAGAGCTCGCCCTGCAGCTCGCCGCGCTGCAGGGTCGGGAGCATCCGAGCTGCCGCGCGCCGAGCTTGCTCCTGTTCGCCGGTGATCACGGGGTCGCCGAAGAGCGCGTCAGCGCCTACCTGCCGTGCGCGACCGCGCAGATGGTGTATCAGTACCTGTCGGGCGGAGCAGCGGTGAACGCGCTATGCCGTCAGCATGGGGTCGCGCTGCACGTGGCCGACGTGGGCGTGGACCATGACTTTGGCACGGCCACCGCGCTGGCGCAGCTCAAGGTGCGGCGCGGCACGCGCAACTTCACGCGCGAGCCCGCGATGACCCACGACGAGCTGGAGCGCGCGCTCGCTGCGGGTGCCGCGCTGGTGGAGCGCGTGCCCGAGAGCGAGGTGGTCGGCCTGGGCGAGATGGGCATCGGCAACACGACCTCTTCCGCCGCGCTGCTCGCAGCGCTCACCGGCGAAAGCGCCGAGCAGGTGGTGGGCAGAGGCACCGGCATCAGCGACGAGACGCTCGCGCGCAAGCGCTCCGCAGTGGAGCGAGGGCTCCGTCTCCACTCGCCGCGCGACGCGAGCGACGCCCTCCGCTGCTTCGGCGGCCTGGAGATGGCGGCCCTGGTGGGCGCGCTGGAAGCCGCTGCAAACAGCGGGCGGCTGGTCGTGCTCGATGGTTTCATCACGGGCGTGGCGGCGCTCGTGGCGCTGGCGCGCAACCCGGCGCTGCGCCGCTCGCTGGTCGCCGGCCACGTCAGCGCCGAGGCCGCGCACCGGCGGCTGCTCGAGCGGCTCGGGCTGCGACCACTGCTCGATCTGGGGCTGCGGCTCGGCGAGGGCTCGGGGGCCGTGCTGGCCATCTCGCTGATCGACAGCGCCGCGCGCGCCATGCGCGAGATGCGCACCTTCACCGAAGCGAACCTCGAGCGTCCGCTCGATCCGCGCGACCGCTCCGATGGTTAGCATGGCCGACGACCAACGCACCGAGCCACCCACCGCGCGCCGCCTGCGCCGTGCACGCAGCGAAGGCGATCATCCGGTCTCCAGGGTATTGGTCAGCTTTGGCGCGCTGGCGGCGGCGACTCTGCTGCTGCCGTCGGTGCTCGGGCTGTTGGTGCGCCGCACGCACGCGCTGCTGGAACAGAGCCTGCAGCTCGGTGCTTCGAGCGGCACGGCGGTCCTCTCTGGTGAGGGCTTGTCGGCGGCAGGGCATTCGCTCGTGCAGCTGGTCGCGCTGCTGCTCGGGCCCGCGGCGCTGGCGGCGCTGGTGGTCGGCCTGTGGCAGACGGGGGCGGGGCTGAGCCTCACGCCCCTGGCCTGGAACTCGCGACGGCTCGACCCGCTCGGCAACCTCGGCCGGCTCTGGTCCAAAACCCTGCTCGTGTCGTTGCTGCGCTGGCTCGCGACCGGCCTGCTGCTCGCGCTGATCGGCTGGCACCTGCTGCGATCGGCAGGCCCGGCGCTGGCGGCGAGCGTGGGCAGTGTACACGCAGCAGCCGAGCTGGCGAGCAGGCTGTGCCACCAGCTGCTCTGGGCCGCGCTCGCGCTGCTGGCGGTCGCCGGCGTGGTCGATGCGCTGGTGGTGCGCAACTCGTGGCTGGGCCGTCTGCGCATGACGCGCGAAGAGGTGCAGCGCGAACAGCGCGAGAACGAGGGCGACGTCGGGCTCAAGCAAGCGCGCCAGCGCGCCCAGCGCGAGCTCTCGCGCAGCGCCCAGCTGTCGGAGTTGCCGCGGGCCACGCTGCTGGTGTTGGGGCGCCCGCGCCTCGCCACCGCGCTCGCTTACGACGCCGCCCACGACCACGCACCGCGCATCTTGATGCACGCCGCGGGTCGGCTCGCCCAGACGCTGGAGTCGCTGGCGCCCGCCTACGGCGTGGCGATCCACGAGGATCTGGAGCTCGCGCGCGCGCTCAGCGCGCTGCAACCCGACGATCCGATCCCGTCCACGTTGTATGCCAGCGTCGCCGCCGCCCTGCGCGCCACGCGCACCTGACCAGCGGCTCGGCAGCGGTGAACTAGACGCGGTACTTGCGCTTCAGCGCCGTGAGCTCCTGATCGAGATCATCGGCGGGGGCCGACGGAGGCGAGGGCGCGCTTCCCTGCTCCAGCCGCTGGAACTCCGCCTCGACCTCGGCCGGGCTCATGCCGCCCGGACGTCCGCCGCGCGCCAGCTCGGCGTCCACCTCGCGCTGCGCCTCGAAGATCGTATCGATGTTATCGAGGCGGTCCTCCATCTCCTGCCAGGCGGAGAGCGTCTCCCCCGCCCCGCCGGCGAGACCTTCGGGTCCCCCTCCCGCTGCAGCTTGCTTGGCCAGCACAGCGAGCGTGCCGCGGCGGGCGGAGAAGTCCTCCAGCTTGCGCTCCATGCGCTCGAACTCCGCCTTCATCTCCAGCGCGTTTTGCCGCTGCTGGATACGCAGAGCCTCGGTGCGGTCGCGCTCGGCGCCGAGCCGCCGCTTGTGGGCGAGCGCGGCGCGCGCGAGATCGTCTTTCCCATGGCGCACCGCTAGCTCCGCTCGCTCTTCCCAGCGCGCCACGTCGGCGGCGATCTCGCTCACCTTGTTGCCCAGCTGCTTCTCGGCCGCGACGCCGCGCACCACCTCGCGGCGCGCAGCACGCAGCTGCTCCCGCATCTCGTGCAGGGTCAGCTCCAGCGACTTTTCCGGCGAGTCCGCTCGGTCCAGCAGGGCATTGAAATTGGACGAGGCCACCCGGCCCATGCGCTCGAAAATTCCCATGGGCCTAGCGTACGTCCGGATCAGCGATTCGCAATGTGGATCGCCTGACCGAGAGCCGCGGCACCGGCTTCCATCATCGCCTCGCCCAGCGTGGGATGTGGGTGAACCGTCAGGGCCAGGTCTTCCGCCGAGGCGGTCATCTCCACGGCGAGCATCGCTTCGCTGATCAGATCGCTGGCGGAAGGCCCCACCACCGTGACGCCGAGCACGCGCTTCGTCTCCGCGTCCATGATGACTTTCACGAAGCCCTCGGTCTCGCGGATGCTCATGGCACGGCCGAGCGCCGAGAACGGGAACTTACCCAGCTTGACCTTGTAGCCCTGCTTGGCGGCGTCCACCTCGCTCAGCCCCGCCGTGGCGATCTCCGGATCGGTGAAGATGATGCCGGGGATGCTCGTCCAGTCTTTACCGGCCTTGTGTCCCGCGATCACCTCGGCGCAGATCTCTCCCTCTTTGCTGGCCTTGTGCGCCAGCATCGGCGCGCCGCTGACGTCACCGATGGCGTAGATGCCCGGCACGTTGGTCTGGCACACGTCATTGGTGAGCACGAAGCCCCGCGGATCGATCTGTACGCCGAGCGCCTCGAGACCGATGTCGCGCGAGCGCGGCTTCATCCCCACGGCGACCAGGACCTGATCGCACTCGACGACCTCGTCCTGCGTCTTGGTCTTGAGCTTAACACGCACGGCGCCATTGGCTGCGACCTCGAAGCCCTCCGCGCGCGTCTCCGTGTAGATCTTGGCGCCGCGCTTCTTCAGCGTGCGCTCGACCACCTTCACGGCTTCAGGGTCCGTGCCCGGCAGCAGGCTGGGCGTCAGCTCCACCACCGTGAGCTCGGCGCCGAACGCCTGATACACCATGCCGAGCTCCAGCCCGATCACCCCGCCACCGACCACCAGCAGCCGCTTGGGGACCGCCTGCAGGCTCACGGCCTGGCGCGCGCCGATGATGCGCTTGCCGTCGAACTCGAAGCCCGGCACCTGGATCGTGGCCGAACCCGTGGCGATCACGATACCCTTCTTGGCGGTCAGGGTCTGCTTACCGTTCTTGCCGGTCACCTCGACCGTGCGTGCGTCGATCAGCCGCCCCCGGCCTTCGACCACGGTGGCGCCGTTGCTCTTGAGCAGGCCGCGCACGCCGGAGGTGAGCTTCTTGACGATGCCGTCTTTCCAGACCTGCATCTTGCTCACGTCGAGCTTGATGTCACCGAAGCTGAGCCCGACCTCCGCGGCCGTTTGTGCCTTGTGATAGAGGTGCGCGTTGCTGATCAGCGCCTTGGAGGGGATACATCCCCAGTTCAAGCAAACGCCGCCGTCTTCCTCTTCTTCCACGCAGGCGACCGCCTGCCCGAGCTGGCCGAGACGAATGGCACACGGATATCCCCCCGGACCACCACCGAGCACGATCGCATCAAACTCTGTCGACATGGCAGCTCGTTTAGTACCCGCTCGCGCGGCTCACAAGCGGCTTTTGGCGGGCGCTGGCAGCGGGACAGAATCCAGCGCCCGCAACGCCTCGCTCACCGATTCGGGATCGGCTTGACGTTCGTCTCCGCGCATTTGCAGCAAGCGCGCGCGCGCTGCTTCGAGCCGCGCTTGACCCGCCGCGGCGACGGCGCGGGTGCGGGTCTCACGGCTCCAGGAGGAAAGGCCGCGCAAGATCTGATCACGCGCTCGCTCATCCCCCAGCCGGGCCAGTGCGACACGCGCCTGAAACGCCAGAGGACTGGCGCTACCGAGCCAGCCGCCCCAGGCGCGCGCGGCGAGCCCGGGTCGCGCCGCCTCGAGCCCGAGCTCCGCGCACAGCTCGATCGCGGCTTGTTCGTCCTCGACCTGTGCCGTCGCCGGAGAGCGATTCAGCGCGGCGACGAGCACGGCGCGCGCGCTCTCGGACCCGGAGCGCGCGAGCGGGATCGACGCAGCAAGTGCCACGGCCGGATCCGCATCTCCCAGCAATTCGCCCAACGCGCCGAGCAGCGTAGCGGGAGCCCCCGCCTCAGCCGCGCCGAAGTAGCGCTCCTCGATGATGCGGCACGCCACGTAACGCACCTTGCCTTCGGCATCGTCGAGCGCGCGCCGCAACTCGGGCTGCAGCGCCGCCTCGTCGAACAGACGATGCGCAGCGACCAGGGCCTGAAAGCGCAGCGCGGGCAAGTCACTGTCCAGCCCCGCGCGCACGGCCGCGAGCGCGCGCGGCTCGCCCGGGCGTGCGATCTCTCCCAGCGCCACCAGCGCCATCTGCCGGACACGTGCTGCACCGTGCTGCGTCGCCGCCACCAGCGGCGCCAAGCTCTCCGTGGCTTCCGCATCAGCCAGGGCGATCGCGGCCGCTGCGCGCACCTCTAGATCAGGGTCGGCACCGAGCAAGGTTTCGAGCTCGCGGATACAGCGCTCGCGTTCGTCACCACTTGCCCAGCGTACGAGATCGGCGATCGCCGATTGGCGTACGCGCGGCTTCGAGTTTTGGGCGTCGCGAAAGGTTGCAGCGAGGCTGCGCGGCAGCGGAGACCAGACGTACATGGCAGGTTCGAGCCCCCCGCTGGTGGTCCGCTAGCTCGGTTTCACTCCGGAGATTAGGGCGTGGAGGCGGCGGCCGCGTCCGCGCCGGCATCCAGCGGCGACTCCGACATCATCGGCTCGGAGGGCAGCACCTCGGTGACGGGCGCCGGCTTCGACTCGCACACACCCGTCTCGCCGACTGGAGCCGGCGGTGCGGCGAGCGTGCACACCTTGCCGGAGCCCTTGCGGTCGATCACCAGCGCGCCCCACGGATTGGGTTGCCCCAGGTCCACGCACTCGTAGCCGGAGCGGCAGTCATTGTCTTTCTTGCAGCTGCGCATGCAGACCGCGCGCTGCAGGCGCGGGCGTGCCTGCAAGCTGGCGCACTCCGGAGCGATGGAGACCACCGTCTGGTAACCGATGCACACCGCTTCCGAAGGGCAGCTGTCCGCGCTGCAGCCAAACTTGGTGCAGTAGCCGTCCGGCAGCGTGATGTCGCAAGTGCGCTCACCTTGCTGCGAGCAATCGCTGGCGTTGGAGCAGGAGTCTCCGATCTCGGGCTGGCACGCCCAGAGTACGGAGGCCGCTAGCAGAGACAGGCTGCGGTGGACCCAACCGCGAGAGGAGCGACGCTGCACAGCGGGGTACTTACTGGCGCATCCCGCCGGTTGCAATGCCACGGGCAGTTCGCCCCCGCACAATCACGCGCTTTCCGCGGGGGCATGCCGCACTCCGAGAGTTGACTTGGCGAGCCGCGTTCTCTATTGCAGCGGGGCATGTCCAGCGGCGCCGTCGCGAGGGCGTGGCTCGCCCGGCTCTGGGGGGCCGTGCCGTGGTGCCGCATCCTCGGCGGCCCTGTCGCAGTCAGCGCCGGCTTGCTCGGGTGCGGCGGCGGAGCGGCACTGCTGCATCCCGCTCAGACTCTGCCCGTCGACACCGTGAGCATCGGCGCGGGCGTGAGCGGCCATTTTGGCTCCAGCGGGGTGAACACCGCGATCGACAACGGCCAGGCGGCCGCGAGCCAGCCGCTCAGTGATCCCGCTACGGCAAAGGCGTATGCGGAGGGCGTGCTGGCGCAGGCGCTGATCGCCCCTGGCGCGAGCCCCTGGGTCTCGGCGCGGGCGGGGCTCGCTGGAAATAACGAGGCGGGCCTGACTTACACCGGACGCAGCCTGCGGCTCGACGGTCGCCATGCCTGGGACCTCAGCGAGGACTGGGCGCTCAGCGTCGGACTGGGTGCGAGCGGGATCCTGCTTCGGCCCGACCGAAACCCGCCGGAGTCTGTGTCCACGGCGGGGACACCTGGCAGCTCGCAGGCCGAGTTCGAGCCGAGCGCTGGCGGGTTCGGGGCCGATGTGCCCGTGTTGTTCGGGTACCGATTGCTGGAAGGCTTTGGCGACGTCTGGTTTGGACCGCGGCTCGGGTTCGAGCACCTGAGTGGCAGCCTGGAGCTGAACCCATCGGCACCGGCCTCGGCGCAGCTCGACTTATCGGGCAACCACTTCTGGGGCGGGCTGGTGGCGGGTTTTTCGCTGGGCATCCCGCCGCTCTGGCTGCGCTTCGAGTTGGCGACGGCCTACCACCACGTGAGCGGCGAACTGACTCCCAGCGACAGCGCGGATCAACTCCATTTCGGCGCTTCGGAGGCGTCCGGCTGGACTTTCTCTCCGAGCGGCGCGATCGTCGGAAAGTTTTGAAATATTGCCGGCTTGCCGGCAGCTATTTTGGTCGCTGGACGGGCCTCCGTGAAGCTTGCTCGGCGTTTGCACCAGACGTAGACTGACGGGGTCATGCCGCGCGCCCCGGGTTCTTGGAGCTCAGCTACTTCGACTGGGTTGAGCCTGTTACTGCTCTCCGCGTGCGGTGCGGCCGATGCCACGCGTGCAGACGGCAGCGCCAGCCTCGAGGCGGTGCTCTCGATCGAACGGCTCGAGGAGGCAGGCCACAGCGACGCACCGAGCGCGAGCGCGATGGCCCAGTTCGTGATTCTGCCGTCGGACGCCGACGTGCACGACACGCTCGGGGCGGCCGGGCTGCGCGCACAGCTTCCGGAGCACGCGGGCTGCGTGGATCTGGTCGCTGCGGACGCTGCCGCCAGCGCTCGCCGACGATCGGCGGGCGCCACGAATGGTTTGCGCTATTCGCTGCGGGAACCTCTCGAGCTGTTGGAAGCGGGTGACGTGAGCATCCGGGCCGGTGACATGCTCACGCGGCTGGCGCTGAATTCATTCCCGCCCTCGGGCAGTGCTTCCGGCGTCGTCTACACCACGCCCGATCAGTCGGCGGAGCCCCTGCCGCCGGACGAGAGTTACGCCATCCTCGCCACCGGCTCGAGCAGCATTCCTCCGATCCGCATCGTGGGTCGCGCGCCGCTCGCGCTCGCGGACGTGACGGTGGGAGGACAGCCGTTGGAGCGGCCTGCTCCAGCGGCCGCTGGCGTGGTCGCAACGGATCCGGCGCTCGACACCGTCGGGGCACCTCTTCCCCCGCAATTTCCCCAGCAGTCCTCGCGCCAGGCGGCGCCGCTTTCACTGACCGCCGGGCAACCCCTGGACATCACCTGGAGCGTGGGCAGCGCGGGGGATCGCATCTACGTCGAGCTCGCCGACGCCGAGCACAGCCTGGCCTGCGCGTTCCCGGACGAAGACGGTGCCGGTACGGTGCCGGGGACTTTGACCGGGCAGCTGCGCGCCGATCCGACGAGCGCTGCTGCTGGCAGCCCCGTGCGCCTGTCCGTGCATCGAGTGCGTGAGGTGGTTCAGCCAGAGACGGCGCCGGAAGAAGCCCACCCCGAGAGTCCTGGCTATGGCCTGAGCCTCGAAACGACGGTGCGCTTCGACTTCGAGACCACCGCGCTCGTACGCGTGCAGTGATATTTGCTGCGATGACATTCGCTCTGCGATATTCGCTCAGATGACATTCGCTGCGATGACATTCGCTACGTGAGCGACGTCCATAACGTTTATCTCATTCCCGGCATGTTCGGCTTCGCCAACCTGGCGGGGTACGACTACTTCGGTCACGTGCGCAGCGCGATCGAGCGCCGCTACGCGGACGCTGGAGTTCTCGTCAGCGTCCAGGTCGTCGCCCCGCCGCCCACGGCGAGCCTGCGCCACCGCGCCCGCCTGCTCGCTCGCGCGGTGCACCGCAGCGCGGGTCCAGGTCCGATCCATCTCGTGGGGCATTCGACCGGCGGCATCGACGTGCGGCTCGTGCTGTCCTCCACGCGCAACTTGCGAGTGGACGCCGAGGAGTTGCGCTGGACCGAACGCGTGGCCTCCGCCGTCTCGCTGAACGCGCCCCACTACGGCACACCACTCGCGACCTATTTCACCAGCGTGGCGGGCGCGCGAGTACTCTACGCGCTGAGCCTGCTGACGGTCGTCTCGCTCTCGCTGAGTGAACCGTCCCTCGCGATCTTTTCACGGGTGCTGGCCGGACTCGGCAGCATGGACCAGATCTTCGGCGGCGATCTGCGGCTGATCAGCCGCGCAACGGACGTACTGCTGCGTTTCGTCGATCACGATGGCCGGAGCGCCATCCAGACCTATCTGAACAAGATCCGGCTGGATCAGGGCGCCTTGATCCAGACCACGCCCGAGGCCATGGACCTGTTCAATGCCGCGACCGAGGACCGCAGCGCCGTCCGCTACGGTTCGATCGTCACGGGCGCGGCGACGCCGGGCACGGCAGAGTTGACCCGCCGCATCCGCTCCCCCTACAACGCGTTCAGCGCCGCGCTGTACTCGACCATCCATCGTTTCACGGCGCAACAACACCAGCGCTACGGGTACGCCACGCTCTCCAGCGACGTCCGGGATCGGCTCTCGCGCGCGCTCGGCTCGGACGTCAATGAGCGCACGTCGGACGGTGTGGTGCCGACCTTGAGCATGGTCTGGGACCGCTTGCTCTGGTGCGGAGCCGCCGATCACCTGGACGTACTCGGCCATTTTCACGATGAATTCCGCCCCTCGCGCCACGTCGATTGGCTGACGAGCGGAGCCGATTTTGGCCGTCCCCAGTTCTGGCGGATGATGGACACGCTCGTCAAATTCCAGCTGCTGGAAGAGTGACAGAGCCAGCTGCTGGAAGAGTGACAGAGCCAGCTGCTGGAAGAGTGACACAGCCAGCTGCTGGGAGAGTGACACAGCCAGCTGCTGGGAGAGTGACACAGCCAGCTGCTGGGAGAGTGACACAGCCAGCTGCTGGGAGAGTGAAGGCGCCGGCGAGAACGCTGAAGTTTCCTGAGGTTTGACCAGTCGAAAAAAGCCTGCGCGGGCAGATCGATTCTGGCAAAGTCCTCGCCAAATGCTGACGTACGTCGACGGTCGTTTCGTGCCCGACAGCGAAGCCACGATCAGTGTGCGCTCGCGCGGGCTCAATTATGGGTTGGGATGTTTTGCTGGGGTGCGAGGCTATCTCGCCGACGACGGGCAGCAGGTATTCGTATTCCGTCTCGATGACCACGTGCGGCGCCTGGAGCTGTCGGCCAAGCTGCTGTTTCTGCGCAGCGAGCCCTTCGCACAGGCGCGCCAGGCCGTGGTCGAGCTATTACGGAAGAACCAGGTGCACTTCGATGTGTACCTGCGCCCGATGGTGATCAGCAACTCGACGGAGCTATCGCCGGTGCTGCGCGAGCAGGACAGCTCGTTCATCGTCTACTGCCTGCCGCTCAAGCGCTACATCGACAAGGAGTCGATCGACGTCTGCATCTCGTCCTGGCGGCGCACCTCGGACAACGCGATCCCTTCGCGCGCCAAGCCCACCGGCGGCTACCTGAACAGCGCGCTCGCCCGGCGCGAGGCCTTCGACAATGGCTTTGATGAAGCGATCCTGCTCACCGAGGCTGGCAAGGTGAGCGAAGGAAGCGCCGAGCACGTGTTCATCGTCCGTGACGGGCAGCTGCTCTCCCCGCCCTCCACTGAAGACAACCTCGACGGCATCACTCGCCGCACGCTGCTGCAACTGGCGCGGGAAGATCTAAACTTGCCCGTGGTCGAGCGCCCCATCGGTCGTACCGAGCTCTACACCGCGGACGAGCTGTTCCTGTGCGGCACCGGTGCGGAAGTGACGCCGGTACGCTCCGTCGATCGCCGCAAGGTGGGCGACGGCAACGTGGGTCCGATCACCACGCGCCTCAAGGGCCACTACCAGGACGTGGTGCACGGCCGAGTCCCCGAGCGCACCAAGTGGCTCACTCCTGTCTGGGGCTGACGCCTGTGCGGGGTGGATGAGCGCCCCGAGGTGTCGAACGGGGTCGGGCGGTGGAGGCCCGGCCCCTTCTCTTCTCTCTCAGTGACCGGTCGGTGCCGGCGGCGCCTTTTCCAGGATGGAGAAGGTGAGATCGTGCGGCTCGCCCTTGCGAATGAGCTTCACATTGAGCTTGTCGGCGGTGCGCAGCGACTCGAACGCAGCGTGAGCTTCCGTCGGTTGCTCGATGGGCATGCCGTTGACCTGCGTCACGATGTCACCCGGCATCAGATCGATGCCCGCCCACCAGGACGGCGGCTTCAGCTCGACCACTTTGAAGCCGACGAAGGCGCCCGCTTGCATCACCGGCTCCACGTCAGCGTGCTGCAGGAAGCGCCCGAGGCCCGCGTCCAGCGCGGCGTTCACGTCCCGCCGCCAGAGCACACCAGGCGGCGCGGGGGTCAGGTCGTCGGTCGCCAGGTTCACGCCCGCGGGCGGCTGGTTCGGGTACTCGGGTCCCGAGTACGACGGGCCGCACGCCACGGCAGCGCCCACGCACAGGACGCAAAACGGAGCGAAACGCGCAGATGTCCAGGCCACGGACCCAGCCTATTCCGAAATGTTTGCCGGCCGCAACTTGTCGGCAGCCAAGCTCGCTGCGACAGCCTGCCAAATCCGTTCCGTGACCTCGGGCAGGGCCGCGGCTGCTCCAAAGTGGAGCAGACGATCGCCCGGCACCAGCCGCTCGGCGCGAGCATAGAGCTGCGCCAGGCGGCGCTGCAAGTCGCGGCGCTCGAACAGCTCCGCCGGAAGCCCGCGCGCGAGGCGCCGCTGCTCGGCAATGTCGGGATCGACGTCGAGCACGAGCGTGAGGTCGGGACGCGGGGCACGCTGATTCAATGCGCGGATCCAGGGCAGCGGATCCGTGCTCGGCAGGGCGGTCGCCGACTGGTAAGCATAGCTGGATAGGTCGTAGCGGTCACAGACGACGAGGCTGCCCGCCGCCAGCGCCGGGCGGATTTCGCGCGCGACGTGGTCGAGGCGATCGGCGGCGAAGAGCAGCGCCAGCGTGTCCCAGGCGCGGCTCGCATCGTCCCCGCCGGCAGAACTGAGCAGCTGCCGGATCTGCTTGCCGATCGGGCCGCTGGAGGGCTCGCAGGTGAACAGCGCCTGCCGCCCCTGCTGCTGCAGAGCCGCCACCAGATGCTGGGCTTGCGTGGTCGTGCCGGAGCCGTCGATGCCCTCCAGCACGATGAAGCGCCCCGCTGCGCTCACGTGCGCTCCGGCGCGGCCAACGGCGAGCGATCCTCACCGAGGATGACATTATCGATCAGCCGGGTATTGCCTACCCTTGCCGCCACGAAGGCACCGGCCTGCCCCGGCTGGAGCTCGCCCTGCGTGAGACGCTGCAGGTCGCGCGCGCCCGCCAGCTCGGCGTATTCGATGCTCAGCTCGGCACGGCCGACCTCCGCGCCGAGCAGCGCCGCGAGGCGCGCCGCGTCGCGCTCGCCAGCGGCGAAACGCTCACACACCGCGCTCAGAGCGCGCGGGATGGCCAGCGCCCGGCCGCGTTCCGCCGGACTCAGGTAACGGTTGCGCGAGCTGGTCGCGAGCCCGTCGGGGTCGCGTTCCGTGGGGTGTTCCACGATCTGCACCGGTAGCAACAGGTCGCGCGTGAGGCGCTGGATCACCTGCAGCTGTTGGTAGTCTTTGCGCCCGAACACCGCGACGCACGGGCCCGTCGCCGCAAACAGCTTGGTCACGACCGTGGCCACGCCGGTGAAATGGCCGGGACGGAACGGGCCACACAGGCCATCGGTGAGACCGGCGACGCTGACGCGCGTCGCTTCCCCGGCGGGATACATCTCGGCGCGCTCGGGCGCGAACACGAGATCCACGCCGGCGGCGGCGCAGGCCTGCAGATCGCCGCTCAGATCGCGCGGGTAGCGCTCGAAGTCTTCGTTCGGGCCAAACTGGGTGGGATTGACGAAGATCGTCACGGCGACGCGCTGGCTGTGCTGGCGGGCCGCGCGCATCAGCGACTGGTGCGCGTGATGCAGGGCGCCCATGGTCGGCACGAGCCCGAGCCGTTCCCCGCCGGCGCGCACGGCGTCGCACGCTGCGCGGTATTCCGCCAGGGAACGGATCAGCCGCGGGCTCACGACTTGCCTCCGGAAGCAGGCCGCGGTCCGCTCGCGTAGCGGCCTTCATCCGGGCTCTCCAGTTCCGAACGCGCCGTGTCCCCGCGCCCCATGTCCCCGCGAACCGCGTCGGCAAAGCTGTGCCGATCTTCGGGGAACTGGCCCGCCCTCACCTCCGCCACGTAGCTGCGTGCGGCCGAGGTCACCACGTCGCCCAGCTCGGCGTAGCGTTTGACGAAACGTGGAACGAAGCCCTGAAACAAGCCGAGCAGATCGTAACAGACCAGTACTTGCCCGTCGCACTCGGGCCCCGCGCCGATGCCGATGGTCGGCACGCTGACGCTCTCGGTGACCAGCTTCGCGACTCCACGCGGCACGGCTTCCAGCACGAGCGAGAAGACGCCCGCGCGTTCCAGCGCGCGCGCGTCCGCCACCAGACGATCGCGGGCCGCCTCTTCGCGCGCCTGGACCTTGAAGCCGCCGAACACGTTCACGGACTGCGGCGTCAGGCCGAGGTGCCCCATCACCGGGATCCCTGCCTCGACCATGCGCGTGACCGCGGCGCACACAGTGCGCCCGCCCTCCAGCTTGACCGCCTCTGCCCCGCCTTCTTTCACCAGGCGCCCGGCGGACTCGAGCGCCTGCTCCGGCGAGACCTGGTAGCTCATGAACGGTAGATCGGCCACGACCAGCGCGCGAGAGCTGCCCCGCACCACGGCGCGCGTGTGGTAGATGACGTCCTCCAGAGTGACCGCCAGAGTGTTCGTCGAGCCTTGAACCACCATGCCCAAGCTGTCCCCGATCATCAGCACGTCGACCTGCGCGGCGTCGAGCAGCCGGGCAAAGCTGGCGTCATAAGCCGTGACCGCGGCGATCTTGTCCTTGACCAGGCTGCCGCCGAGCTTGCGTGCGCGCAGCGACGCCGCCGTAATCTTGTCGGTTTTTTCCCGCGCCATATTGGCCCTGGTTTTAGTGCCGTGACTGCCAAGTCGCAATTCGTTCGAACGCCTCTGGCTTTGATGCTGACTGTGACCGCGGCGGTCGCTGTGCTCGGTTGCACGCGCACCCCGCTGCCGTGCCGCTCACCGGAGCACTGCCCCGCGGAGAGCGAGTGCCTCGCCCAGCGCTGCGTGGCGCTGGGCCTCGACCCCGTGGCGCCAGGCACCACCCGCATGGTGGTGGATGCCGCCGAGATTGCGGTGGTTCGCCCGGCGCTGCCCGGCAAGAGCAGCGCGGGTACGGGGCTGCCGCCCACGGTCACCTTCGGCGGTCCGGAGCCGAGCGATGAGCAGCTCCTGGTGCGCTTTCCCAGGACCTGGGCCAGCCGGGACCTGGACGCTGCATTTCTGCTGCTGGAGCCGGCCCGCTCGGCCGATCCCACCGGAGCGGACGTGCAGTTGCAGGTGGCGCTGGCCGGGGCGTCCTGGACTCCGGGGACGCTGGACCAGGCCCCACCCCCGCGTGCGCCCACGAGCGCGGGTCTGGCGCGCACGCGCCCGCCGAGCCTGTTGCGCATCGATGTGACAGCGCAATTGAAGGCGCTGGCGGCGTCGGAGCAGGACGACCATGGCCTGCTGCTGCGGGCGGACGGGGTGGTGACGGGATCGCTACCCCAGCACGGCGCCACCTATTCGACCGGGACGGATGGCGAGTTGCCGCGCCTGGATGTGTATTTTAGGCTGAGGCGGTGAACGAGCCGGCGGCGCCAGCGAACGACCCCTTGCTCAGCGTTCGCCAACTCTCGACCTGTTTCGAGGATCTGGCTGCAAAGGAGGGTGCCGCCACGGACACTGCCCCCCGGGAGACGGCAGCGCTCGACGCCGTCTCCTTCGACATCGCCCCGGGGAGCATCGTCGCGCTGGTGGGAGACAGCGGCTCCGGCAAGAGCTTGACCGCGCTCTCCATCCTCGGGCTGCTCCCCGCCGCGGCTCGCATCACGGGCGGTCAGGTGCTGTTTCAGGGCCGAGATCTCCTGACCGTCGGCGAAGCGGAGCGCCGCAGGCTGCGCGGCCGTGGCATCGGCATGATCTTTCAGGAGCCCGCCACGGCGCTGTCCCCGGTGCACAGCGTGGGCTGGCAGCTGGCGTTGGCGCTGCGCACCGGCGGCAAGCTGGGGCCGATCGGAGCGCTGCAGCGCACGAGCCGTGTGGGGCGCGCCCCGGCGCGCGAGCTGCTCGCGCGCGTGGAGCTGCCGGAGCCGGAGCGCCTGCTCGATCTCTACCCGCACCAGCTCTCCGCCGGCATGCGCCGCCGGGTGATGATCGCGCTCGCGCTCGCGCAGAACCCGGAGCTGTTGATCGCCGATGAGCCCACCACCGGGCTCGATGCGCCGATTCAGGCGCAGATCCTGGATCTGCTGTCCCGGCTCGTCAGCGAGCCGCGCCCCGGCCAGAGCACTCGAGCCGGCGTGCTGTTCATCACTCACGACCTGTGCGTGGCGGCCGAGGTCGCGAGCGAGATCGTCGTCCTGTACTCTGGCCAAGTCGTCGAGGCCGGGCCCGTGCGCAGCGTGCTCGGCAGGCCGCAGCATCCCTACACCATCGGGCTGCTCGAGCACATCCCGGGCCATGGCTTCCCCAGCCCACCGAACAGCAGCCGTGCTGGGCGCAGCCTCCCCCGGCGGCCTGGCCCACGCTCGGGAACGGAACCCGGCTGCCGTTTCGCAGATCGGTGCCCGCAGCGGCAGTCGGATCCAGAGCGCTACGTGCGCTGCGCCGCCGAGAGCCCGCAGCTCGAGCCGCCGGGGGCGCGGCATCGCTCGCGCTGCTTCTACCCGCGATTGGCGGGCGAGTGAGCGAGCACCGCCACGACACGCCGCGCGCCACCGAACCGCCGCCGGTCGACCTGCTGCGAGGCCTGCAGCTCTCGAAGTTTTTCGTGCTGCCCGGCAGCGGGCTGAACAAGACGCAGATCGTGCGCGCCGTGCAGGACGCATCGATCGAGATCGGCCCCGCGGAGACCGTGGGCCTGGTCGGCGAGAGCGGGAGCGGCAAGACCACGCTCGGGCGCCTTCTGCTGCGCCTGCTCGAGCCCACATACGGTCGCGTGTATTTCGAGGGTCGAGACATCACGCACTACCACGAGCGCGATCTGCGCCCGTTGCGCAAGAGCCTGCAGGTGCTGTTTCAGGACGCGGCGGCGGCGCTCGATGAGCGCTGGACGGTGAACCAGATCGTGTCCGAGCCCTTCGCCATCCATGGCTTGCTGCGCGAACCGGGCGCGCGCCGGGAACGAGCCGCGGAGCTGCTGCGCACGGTCGGGCTCGGGCCCGAGCTCCTGCAGCGCCGCCCGCTGGAGCTGTCGAGCGGGCAGTGCCAGCGCGTGAGCATTGCGCGGGCGCTCGCGCTGGAGCCACGTTTCATCGTGTGCGACGAGCCGATCGCGGCGCTGGACGCCTCCGATCAGCTGCGCGTCGTCGACCTGCTGCGCTCGCTGCAGGAGACGCGGCATCACTCGTACCTGTTCATCTCTCACGATCTGCGCATGGTGCTGCACCTGAGTCAGCGCGTGCTGGTGATGTACGCGGGCCGCGTGGTGGAAGGCGCGCACGCCCGCGAGCTGCGCGAGCAGGCGCGCCACCCGTATACGCGGGCCCTGTTGAACGCGATCCCCGAGGTCGACCCCAAGCGCCGCCGGCTGCGCGTGATACTGGAGGGCGAGCCGCCGAGCCCGTTTCAACCCATCGACGGCTGCCCGTTCCACCCGCGCTGCCCGCGCGCTCACGCCGATCCCTGTGAGCACGAGATGCCGCCCTTGGTGCCCACGGCGCCGGGCAAGGCGCACGAGGTCGCGTGCTGGTTCCCGCACACCGACTAGACCCGTGTCGCTCTGCTTCAGCGCTTCGCGATCGCAGCCCGGCGCTCCTCGAGGTAGCTGGCTTCCAGGCTCTGCCCGGGGATCAAGCTCTGGATGCCGGCGCCTTGTTCGAGCAGCGCGCGCAACAGGCGAGCATTGAGCTCTTCCAGCGGCGCAGTCTCGCGCCAGCGCACCGCGAGCTCGGGCGCCTGAAACTCCAGGCTGGCGCCGGGCAGCTGCTCGCGCAGGCGCGCGAGATCGGGCACGCCCTTCAGCACCACCCGCACCTGCGTGTCCACCTTGAGGATGCCCGTCATCGCGCCCTGGCGCACGCAGCGCCCCTGCTCGATCACGACCGCGTAGTCGCACAGCTCCTCGAGCTCGCTGAGCACGTGGGAGCTGATCAGCAGCGTGGCCAGGCCGCGGCGCTGCCGGAACAGCTCGCGCAGCTCGGCCGCCAGCTCGGGATCCACGCCGGCGGTGGGCTCGTCGAGCAAGATCAGCTCGGGGTTGCCGATGAAGGCCTGGGCCACGCTGAAGCGCCGGCGCATGCCGTGAGACAGCTCACCCTGACGCGTGTGCGCGCGGTCGGAGAGGCGGACGCGCTCGAGCCACAGCTCGGCGTCGCGCTGCGCCTCCGAGCCGCCCAGGCCCTGTAGCTCGCCGTAGTAGACCAGGCTCTGGCGCAGCGTGGCGTGCGGGCTCGGAAAGCTGTCCTGCGGCAAGAGGCCGAGCCGCCCGGCGTGCCGCGCCGGGTCAAAGGGACCTTCACCGAACAGCTCGACCGTGCCCGAGTCTGCAGCGAGCAGCCCTGCGATCACGCCGAAGGTCGTGGTCTTGCCGCTGCCGTTGGGGCCGATCACGGCGCAGATGGAGCCTCGCGGGACTTCGAAGCTCAGCCCTGCGAGCGCCACGATCCCACCGTAGCGCTTGTGCAGATCGCTCCGACGAACGGCTGCGCTCATGCGGCCGCCCGGCGGAACGTCCACTGCCCGCCGGCGACGGCGGCGGCGCCGAGCGCCAGCAGCGCCTGCGCGGCCGGCCCGG
>JAICTU010000194.1 GCA_025936205.1 Polyangiaceae bacterium | reverse complement strand
CGGCAAGTACGTGTGGAGCGCCAACCCGAGCAGCAACCGCGTCGCGATCATCGACGCCGAGAGCTACGAGATCCGCGCCGCCGAGGCCGGGCGCAAGCCGACCTTCGTGGCCGCGCTGAGCGAGCAGCCGCCGCGCGCGCTGGTGATCAACACGGGCGGCGATGACGCCAGCCTGCTCGAGCTGCAGGGCAGCGGCGAGATCGTGAGCTCGCGCCTGCCGCTGCACCAGGGTGCCGACAGCTGGAGCGTGGCGCCGGGCGGGCACATCGCGATCGCCTGGACCGACAGCAGCAAGGCCAAGAACCCCGATCCCACCGACGGCTTCCAGGACATCACCGTGGTCGAGTTGCCCGACGGCAAGCCGGCGGTCGCGACGCGGCTCACCGTGGGCTACCGCCCGACGGCCTTCGCCTTCGACGCGGCGGGGAGCCATGCCTTCGGCATCACGCAGGACGGCATCAGCGTGGTGGATCTGACGCCGGGCGCAGTACGGCTGAGCCGCCTGGTCTCACTGCCCTCGACCTCCCGCACGCAGCCCGACGTGTCCGTCACGCCCGACGGCAGCCGCGCGCTGGCGCGCCTGGAGGGCTCCTCTTCCTTGTACGACATCGATCTGAGCTCGGGCGCGCTGCGCGAGATCGAGCTCGGCGGCAACATCACCGATCTGGATCTGAGCGAAGACGGCAGCCGTGCCGTGGCCGTGGTGCAGCGCACGAGCCCAACCAGCACGCCCGATGCGGGAGCGTTTGAGCCGGCAGACGCGGGCGCGGGCGACGCGGGCGCGGGCGACACGGCTGCGGGCGACGCAGGATCGAGTGAGACGCAGGCGAGCTCGACCTCGCAGGCGGTGTTCATCCCCATACCTGCCGGCCTCGGCGACGCGGCGGCGCGCCAGACGCTCGAGGTGCCGAAGGAGACGTTCCGCAGCGTGGCGCTGTCGTCGGATGGAGCACGCGCCGTGCTCTTCACCACGGCGCGACCGACGGCACGCGTCACGCTCGTGGGACCCGCTGCCGGTGGCACGGGCCTCGAGACCCGCAGCCTCGATCTGATCGCGGCCGTGCGCGCGGTATTCTTGACCGCGGACGGCGCGAGCGCCATCGCCTTGCAAGATCCGCCCGCCGGCAGCCAGAAGAAGGGCGCCTTCAGCGTGCTCTCGCTCGGCAGCGTGCGCGCGCCCAAGCTGGTGGCGTCGGACGCGCCGGCGCTGGCCGTCGCGCTGTCGAGCAGCAACTCCGAGCGCGCGCTGGTGACGGTGAGCGACGCGAAGAGCTCGTTCGGCGTGTTCCTGGTGCGCACGCCGAATCTGCAAGTCGACTTCAACAGCTTGTCGAGCGAGCCCCTGGCGAGCGGCACCGTGCCGGGCGCGCAGAAGGGCTTCGTCGCTCAGGAGCACCCCGAGGGGCGCATCACGTTCATCGACCTGAATGACGGCGGTGAGCGCGAGATCACGGGGTTCGAGTTGTCCTCGAAGGTGGTGAACGAATGAGACGGTTCCATATTTCGGTTGCGGCGCTGTGCGTGCTCGCCTGTGGCGGGCGCAGCGACCGCTACGACCTGGGCATCGAGCAGACGGACGCGCTCGGGCTGCGCCATGCGCTGGTGCTCGGAGACGAGCCGCTGCAGCGCGTGGTCGTGGCCCAGACGGACGGCGTCGACGGCCTGCACACGCATGCGCTGCCCGTCGGGCAGCACCGCGTGAGCATGGTGCCGGACGTCACGGGAGAGCGCGTGCTGGTGCTCTCTGCGGGCATCCAGCCGCGGCGCCAGCTGGACGACGAGCTGCCCAGCTTGACGCTGATCGACACGCACGACGAGCCGCGCGTCGAGGCGCGCTACGAGCTCTCGGCGCCCTTCGGCAGCTTGACCCAGGACCCGCAGGGCAAGTGGGCCGTGCTCTCCGGCGCCGGCGACAACCTGGTGACCAACCCCAACCAGCTGGTGCTGATCGATCTCACGGACCCGGACTATCAGCCCTATACCAAGACCATCCGCAGCTTCGGCTCCGCGCCGGAGCGCTTCCTGTTCAGCGACGAGCTGGACGTGCCGGGGGGGGCCCGGCGCGGCCGGATAGTGCAGACCAAGCAGGACGTGCCCCTCCTCGCTCTCGAGGATCTGGATCGTCCCGAGATCACCGTCGGCTTGCCGCGCACCCCGAACGGCGTCGCCGGCCAACCGCTGGACGTGGTGGTGCACCCCGGGGTCGACGGCGTGGCCCAGGACGCGCGCCTGGCGATCCGCCTGGCGAACGACCCGAATCTGGTGCTGGTCGACTTCACGCCCAGCGACGGCGGCAACCAGCCCTTCAATCTCACGCTCAACCTGGTGGACGTGGGCAGCCCCCCCGCCGCGCTCGACTTCGTCAGCACCGACGGCGGCGTGCGCCTGGCGGCGCTGGTTCCCGGCAAGCTGGAGGCGACGCTCGTGGAGCCCTCCACGACGCGCGTCGAGCACCTCACGCTGCCGCGCGCCTTCGATCACATCAACAAAGTAGGCAGCGCAGGTGCGCTCGCCGACGTGGCGCTGCTCTGGAGCCAGAATCAGAACGCCGTGGCGGTGTGGTCGCTCGGCAAGACCGACGACCAGGCCTTCCGCAGCATCGATCTCCTGAACCTGGACGCGCAGGTGAGCCAGGTCTTTGACGTCCCCGGCGACACGCTCGGCCGCCGCAAGCTCCTGCAAGCACCGGACTCGCGCTTCTTCGTGCTGGATCTGGAGCGCCGCCAGAGCTTCCCCATGCTCTCCAACGGCAGACTCTCGCTCGCCGTCGCCGACGACGGACTGCGCGCCTGGGCGTTCCAGCCGGGTACGGCGCGCCTGGCCAAGATCGACCTGCGCTCCCTGGAGCCCACCAGCCTCACGATCGAGCGCCCGATCAGCGCCGTCTTCGACATCGCCAGCTCCGCCGACGACGCGCGCAGCTTGCTCGCCCTGCACGACGCCGGCGGCCGCGGCATCACGCTGCTCGACGCCCTCCAGCCCGACACCGCCCAGACCCATTTCTACCCCGGCCTGCTCCTCGGAGGTGCGCCATGAGACACCACACACGCCATCTCGCAGCCCTCCTCGCCCTCGCTTCCCCCGCGGCGGCAGCTCAGTCCGCCCCCGACAACACCCCTCCCGCGCCGCCTCCAACTCCCGCCGCCGCAACAGCCCCAGCCACCACTCCCACTCTCACTCCCGCTCCGGCTCCACCCACTCCCGCTAGCCCTAACCCTAGCCCGCCATCGAGCCCTCCCCCGCCCTCCAACACCCAGCACCCCTTCGAGCTGACCTCAAACCCGACGCCACCCCTCCCCGACGTCGCCCTCCCCACCTCCACCAGCCCCGCCACGGCTCCCGCCCTCGCCCTCTGGCTCGGCTTCCGCAACCAGATCGTCTCCAGCGACGGCCTCGATCCCTTCTCGGAGAACGATGTCGTCCCCGCGTTTCAGCTGGGCGCGAGCGCCGGTGTCTACGACTTCAGCGCGGGGCAACTGGCGATCGCTGCCAACGCCGACTTCGGTGGCAGCAGCGCGAGCCTGCGCGGACAACCCACGGATCTGAGCGTGATGCACCTCGGCGCCGGACCCGAGCTTCGCTTTCCGTTCCTGGATCGCGTGTACGTGTTCGGACGCCTGGCGCCGCAAGCCCTGCACGTCTCGACGGAGCTGAACGACACGGGCAGCGGCATGAAGTTCGCGGACGACGAGTGGACGTTCGCCCTCGATGCCGCGCTCGGGGCCACGCTTCGCTTTGCTGCGGCAGATCCCGGCGGCATTCCCCGTCCCATCGGCTTCTTCGTGCGCGTGGAAGCCGGCTACCTGTGGAGCCCGGCGCTCGATCTGAAGCTCCCGCCCAGCGGCAGCGCGCCCGTGCGCACGGCGCCGCTCGCACTGAATGAGCTCGCGTTGAGCGGCGTGTCCTTCGGTGCGTCGCTGGGTGTGGGTTACTGAGCTCGGAGTGAACGCCCGCTCGTTGCGGCAGCAGCGCGCGAGCCGATAAGGGGAGTTCAATACGCGGCGCTGCGCTCGCGTGCGATTCTCCGCCCTCGCGCGAGCTTCGTGCGAAAATTCACCGCGCAACATCGACGCGGCAGCGATCCGCGCCCACAATGCGGCCGGAGGGCAATCGATGAGAATTTTGACCGCGTGGATGTTTGTCGTGCTCGGGGCCGTCGGCTGTGGCGGCAACGACGACAACATCGAGAGCCAAACGGAGAGCCTGCAGCCCATCTGCACGACCAGCGACACCTGTCCGTACGGGCACTGCACCACGGAAGACGGGGTCTGCGATCTGCCGCCGCGCTGCCAGGGCTCGATCTGCATCCCCTGCTACGGCGTGTGCGTGGCGGAGCCGGCGCCCAACTGAGCCGCTGAACCGAACAAGGG
This sequence comes from Polyangiaceae bacterium, assembly GCA_025936205.1. Next base: position 11,180 of record JAICTU010000194.1, on the reverse strand, counting down.
GCTCTCCTGGCGCCGCTCGACGGCGCCAGGTACCGAGCCCATCTCAACTCTGCTCAGCGAATGCGCGGCACGTCGTTGACGTTCGGCGGGCAACCCTTGCCGGTCTGCCCGATCGCTGCGTCGTAACCGACGGAGAGGAAGCCCGCCGCGTCGATGTTCTTGCCGAAGAGCGAGCCGTAGATCTGGCCGAAGCCGCCGACCAGGATGTTCGCGGTGGGCGCGTACAGGTTGCCCACGAAGGCGGCGTAGCCGGCGACCGTGATGTCGCCCGTGCCGCCGACGTACACGCGCGTCGCCGAGGGCCGCGCGCGGTCGCCGAACAGCGCTGCGCCCGTGATCGCCAGGTTGTCGCGCACGAACAGATCGAGCTCGGCGTCGGGCTCGAGCTGGATGCGGAAGGCGCCCGTGGCGAGCAGGTCATCGCCCACGAACAGCGCCGTCTTGCCGGTGACGCGCAGATTGATGCCGCCGACGCCGCCGATCTGGTTCACGTAGAAGCGCCCGCTCGGCAGCTCCAGCGGGGTGCCGATGCCGATCGTGAGGTTCAGCGCGTCCGGATCGAGGCCGATGCTGGCGTTGTCGTTGTTGGTGCGGGCGTCGTCGACCAGCGCGGCGACGTCGATGATCTGCCCGGCGCCGCAGGCGCAGGGTGCAGGGATGCTGACGTCCTGCGTGTGACGTGCGCCGCCCACGTCGACCACGGCGATGCCACGGAAGCCGGCGCCATCGGCCGTGTACAGATCGCGCTCGATGGCGACGCGCCCGAACGCGCGCAGCGCATCGGCGAGCCAGGCGTCGCGCCCGACCTTCACCACACCCGCCACATCGGCTGCGGGGCGAAAAAACAAGTCTCGACCCGCTTGCAGCAGGCCGCCGAACAGAATGTCCCGCGAGCCGGCGACCGTGAAGTTGCCGCCCACGTTGGCGTAGCCGTTGGTGCTGTAGTCGCCGTTGACGCCCACCGAGCCGACGAGGTCGGCGGCATCGTCGCTGTCGCCGAGACCGCGCGTGCGCAGGTAGCCGGCGATGTTGGTGTCCTCGCAGCTGCAGAGTGCGGCGGCGAACGTGTCCTGCGCCACCTGACCCGTGCAAGCCCCGCCGAGCAGCGGCGGATCGGACACGAGCCCCGTGTTGGCGGACGGATCGGCGCTCGGCGCGACGTCCTTGCCGCTGCCCGGAGCGGCGCTGCTGTCACCCGAAGAGCGCTGCAGCGAATCTCCATCGGCACTGCCACACGCGAACGCGGACAGGGCCGCAGCGCACAGAGTCGTCAGCTCGAACACCGGATTTCGCAGAGCCCGCATGCCCGCGAGCCTAACCGAAATCGCTCCTGTCGCGAAGTGCAGGCAGTTGCTCGAATCTACTCCAGCAGCACCCGAATCCAGGTCTCGGCGTTCGCAATTGTGTCACTACGTTCCCCTCCGAAACAACACGCGCTGCAGAATCGCCTCGCCCGGTGTCGCGGAATCGTGTGGGCTCGGTCTCCCACGACCCTGAACCCGCCAGGATATGCCCGCTCCACGCCCCCGCGCGCGTCACGAACGTGAGAACGATGCCCGGGACGCGGGCGCTGTCAGGTCGGCGCGAGCGAGTCGTAGACGGCGCGCCGGAACGTGCGGTGCAGACCGATCTTGTCGAAGGGGAGCAGCTGTACCATCAGCACCGCGGTCAGGTGGTTCTTGGGATCCACCCAGAACAGCGTGCTGTCACGCCCGTCCCAGAAGAACTCGCCGACCTCGCCCGGGTTCTCTTTCTCGTCCACCGGCGGGCGCAGGCGCACGGCGAAGTCGATGCCGAAGCCCACCTGACCTTTGCTCGGCAGCCAGGAGCGATCGGTGATGGCTTCGTCGAGATGGTTCGTGGCCATCAGGCGCACCGTCTCCGGCTTCAGCAAGCGCGCGCCGCCGAACTCGCCTTCGCCGAGCAGCATGCGCGCGAACTTGGAGTAGTCGTCGATGGTGGAGGTCCAGCCGAAGCCGCCCGGGTCCATCGGCCACTCCTTGGAGCTGAACCCGAACGCCTCCTCGTCCGGCGTGCGCGTGAGCTCGCCCGTTTCACTGAGCTTGTACTCCGCTGCGCGCCGCCCCTGACGCGCGGGCTCGACATAGAAGGACGTGTCCGTCATGCCGAGCGGGCCGAGCACGTGCTCCTTGGCATACTGCTCGTACGGCACGCCCGCCAGCTTCTCCACCAGCCGGGCCTGCACGTCGGCAGCGGCGCTGTACAGCCACTTCTCGCCCGGTTGGTAGCCGAGCGGCAACTTCGCGAGCAGCTCCGACATCTGGGTGAGCGTGTACTTCCAGTCCGTCGGGTTCACCTCTTTGATCATGCGCTCCAGCCCGGGCTTGCCCGCGGCGCCGAAGCCCGCCGTGTGCCGGGTGATGTCGCGCACGGTGATCTCGCGGTGCGCGTCCTCCAGGATGGGCGCGCCCTTCGCGTCTTCCCCGACGTACACCTTCATCTTCGCGTACTCGGGCAGGTACTTCGACAGCGGATCGTCGAGCTGGAACAGCCCCTGCTCGAAGAGCTGCATGAGCGCGACGCCCGTGACGGGCTTGCTCATCGAGTAGATCTGAATGAGCGTATCGCGGCTCATTTTGCGCTGGGCCTCGCGATCGGCGAAGCCGAAGGAACCATAGTAGACTTCCTGGCCATCCTTGAACACGATGGCTTCGGCACCAGCGATCTGCCCCTTCTCGATGAAGCTCTGCAGGGCGGTGTCAATCGGCGCGCGATTGATGTGCGGCGCCGCCTGCGCCGGCGGGGCAGCCTGGGGGCCGCTCTGAGTTGCACCGCTGCAGGCCGCGAGTGAGAGGGCGGAGGCAGCGATGGCGAGCGTCCAGCGAATCTTGGTCGAGTGTACGAGCTTCATGACGGCGCCGGACCATACACGCCTTCCGTCGCGCTGGGGAGCCATCCATCCGTGGCCGAGGCGCATCCAGCAACCGCCCAGATGAAAATGATCAGCGCTATCGCCCGCGGTCCAGGACCCACCGCGTATCAGCGTGCGCCGCCTGGACCAGGGTGTCCTTGGGCTCGCACTCGAGCGCATGTTCGAAGCACGCCAGTGCCTTGCGGTATTGGCGTTCTGCCCGATGGATGAGCCCCAGATTGTAGTAGGCTTCATCCCGGCGAGGCCCGCCCGAGCGGATTGCGCGTCGATAGCAGCGCTTCGCTTCTTTGAACTTGCCCTGTAGGGCCAGCGAGGCGCCGAGAAAGACCAGCCACCCCGTTTCCGGGCGTACCTGGACAGCTTTCTCGTACCAGGTCGTTGCGCGCGCCGCGGCCCCCTGCGCTTTGTACAGATGCCCCCACTGCACCCAGATTTCTGGAAGCACCGTCGCCGGTGCGAGCGCTCGAGCCTTGCGCAAGGCCACCTTGGCTGGGTCATACAGCGCGAGCGCTGCCAGGCGGTCGGCAAGCACAACCCAGCCCCAGACGTTATCGGGATACAGACGCGTGTACGTGACGGCGAGCTCGCGAGTGACCGCGACCTGATCACGACGTGACCACGCCGTCATCAACTTCCGCCACTGTTTTGCTTCTTCTCGCGATCCAGGGCGCAATCGTCCGTGCATGGCGATCAGGATGATCCGCCGGGGGCCCGCTCGCAATCCGCCTTCACGACTACACTAGTAGTTGACGGACGGATCTTTACAACTACAATCGTAGTCGACAGCGAAATCGCACGGAAGGATCCCTACATGCTCGCTCTCGTCGCACGACACCGCCCGTCCGCACTGCTCTCGCTCCTGCCTTTCGCGCTGGCCTGCAGTGCAGCCGCCGCGCAGCCCGCTGCCCCACCGCCTGCTCCACAGCATCCGGAACCCATCACGCGCACGCTGCTGGAACACCATGATCTGCCCGAGCTGCCGGGCTGGGAAGCGCGGCTGTATCTGATCGAATACGGGCCCGGCGTCTCCGCGCCGCTCCATCATCATCCGGTGCCGAGCATGGGCTATGTGTTCAGCGGAAGCTTCGAGTCCGCGTTCGGCGATCAGCCGCCGGTGGTCGTGCGAGAGGGACAGAGCTTCATGGACCAGGCGGTCACTCCGCACACGCTCTTTCGCAACCCGGACCCGGCGCGGCCGCTGCGCTTCGTGATCAGCTACGTCGTGCAAAAGGATGCGCCGGTCGTGCTCACGCCTTGATGGGCTCTCGAGAGACCAATGGTCGGCCACTGGACGTCGATCCCGTCGCGGCCGCCCTGCTCACCCCCGCTGCATGGCAGAGCATCGACGCCAAATTCTCGGCGCTCAGCGATTACAGTCTCGAGCTCGCTGGCTCGAGCCCGGATGCCGCCGAGCAATCTACGGCAGAGGCGGCTCCCCTGCTCGGTACAGCCAGTCAGGCTTTGTCCATCGGCACCGGCACGGTGGGCACGGTGGGCGGCCTCAATGAATGGGGCTGCTGGAGCAGCTGTTGCGAGAGCACCTGTACCGCCGGGCACTACGAATTCGATTGTTGCGGGCGCAGGATCTGGGTCTGTGACGCGAGCAGCTGCACCGAATCCCTGCGAGCGCTGTATCTGGCCCTATTGATCTGGTGCTGAGGACAGTCGTCGGGGGCAGCGGTCCTGGCCAAAGCTGCCCCCTGCCATTGTCGACGGCGTTCCCCGGCGCTACGCAAGGCGCATGAACGAGAGCTATCCGGGTTTCCTCGAGTTCGAACGCGCCGGTTGGGAGGATCCGGACGTCGTCCGTCAGTACGAGCAGGCGATCGCCGTGCTGACACGGCAATCCGGCGAGGCCTTGCTGGACGCGGGTGCCGTTGCCGCAGGCTCCCTGGTCCTGGATGTCGCTTGCGGCCCCGGATTTCTGACGGCAGCGGCCGCCGAGCGCGGTGCCCAGGCGACCGGCGTCGATTTTTCGGGCGTGCAGGTGGCCGCCGCCCGCAGACAGTACCCCGCCCTGCGCTTCCAGGTCGCTGACGCCAGCGCCTTGCCCTTCGCCGATGGCTGTTTCGATGCAGTGCTGAGCGGTTTCGGCATGCTGCACTTTCCAGATGTGGGCAGTGCGGCTGCCGAGGCGTTCCGCGTGCTGGTGCCGGGAGGGCGTTTTGCCTTCACCGTGTGGGCTCAGCCCGATCAGGTCGTGGCGATGGGCGCATTGTTGCGCGCCGTCCGCGCACACGGAACGACGGCGGTCGGCATCCCCGCCGGTCCGGAGTTCTTCGCGCTCAGCGAGCCTTCGCGCAGCCAGGAGCTGTTGCGTGCAGCCGGATTCGTGGACGCTACGATCCGGCATATTCTGCAAGTCTGGCGCGTCGCGGCGCCCGAGGACGTCTTCACGACCTTCCAGCGTGCGACCGTGCGCATGCGCGCGCTCCTGCAGGCGCAATCGGAGGAGCAGGTCTCACGGATCCGCCTGGCGTTGCGCGAAGAGCTCTCCGCGTATCGCGGACCCGACGGCTATGAATTACCCATGCCGGCGCTGCTGGCGGCGGGACGCAAGCCCAGCGACGGGTGAAAGGCCTTCATTTCGACAGCTTCCGTACCATCGTCCACGACGTCCCGACCTCGCCCACCTTCCGAAATCCTTCCGCTTCGTACAGCCGTCGTGCCGGATTTCTCGGCGCTACGCTCAGGCTCAGAGCTGGGTATGCGTGCTGCTCGGCGGACTCGATCAACGTGCGCAGGAGCTGGCGCCCGATTCCTCGTCCCCGCACCGGGCGCGCAACGGCGAGGCCCAGCTCGGGCGTCTGGTCATCCACGAAGCCGTACGAATGCGCCTCTGGAGTCCACAAGCGAAACCAGGCCGCCCCCGCAGCAACGCCGGCAGCCCCCGCCACGAAAGCGACGTCACCCGCCCGTCCCCAACCCTCGAGCAGCGTGTAGAACTCGGGACGAGTCCGCATCTCTATCAGCGACGGCCGATCGCTGCCGCCATCCCAGAAGAACGCCTCGTACAGCATCTCCTCCAGGAATGGCAAATCGGAGGTCTCTGCTTCTCGAATGGTCGCCATCAGCACCCCTTGCTAGCGGCTTTCTAGTTCGGCAGCTGCGACGGTCTCCATGATTGCGTTCTGGACATGCAAGAGGTTGTCCTTGGCAGCATGGTTTTGACAGCGGGGCGAGCGCATCGCTTCCGCGGACACCTCTTCACCCCGGGTGACCGGGGGACACGGCAGGAACATGCCCCGCGGACCCAAGCGGTCCAGATGTTGCACCTGGATTTGATACGGCAGAACCGCGGCGGCCTCGAGCCAGCTCATGCACAGGTTGGAAGGCTCCCCCACGAAGACGACCTTGGCCTCTGCCAGCGCCCCGCGTCGCTCTCTCAGATACAGCAAGTCGCCCAAGATCTCGCACGGATGGCTGCGCTCCGTTCGAGCATTGATTGACCGGAATGGTGCTCCGAGCCGCCACCTCGAGCAGATCCTGGTGGCGCCTGGTCCGCAGCACCAGCAGGGAAAACCAGGATGAAGCTCTCGAGGGGTGCCGTGGCGTTCTGCAAGGAACCAGCGATATCCTCGAGCGGCTCATGCACGCCCAGCTGGCGCGAGCGCCGGCGGTGATCCGCTCCGCGGCGGCGCGCCTGCGCCAGCGCGAGCACGAACATGGCCCCGAAAGCGACCAGGGTGAGCTCGCACGGCGCGCCCTCTATCAGTTGTACCAGCTCGCCCGCGAGGCCTGATTTGCTCCCCCGGCACGTACGCGACCGCGGCTCCCATCTCCTTTGCACCCAGCTCGAACGCGAGGCGATTGCGGAAGCCCTCGCCGTAGAACCAGAGGGCAACCCGCTTGCCGGAGAGGGCTTGCGGCATGCTTCGGCTACGCCACAGGTGTGCGAGCTCATTCGCGCGCTCTAGCGTGTGCTCTACTTCGGCCCTGCCCCAGTCTTTCAACGAAAGGAAGTGCTTCATTGACGCAGGCGAGTGTGCCGGATCACGCCCCAGCCGGCGTCATGATCCACACGCGCAGGATGGGGCGCAGCCGATCGAGCAACGAGGCCGGCAGCCCGAGTGCCGCGAGCGATACGAAAGACGGGGTCTCGTCGATCTGACTCGCGACGCGCGTATCAAAACCGATACCTCGAAAGAACGACGCCAGCTCGTCGGGGTCCTCGAAGGCCGACGCGTCGAGCTGTCGCTGTGTGAGCCCCGTGACGGCGGTGCGGAGGCGGACTCGCTCTGGCGGAAGGTTTCGCAGGTCGGCAACGAACGTGAAGTCAGGAACAATCCAGGAACCGCCGCCGTGGCTTCCCAGCAGGTCGCGAAGGTTTCTCGCCACACGCTCCGTCTCGGCTCTGCTGAGGTAGCCCATGAGGCCCTCGCACAGGACGAGCAGCGGCTGGCGCCGGTCGAACCCTCCAGCCGCGCTCCGGAGCTGCTCGACGTCGAGTGCGTCAGCGACAGCGACCCGGTGCCGCGGGCTTGGCGCGATGTGATGGCGCCGACGGACCTCGTCCAGGAGTTCCCGCTTGATGGAGATGACGCCTGGCAGGTCCGTTTCGACGTAGTCGAACGCGCCGCTCCGTGTCAGATCGAGCCCTCGCATCGAGTAGCCGCATGCCAGCTCCAGAAGCTGGGATGCGCCGGACTTGCGGATGAGCTCGCTGACGCTCTTGTAGCGGGCCTCGAACATTGGCGCGTAGGGAGTGAGCTGCTCGCGGTCGAGGCCATGGTCCTGGGCGAGCTGGGTGAAGGCGTTCTCCGCCCCGATCAGGGCCGCGACTTCGGCCGCGAACGCGATGTCCGAGAACTGGCGATAGTACGCGGACAGCTTGGCCGTGATGCTGATCTTCTCGAACTCCGCTGCCACGGTGTGAGCGTACTCGGGGTCAGCGAACAAATCGAGTACCGCCGTGCTGCGGCTGCATGCAGGCATCCGTGGCGCATGGATTACGCCGTGAGCGACCGGACGAGACGAATTTCGTTTGCAGCCACGTCACTCGCCCGCGCGCCGTCCATCCGCAGAAAGCCGGTGCGCTCGTACAGTGCGATGGCAGGTGCGTTGCTCGCCACCACGTCCAACACCAGAGCGCTCGCCCCCTCGCTCCTCGCCCAATCCGCGACAGTATCGATCAGCTGCACGCCGATACCGTGGCGCCGCGCCGCCGGGGCAACCCACATGCTGATCAGCTCGCGCAGTACGCTGTTTCGATGGTTGGCGCCCCGGGCCACACCGACATCGCGGCCCTCTACGACCGCGACGAACGTCGCAAACTCGGCCACCTGTGCCTCCCAGCGAGCGCCGCTCCAACGCAGCGCCTCGCCGTACCTCGTGCCGAACGCGGCCGGAGCCTCCTCCAGGGCCTGCAAGCGGATGCTGCGCCAACGAGCGCCGGCGCCGGGCTGCAATCGCTCGATCCTCGCCGTCATGGGCCGAGTTTAGCAGCTTCTCATGACCGCTCGCGCGCGTGAGCTGGTCGGCTGTGGCGAATGCCGTACAATGACGCCCCATGGAACAGCGGGTCGTGGTGGCATTTCCGAGAATTCAGAGTATGCACGAGATCGCAGAAGCCCTCGAGGCCACAGCGGGAATGAATCACCCGATTCAGGCGACCATTGAAGCCATTGCGGTTTACGCAATTCGAGATGATGGAGTGCGCCCCGTGCTGTTCGAGCTCGAGCTCCCGGAGCGGAAGAACGGCGAGCCTGGAATTCATCACGATGGACCAACACTCTGCCCCGCCTGGAGGCCGCGCTGTCCGCGCAGCAATCGTGGGAGGGCTCTCGATGGTAGCCGGCGCACTGTACCTCATGAACGCCTCATGGCTGGCGCGCCCGTCCGTCGGCGAGCCCACCTGGCTCGCGCACCGGGGCCAACACCAGATGTTCTCCCGCGAAGGGCTCGCCAATGACACGTGCACCGCGGCGCAGAGCTTGCCGCAGACGCACCCCTACCTGGAGAACACGCTCGCGTCGATGCGCGCGGCGTTCGAGGCAGGCGCCAGCGTGGTGGAGCTGGACGTGCACGCCACCAGTGACGGACAACTCGTGGTGTTTCACGACGAGCGGCTGGAGTGTCGCACCAACGGCAGCGGCGCCGTGCGCGAACGGCCCCTCGAGTACCTGCGTTCGCTCGACGCAGGGTACGGTTACACGAGTGACGGCGGAAAGACCTTTCCCCTGCGCGGCACGGGAGTTGGGGAACTTCAGAGCTTGCGAGAGGCCCTGGCGGCGTTTCCCGACCAGCGCTTCTTGATTCACATCAAAATGAACGACCTCGGCGCCGCGGAGCTCCTCGCGGCCGTGCTCGCCGAACACTCGCCGGAGCAACAAGCGCGCTGGACGGTGTACGGCAGCGAGCGCCCGGTTCAACACGTGCTCGGGCGCTTGCCCGCGCTGCGCGGACTGACGGGAGCCAGCGTGAAGGCGTGCATGTACCGGTATATCTTGCTCGGCTGGAGCGGATACATGCCTCGAGCGTGTCAACACACCTTTGTGCTCTTGCCGGTAAATTGGATCTGGATCGTATGGGGATTCCCACATCGCTTCGTGTCACGACTCGCCGCGCACGATTCCAGCGTCTTTCTGGTCGGAGCGAACAGCGGTCACGACTGGCTGAGCGGCATCGACAGCAATGAAGCGATGCGCGCAGCGTGCGCCGATCACTACTCGGGTGGCATTTGGACGGACCGCATCGAAGCCGCGCTGTCGGCGTGTCCGACTGGCAATGTACGTCCTTGACCGCTCGTGTCTGCGCCACTCTGGTCGTTCGCATAGCGCTGGTCGAACTCCGACAGATCGAGGCGCTCCTCGACGATTTCATTCAGTGCGTGCTCGAACGACCCTGCCACGATCTGATCCCCGTACGTCAGCAACATTGAACGTGAATGATACAAGCGCGTCGAACTCTGCTTGCTCCAGCTGCACCGTGACCTTGGTGCGCACGACCGCCTCGAAGGGCGCGATATCATTGCGAAGCATGACATCGGTGGGCGTCTCGAGAGCAGTCGCTTCCGCTTCCACGGCGGCCACCGCTCGTGCCCCTACCCTGGTTTCATCCGCGGGTGCTAACTTCTCGTAGTCGGTCCTGTGCTTCTTTTTTGCGATGGCATTCTGCGCGACAACTACAGCGGCAGCCTCGAGATCAGCAAACTGACTGTCGAAGGCCGTCGCCCGTGGGAGGTACTTCGTCGCCGCCGACTGCATCAGGCGCCCTTTCCACCTGGCGTTGTTGCGAGCGGCCGCAATGAAGAAGCTGGACCACTTATCCACTCGGTGCACGAGATGGCCGACTCCCGAAGTGCAGAAGAGGCTAGGATCATCGTAAAGACCGTCAATCGCGCCCTCGTCGCTCTCGAGTTGCTGAAATCCTCGAGGGCTCATCGTGAGCGTCTCATTTGCCATTCGAGTGCCTCCTCGAGGAGCAACCGTCGCCGCGTCAGCGCGGACGTCCGCCCCCAATATCGATCCGGGGATCGTGCCCAGTTGCCAGAAAACGTAGTCAGCGTAAAGGGCTCACCCGTTACCATCGTCTGCCGGATATCGCATCGCTCGAGTTCGGAGTTCTTGGCCGTCGGCAGAACGCCTGGCGTTCTGCTGCATGGTCCCGAACGCAGCGAGGGCCACGTCAGCAGCCGGGTGGCCCCGGAGGATCGCTCCTCCGGGGCTCCCACCGATCCGGACCTGCGGATTTCCCGCATCCGGCTCGTCACGTCACGGCTTCGCTGCGCTCGGTCAGACCGCATGCAGGATGCGCGGAGCGGGACGGGCGTCGGGGAGTCGGAGTCACCCATATTACCTGCGAGCCGTGGCACCACGGTGCGCTCACCCCGACGCGCCTTGTACACGTGGTACTTCAGCGCCGACAGCGATACGCGGTACTTCAGCGCGATGTCTGCATGGCGGGCGCCCGTGGCTTCCGCCTCCGCCACGATGCTTGCCCAACGCTCGCCTTGCCATGGCGCGGATGTTGGCAGAGCGGCACCGGCCATCACGACGTCCATTCTCGGCTCATGATTCGTTACATCTCGCGCGTGCCGCCAGCGCTGACCTCTGCGCTTGATTTTTGGCCGGACCTCATCTGCACGGCGCTGCCCGAAGCTTCGGGGCGCCGGGCGCCGCTGCTCTCAGCGATGGCGCGCAGGAGCTCGATGCAAGCGCTGCAACGCTTCGCGGAGCCATTGTTGCGGCGCGGCCGCGGCGAGCTCGCCCTGCTGCCGGAGCTCCGCGATCACGGCGTGGACGTCCGGAGCGCGAAAGCCCAGCTGGCACAATCCAGACGCCACCTT
>JAICTU010000602.1 GCA_025936205.1 Polyangiaceae bacterium | reverse complement strand
GTACTTCAGGTTCGTCGAGTTGGCGAAGGCGTCCTTGAACGGGTTGCGTGAGGTCTTACCGCCGGCCTTTAGGCGCTTGAATAGCGGCGATTCCTGCATCTGCATTCGGATGTAGAGCGAGACCGCGAGCAGCAGGAACGAGAGCAGGAAGGGCACGCGCCAGCCCCAGTCGGCGAAGGCGGCCTCGCCGAAGCTGTGACGGGTGGTGCCGATCACCAGCATGCTGACGAAGAAGCCGATCGTGGCCGTCGTCTGGATGAAGCTCGTGTAGTAGCCGCGCTGGTTGTCCGGCACGTGCTCCGCCACGTAGGTCGCGGCACCGCCATATTCACCGCCCAGCGCGAGGCCCTGCGCCAGGCGCAGGAACACGAGCAGCGCGGTGGCGCCGAGACCCAGCGTCGCGTACGAGGGCAAGAAGCCGATCAACGCGGTGCTCAAACCCATGGTCGCCATGGTGACGAGGAACGTGTACTTGCGACCGATCAGGTCGCCGATGTGACCGAACACGAGCGCGCCCAGCGGACGCACGCCGAAGCCGGCACCGAAGGTCGCGAGGCTGGCCAGGAGCTGCGCCGTCTCGTTGCCTTCCGGGAAGAACTTCTTTCCGAAGAACACGGCGAGGCTGCCGTACAGGTAGAAGTCGTACCACTCGAACAGCGTGCCGACCGCTGACGCCGTGATCACGCGGCGCAGGGTGCTCTGGTCGATCTCGGCGTTTGTCGCGTGCGAATCCGCCGAGGGCGACATGCCCACTGACTCGATGCCATGAGTTTGCATTTGCTAGGCCTCCGTGAAATCGCGCTGGGCGCGAGTGAGCAGGGACCGCGGTTCCAACGCTGCGCGCCCGGCGGCTCGGCCGTCCTTGGGTACAGCCCCAGCATTGCGAGGATGCTGCAGACCGAGGTCGCGACCGAGTTGCGGAAACGATTGCACGCCGGTTGCTCGAATTCCTACCCAAAATTGGCGTTCACTCGGTGATTTACACGGGAAACGTTTCCTTATAATGGTCCACCTGCAGCTCGACGACGCCCGAAGTGCCGGTCAGGTACACTGACCCCGAGGCCCCCGCACAGGCCTTGGCATGAGGGCGTCGCCGGGCTTGCCTCAGCGCTCCGGAAGGGGGCGGCTGGCTCGTGAAGCCCGTCACGTTCTGACGCAGCGTGACGTCAGGCGCCGTGGACTCGGCGCTGAGCCTGCTGGGGCTCGCGAGGACCTGCACGTGCAGCGCTTGACACGCCAACGGCGCGTGCTCAGGTTGCCGGCGTTGACCTGATACGAGTGTCCTTCCGGACACTTGCGACCCTCATCGTATACCGCCGCAAGGCAGGAGGTGCGACATGTTGGTACGACGGGTGTGGCCAGGCAGGCCTACCTTCAATGGATCGCTTTCCGATTTCGAGCAGGCGCGCCGGGAGATGCTGCGCTTGTTCGATTCGGTGGCAAACGAGTCATCGCCCAGCGCATCGGGCGTGTTTCCGCCCCTGAACGTCAGTCAGGACGAGGACAGCGTGTTCGTGCGCGCCGAGATCCCGGGTATCAACCCCGATCAGCTGGCGATCTCCGTGCTGCGCAACCGTGTGTCAATCGCCGGCAAGCGCGAGATTCAACTGGAACAGGGCAAGGTGGCGTATCACCGCCGTGAGCGCCCCGAGGGCTCCTTCAGCCGCGCGCTGACGTTGCCCGTGGAGATCGACGCCGAGCGCGTCGAGGCCCGCTATACGAATGGAATCTTGACGTTGACGCTGCCCAAGGCCGAGGCGGCCAAGCCGCGGCAGATCACGGTGCGCGCATGAGCGGCATGCAATCACGGGAGGAACCAGCCATGACCAAGGAATCACTGTCGAGGGAGGGCATGTCGAGCGATGCTCGGGTCAGGTCGGAAGCACGTGCCCCGGAGCAGACGCGGCCGGGCGAGGTCTACTCGCCGGCGACGGATATCTTCGAGACGGATGAGTCGATCACGGTGCTCGCCGACATGCCAGGCGTGAAGGCGGACTCGCTCCAGATCGATCTGCGCGATAACGTGCTCACGCTCACCGGGCGCGTCGCGCGCGACGAGAGCAACTACGAATCAGAGTTGTTGCGCGAATTCCAGACGGGCACTTTTTACCGGCAGTTCACGCTCTCAGAGCGCATCGATCAAGCCAGGATCGACGCCAAGCTCACGGACGGCGTGCTGCGGCTCGAATTGCCCAAGGTGGAGCGCGCCAAGCCGCGCCAGATCCAGGTGCGGACTGGCTGAGCGCGCAGTGCGAGCGGCGAGCGAGCCTCTCTCGCTCGCCGCCCAGCTGCTGCGCAGCGTGCGGCAAGCGCCTCGACAGCGCGGTCGCTTTGTGTTCAGACTGCCCCCATGACGCAAACATCGTCGACAGGGCAGCCCACTTCTGCAGGCAGCCAGGAACCGCGGGTCGCCGTGATCACGGGTGCCGGCTCGGGCATCGGTGCCGCCATCGCGCGGCGCCTCGGCAAGCGTGGCTTTCGCCTGATCCTCGGCGGGCGCACGCCGGGAAACCTGTCGGCGGTGGTGTCGGAGATCCGCGCGGCGGGCGGCCAGGCGGAGGCGATCACCGCCGATGTCACGCTCGCATCGGATGTCGAGCGCTTGATCGCTGCGGCCGGCCCGAAGCTGGACGCACTGATCCACAGCGCGGGGCAGGGCCATTGCCTGACCATCGACGAGATCGACGAAGAAGAATTCCGTCAGACGCTGGACGTGGCGGTCATGGGAGCCTTCCTCACCACGAAGGCGGCCCTGCCCGCGCTGCGCGCGTCGACCAACGGCCCCGGGCACGTGATCCAGATCGCTTCGCTCGCGAGCGGCGGCACCTGGTTTCGCGAGGTCGGGTACGGCACCGCCAAGGGCGCTCAGCTCAAGTTCGCGCTGCATCTGGCGGAGCAGTTCAAGCAAGAGGCGCAAGCGGGCGGCCGCACCCTGTATGTGCACGCGATCTGCCCCGGCACCGTGGATACGCCGTTCTGGGCCCGGGTGCCCGAGCGCCCCATCGATCCGCAGCTTTGCCTGCGCGCAGACGAAGTCGCGTGGCTGGTCGAAGGCGTGATCGATTCGCCGCTGGCCACGGCGGAAGATTTTTCAGGGCGCAAGCCGCGCCCCGAGGTGGTGGTGAAGCGACATGCGCCATACGAGCGCTGGTCGAACGTGATCGCGATCGCTCACGAGAGCCATCCCTGACTGGTATCCGCTGACTGGCATCCCCGGGCGGCGAGCGCCCCGAGGAGCCGCCGGGTGACGTGGGGGTGAGGCCCGGCCCACCCCCTTCCGTGCATGGCGCCCGATGCCGTGGCATAAGGGTGGCTCATGGCTCTCCTGGATCGGTGGAAGCTGTGGTTGTTGCTGCTACTCGGCCCCGTGTGCGTGTTGGCGGGCTGCCGGCGCAATGATCCGGAGTTGATGCGTCTGAGCGCGGCGGCGCTGCCTGCGGCCTCGGCGCCCGTGGTCGATCGCATCTACTCCGAGCGCAAGTACATCAAGCCCAGCGACGCGGACCTGAAGGAGCGGCTGGAGCCGCTGGAATATGCCGTCACGCAGCGCGCGGCGACCGAGCCGCCCTTTCACAACCGTTATTTCGACGCGCACGAAGAGGGGCTGTACGTCGATGCCGCCAGCGGCGAGCCGCTGTTCAGCTCGCGCGACAAGTTCGACTCCGGCACGGGCTGGCCGAGCTTTACGCGGCCGGTCGAGCCGCTGCGCGTGACGACGCAGTCGGACTGGAGCTTCGCGCAGCTGCGCACGGAGGTCCTGTCGAGCGGTGCGGGCTCGCACCTCGGGCACCTGTTCGAGGATGGGCCGCCGCCGACGGGGCTGCGCTACTGCATCAACTCGGCGGCGCTGCACTTCGTGCCGGTGGCGGAGCTCGCGGCGCGCGGCTACGCAGAGTATCTGCCGATCTTCCAGGGCAAGGCGCCCGCGCTGGTGGTGGTCCCGGCCACCAACGCCTGCGTGGCCCCGGCGAACGGAGCGCAGCCCGGTTGCAAGACGACGCTGGAGACGGCGATCCTCGCGGGCGGCTGCTTCTGGGGGATGGAAAACATCCTGCGCAAGATCCCGGGCGTGCTGGAGACGGAGGTCGGCTACACCGGCGGCACGACGGAGAACCCCGACTACGAGGCGGTGCACACCGGCACGACCGGTCACGCGGAAGCGGTGCGCGTCGTCTACGACCCGGCGCGGCTCACCTATGCGGACCTGCTCGAGCACTGGTTCTTTCGCATGCACGATCCCACGACGAAGAATCGCCAGGGCAACGACGTGGGCACGCAATATCGCTCTGCGATCTTCTATCGCTCGCCCGAGCAGCAGGCGACCGCGGAGGCGGTGATCCGCAAGCTCGACGGGAGCAAGAAGTGGAGCGCGCCGATCGTGACGCAGGTGAGCCCCGCCGGTACGTTCACGCGCGCGGAGGAGTACCACCAGCGTTATCTGGAGAAGAACCCGGGCGGGTACACCTGCCACTACCTGCGGGACTGACGGCCCGGGGGGGGCTGATTCTTGGGGCGCCTGCGGCGCCGAGTCACTAGACTCCGCGCATGAGCATTCGCGTCGGCATCGTCGGAATCAGCGGTTATGGTGGGGGAGAAGCGCTGCGCCTCTGTGCAGCCCACCCCGAATTTCGAGTGGTGTACGCCGCGGGTGAGTCGAGCGCCGGACAGACGGTGTCCCAGCGTTATCCGGGGCTGCCGAGCGCGCTCGGTGACCTGGTAGTGCAGAAGTTCCAGCCTGCGGAGCTTCCGGAGCTGGACCTGTTGTTCGCGTCGCTGCCCACCGGCGAGTCCAAGGCCGCGCTGGCGCAGGTGCCGGCGCGCACCAAGATCGTCGATATCGGTGGCGACCATCGCTATGTGAGCGGCTGGGCCTACGGGCTCGCCGATGTGTGGCCGGAGAAGATCCGCG
>JAICTU010000010.1 GCA_025936205.1 Polyangiaceae bacterium | reverse complement strand
CGAATGGCTCAGCGCGATATTACCTGGCGCGGGCCTGGTGGGAACTGCGCGCTCCCTCGCTGCGTTCTACGCCTGGTTGCTGACTGGCACGCGAACGCTCCAGGGTGTGCCACTCATTCGACCGGAAGTGCTCTCTTCGTATGTGACCCCGCAGACGCGCGGCACCGATCGCACTGTCCGCATTCCGATGGTGCTCGGTCGCGGCTTCGCCATCGGCTGGTTCTGGCCTCATCCTTACGGTTGGTGGAGGACGGAAGCGTGTTATGGCCATGCAGGCAACATGAGCACGCTGGCCTGGGGCGATCCGACTACAGGCTGCGCCATCGCCATCGTCACGAACGGGAACCGTGCCCCCGCGAAGCTCGTTACTCGCTGCGCGCCAATCGGCAGCGCTGTGCGAGCGGCCTGCCGCGATTGATCCGCAGCTTGGCGACAAAGCGGCCCAGATTGGGGTCGCACCTGTCAGTGGGAATTTGCTAGGGCGCGATGCGCCTGGCAATATCGCTCCACGGGTCCTTCTGCCAGTGCCGACGCGGCCCAGCTGCCGCACGCCCGAACATCCAAAGCTGGAGTCGCTCGCGCTGAAGGCCGAGCAAGGTCGACACCCTGGCGATCGTACCGAGCGGATCGCGCATCATCCTGTCGGCGCAGTTCATCAGGTGCTGAGTGGCATCATAGGTTGGATCTCCGACGAACGGCTTGGGGTCGATCGCCAACCAGCCGCTGCGTTCCGCTCGCAGCACGTTGCCGGCGTGCAGGTCTGTCAGCAAGAGCACCTGCGGCACCGGGTCGCGCAAAAGCTCGCTCCAGGCGCTCAACCCTTCGCGAACCAGCGCGGGATCTGGCCAAAATTCTTGGTCTCGAAGCGTGCATTCAGCCCAATACTGGAGCATCTGGGAGAGGGGTCGAAACTGGCCCGGCGCTGGCACCCGCCAAAGCTGTTTCAACAGTTGCCCCAGAACCGCGTCTTGCTCCTCCTCAGGGAGCTCCCGAAGAGCTATCCCTGGAATGCACCGCTCTAGCAGCAGAGCATGAAGGCTTTCGTCCGATTCGAACAGCTGGACCGCGCCTTGGCCGTTCCAGAAGCGCAGGCCAGCCATTTCATGCTCAGCCTCCATGTGCGGGAAGCCCACCTTGAGTACAGCCGTGCTGCCGTCGCTGCGCGTGACAGGCGCAACCCAGGCCCCGGTCCCTTCGACCCCCTGGAACGGCGGGTGCACATCCAGAGACCAGCGCTGCTGGAGCTCCGCCACGATGTCGGGCAGCCGGCGAAGCCAGGACGCTCGGTTGACGTCCTCTCGGCATGCCAGTGCGAGGGTTTCTGGAATGACGAATTCCATGCGATCACCAGCGCGGTCATCCATTCGCGGGGGCTGCCTCCCACCGCATGCGGTAGTGGGTCTCCGTGGTCTCGAAGACACGGAATCCCAAGCGCTCGTATAGCTGCCTCGCCCTGTTCAGATGGAGCACCTGCAACAGTAGCGGCACGCGTTTATCGCGCGCCTCCTGCTGAAGTTGCTGAACGACTCGCGTCCCGATGCCCCGGTTCTGGTGAGCCGGTAGCACCAGCAACTCCAGGAGCGTCACGTCCTGCTCTGATCGGCTGCTGGAAAAGGCGCCGACCGGCACACCGTCAGCGAGCACGATGGAGTAGGCCTCATCCTCGGGTTTGCTCAGGCTCAGCTCCTCTGCACTGGGCCTGACGGCCATGAAACCAACGCGCGTATGCTCGAGGAGAATGTGGCGGGTCAACTCGGGCACGAAGCCATCGAGAAAGCGTCGTCGAGCCCGCGTGGCATCAAATCGACCGATGCGCTCGAGACTGTCTCGCATGGCTTCAATCCGAACGCGGACCAGCTCTTCCGACTCGTCATCGCGGACGGGCTGAAGGCTCACGGAGCTTGCCTGGGGAGTCATCGTGCCGCCTCAGTGTTCGACGCCGTCACTTCAACCTTGGCGGATACCCCCGCGTCGTTGATGAGATCCTGAAGCGCGAGCTGCAGGAAGTAGATTTCACTGTGCCCCAGCACTCGCGCGAATCGCACGGCTCGCTCGGGACTGACGCGCTTCCGCCCGGCCTCCAGCTGATGCAGGTGCTGCCGAGAAACCCGCAGACGAGACGCGAATTTTTCCAATGTCTGTCCCTCGGAGTCCCGCAAGCCCGCCAGCAGCTGGCCAAAGGACAAAGGCCCTGCTTTCAGCCACTTCAGGAAGGCATTGTCCGCCCTGGGCTTTGCTTCTCGAGCCGACCTCGCCTTCCTGGTCGCCATTGGAATCTGAGGATAGCGCGCGATCGGGCGTCGTCAACCCGATAGGTTGACAATTGCTCGGGGCACCTCGCTCACGGACGACAGTGCTCAGAATGTCCGGGCCGCCGAGGGCTTCGCCGCGAACGCTCCTGCGCTATTCGGCCCCTCGAAATTCCAGCGGATAACCCAGCGCATTCAGGAGTCGAATGCCCGAGTGCGCCAGCGTAGAAGCCAAGTGGACCTGCTTCCACAATGGCCCGATGCGAGGCAGATCGCGCAGCACCACATCGGCGCCGGCTATCGCCGCCAGCAGGTCCCCGACTGGCTCGACTCGAACCGGAGTCATCGTCTCTCGACTGATATACGTGCCACGCACATTGCCGACGGGTACAAACGACGCATCCGGCAGTGTGTATCGGTACACTCGCGTTTCACGAACGCGCTCGAGCCACTGCGTCTCGACCAGCATAACAAACCGCGGCTCCGTCACCGGTAGCCAGCGCTTCCGATCTTCGAGCGTCGTGTTCTGACCTGCCCAAAAGCAAATGCGAGGACAGTCGCGAGGGAGGAAGTACATCGGTGCGTGCCACTCATCGATGGACCAGACCAACGCTTCGTCCTGGATCGCGCTCGTCTTGGCGATATGGGGACGAAATAGCTCGATATTGGGGTCCTCTGAGAAGTGATACAGCTCCATGGCTGAACGCTCCGGCCCGTTCAGCCACGCGAACCGAGAGCTGCGTCGAGCCGCTCGATCTCCGCTCGCAGCGCGCGCTGTTTGCGCCGCGTGACGAACAGGAACGCGAGCAGGAGCATCCAGAACACGATGAAGACCGCTCCAAAGGCTCGCACCTCGGGTGAAATGGCCTCATCTGCGGGCACGAACCCGGTCGAGCGAGAGGAGGGCGCGGACGAGCTCATCTGCATGGTGTGCTCCTAACGAGGCGTGTGGGAGAGCTGGCGGACGGCTTTGTCGGCGCGCTCGGCTTGGGCACGCAAGGACCGCAGCGCTCTGAAGGTCACGAGCATGAAGGCCATCAGGATGAGCCAGATGGCAGTGTAGGCCACCATGAGTGAAGTGGTTTCACTGACCTGCTCGGTGGCTCCGCCTTCGACTTTGACGAAGCCGTCCGGCAGGGTGCTGGTAGTCTGCATGGGTTCCTCACGGATTCAGGCGTCGACCGCGCCACGGCTAAAGGCCTCTTCCTCGATTTGGGCCAGGCGCGAGCGGAGCACGTGGTGTTCGGTTCGCAACCAGATGAACAAGATGCACAGCAGTGCCATCGCCACGAAGCCGATGCGGAGTGCTTCCAGCATGGCAGGGTCGCCCAGCCCTGCTCCTCCCTTGCGCAGCACGACCGGATGGTTGCCGCCCCACTTCTGCACTGAGTAGCGAATGATCGGTACGTTCACCGCGCCCAGCACACCGAGCGCCGCAGCAAAGCGGCGCTCCGCTGCGCCATCCGGCGAGAAGGCACGCAGGATGACGATGGCCAGGTAGATCAAGACGGTCAGGAGCGCCGTGGTGAGCTGCGGATCCCAGGTCCACCAGATGCCCCAGGCGCGCTTCGCCCAGATCGTGCCGCTGACCAGCATCACGCCGCCGAATGCCACGGCGCAGTCGCCCGCAGCTCGGGCCAGCGAGTTCGCCCCATCGCTGCTGGTGGCCAGGTAGCCCGCGCTAGCTACAAAGCAGACGAAGATGGAAAGAAAGAAACCGCAGAAGATCGACGGGAAGTGAAAGTAGAAGATCTTCTGAGCGATCCCGCCAGCGGAGAGCTGCGCGTTGGGCAGGAAGAAGAAGATCTGCGCGATCAGAACCGCGAAGATCACGGCCGTGAGGGCCAGAAGCGCATCGAATGCCCACTTGCTCGCCTTCATGCGACGGGCCTCCTTGGCAACCAGTGTCTGTGGTGTTCAAGTCTCAGGCCCCGCCGCTCATTCCCTCAGCCGGCGAGATCGAATGGCGCCAGATTTTTCCAGGCGCTGCTGCGGGCGAGCTCAGCCGCGCGCGGCGCTCACAGGTCGAGCTGACGGTTGCGCGTGGCGCGGTTCAGCTTGTCCAGCGCTTCCGCGCAGATCTGTCGCACGCGCTCGCGCGTCAGCTCCAGGGATCGGCCGATCTCTTCGAGCGTACGCTCGTCTTCACCGTCCAGGCCGAAGCGCAAGTTGACGACGTGCCACTCTCGAGGGGTGAGCTCATCGAGCAAGCCCCGCAGCTCCTCGTGGCTCTCCTTCGCGGAGGCCTGCTCATTCGGAGACTTCATGTCGGAGTCCACGATCACATCGCCGATGGTGGACTCGCTGTCGCTGGAGCGCGGTGTCTCGAGACTGACGGGCTCGGCCGACGCCCGCAGCAGATCTGCGATGCCCTGCTGGGACATGCCCGTCGCCTCGGCGAGCTCTTGCTCGGACGGCTCGCGCCCGAGCATGTGTGCCAGGCGGCGCGAGGCACGCCCCAGTGCGCGGCGGTTCGCCAGCTGCTGCACGGGCAGGCGAATGGTGCGCGCCTGCGTCGCGAGCGCGTGCCGCACGCCTTGCCGCACCCACCAGACGGCGTACGCCCCGAACGGTTTGCCCCGTCGCAGGTCGAATTTCTCGATCCCGCGCAGCAGACCGAGGCTGCCGTCTTGCATCAGGTCCTCGCGGCTGAGGCCCATGCCTTGATATTGCCGAGCCACTTTGGCGACCAGGCCCTGGTACTTGGCGACCAGGCTGTCGACGCTGGAAGCGACCTCACGATCCATCCGCCGCACGGCGGCGACCAGCTCGGCAGGCAGCCCCGACACTTCGCGCGCCCGCACCCGCCCGATCCAGCTCGCCTTCAGCAGCCGCTCCACGCTGTCCCACTGCAGTTTGACTGGGGCAGTCGCCGTGCGGCTGGCGCGTAGCGCGCTCTCGAACGCGGACGGCGCCCCGGAGCGAGCCGGCCGCGCCACGCCCGCGAACGGCCAGGCGTGACCGTGCTCTCGATGCAGCCGCTGGACGTCGGCGCGCAGGGTATCGAAGCGCCGCTGCGCCTCCTCGGGAGACAGCTCCGGCTCGTCCACGACCGACCCGATCTGTGCCTCTCCCTTGTCGAGCTCCGCCGCGATCCCATCCAGCACCGCGCTGGTGAGCGGCTCGAGGAGCGCCAGGCACAGCAGATCGCCGCGACGCTCGTTCAGCCGGGTCAACATACCGAGCGCTTCATCCCCGTGGGCCTGACTCGCCGGGGCGAGCAGCAGGTCCGCACTGGCCTTCCGGGCGGCCGCCTCCGAGACGACCGGCGCGGAAACCGGTCGAGGCACGACCATTCGCACGCGCGCGCGGGCGGGCTGCGGAGGAGCGGCTCGCACCTCTGATAGGGGCGAGGTCGGCTCAGGTTCAACCGCCGCAGGCCGAATCGACACGAGCCGGTCGGTCGTTGTCGGCACCCGCCGCCGCAGCACGATGACCTCGGTCGCAGGAGAAGCGGATGAAGGGACAGATGCTTTCATGGAATGAGCCTCAAGAGTCCTCGGGGGGCGCTCAGCGGGCGCAGCGGGCGCGCATCATCGGCTCGGTCCAGCGGACTCGAGCCCAATGTGGCGACCCAAACGCGGCGCCATCGAGCGGCATGCGTTCAGCGGTCGAGGCGATGCCAGGGGGCGTCCCCTCCCGGGCAAAGAACCTCGACGAGTGCCGGGGCGTTTAGCGGACTGCGCGCGGCTTTGCAATGTAACGTGACAACTCTTCAGCACAATTCATGGCACCCCCCTGGGGATAAACTGTGGCTCGGGTGTGGGCCTCGATCCTCAAAGGTCAATCACCTTCGCGAGCCCAGCTGCCGGCCCCGACCAGCCAGCAACGATGGTTGACAGGCGCTCTCTCCTGCTGTTGGCTCGCGTCGCCGTAGTTGGGATCGGGACGCGGACGCTCCCTGGTGCGCACAGCGTCTCACGTCTGGACGGGTCGCACGAGCGCGACGCTGACGGAGCGCCCGTGTTTCTCCGAGAAACATCGTCACGGATTCCACGTGCTGGCAGGTTCCGCTCGCGAGGTTGGCTCGAGCTGTGCCAGGTGACTGGGCCACGCTGTTCCCTCTTGCTCGGGGAAAGCGAGTTCCGCTGAGATTCCTGCAGTGGCACGCGCTTTGCGATGAGGGCGCTGCATGTCCGCAATCTCCAAGCCGTGCCTTCCAGGATGGTTCACAGCCGTGCTGGTGGGGCTCCTGTCGAGCGGCTGTGGCGCAGCAGCAAGTCCCGGGGACGAAGTCCCAGACATCGAGCGAGCCGGCGGGGGCGAAAACACGCACGTGAGTCCCGCTACGGATCCCTCCGGCATCGCCCCGCCTGCCAACGAGACGTCCAGCACCTTGGCCGCGAATTGCCCTTGCTCGCGGAGACCCGGGGCGAACAACTCCTTCAAGTGCACCATGGGCGTGGGTGAGAGCGTCACCCAGCTCATCGGCGCTGCGGGCGGCACCGTGCAGCTGACCGCGCGACAAGGTGCGGCCAGCGGAGTGGACTTCCGGATCGATGTTCCACCGAAGACGATGCAAGCTGATGTGGACGTGCGGATCACCGAGACAACGACTGCGCCCCCCGCCGAATTCCTCGACTACTCGCCCGTCTATCTGGTGGAGCCTGGCGACTTTAGCTCCCAGGTCCGAATCAACCTGACGGTACCGTACGGTGGCAACGACGGCCCGATACCCAGGACCTTGGCCATCTATGCGGCAGCCGACCCGCAGGGCCCCTTCGAGCGCGTCGCCGACAGTTATGTCAACGCTGGCTTCTTGCAGGGTTCGATCACGCGCTTCGGGGCGTTCTTTGCGGGCTCCCCACGCACCGACGCCGACGCGGCCTGCCCTTGAGCCATCCTGCCGAGGCCTAGCGCTGTCCGTTCGCGATCAGCGCCATCATCTCCGGGTAGTGGTATATCGCGCTCGCCGCGGGGTGGTCCTTCGCCGCGGCAACCATCGCCTTCGCGATCTGCTCCACCGTGATCGATTTGTACTTCCCTGGCGTGGCGAACGAAAATAGCGGCAGCGCCTTCTCGAGCAGCCACGGGGTGTGCTGAGAACCGATGATCATCGCGGGACGGAACACGCTGACGATCGCCGGACCACTCGCGCGCACGGCCTCTTCGGCCTCGCCCTTCACGCGGTTGTAGCGGGACATGCCAGCGGCACCACTGCCGCTGGCCTTCGCCGCCGGGTCCGCGCCCGCGGCAGTCATGAACGCGAGATGCCGGACCTTGCCCGAGTCCCGCAATGCCCGTGCAAACGCTTCGTTCAGGGCGACGTCGACCGCGCGATGCTCATCGAGCGTGAGCTTTGCCGTGCCAGCGCCGATGCCGAGCACGCTGAACCCCTCCAGCTCGCCCTCAGAATCGCTCGCTGCCTCCAGCGTCGCCGCGGCGAGGGACGCGGGATTCATGTCTGGAACGAGCTTCTCCACCAGCCCACGGCCGGCGCTGCGAGCCATCGCGATGGCCTCTGGCAGCGAGCGGCGCGAGAGTGTGATGACGGCCTCAAAGGCATCGTCATGGAACAACTCGCGGAGCAGTGCCGTTCCCACCGATCCGGAGCCTCCGAGGACGATCGCAGTGCGTTTGCTGGTCATGGCGGCGGGATGATACTCCTTCTGAAGAGCATGGGCCGGTCGCAAATCGGTCTATGAGCGCTGCTGGAGCATCCACAGCTTGGCAGACCGATAGCCCCGCCGCGCCACGAGCGTGAGCTTGGATGACCACGCAGCCGGGCACACGACGAGAGCGCTCAGTGCCGGATACGCTGACGAGAGCTCACGCGGCTTCGACTCGCTTGTTGTACGCGTCGAGCGTCTTCCTCCATGCCGGACGTTCCGTGCAGCGCGCGCGATAAGCAACGAGGTTCGGGTACCGCTCGAGCATCTCCCGTGGGGTGCCAACGTCCAGCACATGGGTCATGAGGATGTCGGCGACGGTGAAGTCCTCGGTCGCGATGAACTGGCGCTGGGTGAGCCAGCCATCGAGCTGCTTCAAGCGCATCTCGGACCAGCTGTGCAGCGAATCGCTTGGCTTGCTGCCCCTGCCACCGCTCATGTTGACAAACCACATCGATAGCAGCGGCACCTCGATCGTGGTGAGCGCAGTGAAACACCAGCGCAGCACCTGCGCCTCCCCCGCGAGCTCCCGGGGCATCAACTTGCCGCTCTTGCGCGCCAGGTAGAGCAATATCGCACCGGACTCCGAGACCACCAGGCCGTCGTCATCGATCACCGGGATCTGACCAAACGGATTCAGCGCACGGTACTCGGGTGAATCGAGATCGTGATTGGGATGGTCGAGCCCGACGATCTCATAGGGCAGTCCGATCTCTTCGAGCGCCCACAGGACCCGCAAATCACGAGTGTTGCCCCGCGCCATCTTGTTCACACGAGCAAAGCCGTACAGTTTGAGCATGCGCGCACCCTACCGCACATCCTCTACGGATCGCACAGCGCGATCACGCACGGTCGCAAATTGGAGCGCTCCCTGGGCTCGCGGATGCTCGAGAGTCACTGAACTCCCGGCAGACGCGCCCAATTTCCGAAGGCCACTCTGTGTGGGCCAGCGTCGACTCTTTGACCGTTTGGACATTAAGGAGAACATGGATTTCCTACACTTGATGTTGATGGGTGGCTGGGGCATGTGGCTCGTGCTCGTGTGCGGCTTGGCCTCACTTGCTCAGGCAATTTCCTTCGCCCGACAGCCGGCATCAGTAACGCGAGACACGCTCGGTGCGATCGTCCCACCGACACCCTGACGCTGAACCCAATGACCCGGTCCCAGAAGCAAGTCATACGCCTCCCAAAGCCGAGGAGACGTTCCCGCGACAGCGAACTCTGGCCCTTCAGGACAGACGAAGCGCACGACAGGTTCGGTCCACGTCGAGCGATCTCGAGGATCAACGCTTCGAGCTCGCAGTTCGCGCTCGATCACGTGAACGCACGCCAGTACAGCGTCCGGCGCAACGGCTCCACGCAAGACGACGAACCCGTTCGCGCATAGCTCGTCAGTCAGCGGCCCCGAAGAGATTGTTCCGGCCTAGCACAGACCCGTGCAGCGCGCCTTGGACCGCTCGCTTCCCTGTGGGAGCGCGGGTGTGCGCCGGCTGGCACTCCTGGAGGGCTCGGTGCCGTGCGGCCCGAGCCCAAATTCAGGACTGCCAGGCCGGGCTCGCCGGCGGCAGGCGAAAAGTCGGATGGGGCGCCGCCGGGCGTGCCAGACTCGCGGCCCCATGTGCGGCATCATCGGTCTGCTGTCCTCGACACCGGTCAACCAGGAGCTCTACGACGGCCTCGCGCTGCTGCAACACCGGGGCCAAGACTCGACGGGCATCGCGACGGCGGACGGCACGCGCATCCACATGCACAAGGCGAAGGGCTACGTGCGTGAGGCGTATCGCACCCGCGACATGCGAGCCCTGAAGGGGAACGTCGGCATCGGGCACGTGCGCTACGCGACGCGCGGCAGCGCCTCGGAGGCCAGCGAGGCGCAGCCGTTCTACGTCAATGCGCCCTATGGCATCGTGCTCGTGCACAACGGCAACATCGTCAACACGCGAGAGCTGACCCAGAAGTTGCTCAGGGTGGATCGCCGTCACTTGAATACAAACTCGGACACCGAGCTCCTGCTCAACGTGCTGGCACACGAGTTACAGGAAGTCGCGACCGAGGGCGACCTGACTCCGGAGCAGATCTTTGCGAGCGTCGCCCGGTTGCACGAGCGCGTTCGCGGTTCCTACGCCGTCATCGCCTTGATCGCCGGGCATGGCTTACTGGCATTCCGCGATCCGTTCGGCATTCGCCCGCTGACGATCGGAAAGCGGGTGAGCGAGGACGGTCAGGTGGAGTGGGCCATCGCCTCCGAGTCCCTGCTCCACGAGAGCGGGGGCTACGAGTCGGTGCGCGACGTGGCACCGGGTGAGGGTGTGTTCATCACGAACGGCGGAGAGATGTTCGCGCGGCAGTGTGCCCAGCACCCTCGACTCGTCCCGTGCGCGTTCGAGTTCGTCTATCTCGCTCGTCCAGACTCCGTCATGTCCGGCATCTCGGTGTACGAAGCGCGCCTCAGGCTCGGCAACCGTCTCGCCGATACCATCGAGCGGTACATCCCGCGCGGTGACATCGACGTGGTCATGCCCATTCCGGATTCTTCCAGGCCGGCGGCCATGCAAGTCGCGCAGAAGCTCGACATCGAGTACCGCGAGGGCTTCTTCAAGAACCGCTATGTGGGGCGAACGTTCATCATGCCCGGGCAGGCCCAGCGTCAGAAGTCCGTGCGGCAGAAGCTCAACGCCCTCGGCCGCGAGTTTCGCGGCAAGAGCGTGCTGATTGTGGATGATTCGATCGTGCGCGGGACGACCTCACGCGAAATCGTGGAGATGGCGCGCTCGGCCGGCGCGAGCAAGGTCACCTTCTGCTCGGCGGCCCCCGCTGTGCGCTATCCTCAGGTCTACGGCATCAACATGCCTTCCCGGCGCGAGCTGATCGCCCATGGCCGGCGGAGCCCCGAGATCGCGGCCGAGCTCGGCGCCGACTACGTCATCTACCAGGAGGTCGGCGACATGCTCGCAGCGATCACCGAGGGCTCTCGGGTCACCGAGCTCGAGATGAGCTGTTTCACCGGCGAATATGTGACCGGATACGTCAACGACGAATACCTCGCCTGGGTCGAGGCGACGCAGCAGAGCTAGGCTCGATTCTGCTAGAGGAGGAGCCATGAAGCTCAGGCGACGACCACGCTGCGCGATCTTCGATCTCGACGGAGTCCTGCTGGACACGGAGTCGCTCTACACCGAAGCCATTGCGCAGGTGGCAGCCCGCTTCGGGAAGGTCTACGATTGGTCGATCAAGCGAGATTGCATTGGCCGCGGCACTACGGATGCGGCACGCATCATCGTGGAAGCGCTCGGCCTGCCGCTGTCAACGGAGGAACTGGTGCGCGAGCGCGACCTTCTGCTCGCTCCGCGCGTCGCCTGTGCGTCGGCGATGCACGGCGCCGAAGCCTTCTCTCGTACGCTCGCCGCTCGCGGCGTTCCTCTGGCCATTGCCACGAGCACCGAGGCGGCGCTGTTCGGGATCAAGACGGCGGCCCATCGCGATTGGTTGGCGATCTTCAGCGCGACGGTCTGCGGGGATGACCCGCGCGTGCGGCGCTCGAAACCGGCGCCGGACATCTTCCTGGCAGCGGCCCGAGACCTGGGCGCCTCACCGGACGAGTGCCTGGTATTCGAGGACTCACCCTTCGGTGTCGAGGCGGCAGTGGCCGCCGGCATGCTGGTCATTGCGATGCCGGACGCGGCCATGGACTTGGCCCGTTACCAGGGTGCGGACGCGGTGGTGGCTGGCTTCGCCGAGCTGTCCGTCGAGCTGCTCGGGTTCTGAGCGACGATCACGGCGGCTTGCCCGCGAGAATGATCACTCGCGGCGACGTCGAGCCGAAGAATACGCCGGGCATCTGCGGCGTGCCGCTCACCTTCAGGATCTTGAAGCCGACGTCGTGCAGCATCTTGCCCAGCTCGTGCAGGCCGTAGATGCGCACGGAGTAGGTGCACTCGCGGTTCTTGCCGCTCGTGAGCATGAGCGTGCGCTTCACCTTCATGCGGCTGGTAATGTAGTCGAGGGTGGCGTCGTCAATGCAGACGCAGCCGTCGCCTTCGAACCAGGTCTGGCCCGGCTGCTGGGCGACGACGAAGTCGCGGTTGATCACGTCGAGCAGGAAGCGCCCGCCCGGGCGCAAGGCGTTGAAGATGCGGTGGGCGACGTCGACGTTCTTGTCTTCTTCGAAGAAGCCGAAGCTGGTGTTCCAGCAGTAGATGGCGTCGAACTCTTCCTGATAGTTGAGCTCGCGCATGTCTCCAGCGGTGAACTGGAGGCGCTGATTGCGCTCGATCGCGAGGCCCGAGGCCCAGTCGAGCTGGGACTGGGACAGGTCGTAGCCGACCACGTCATAGCCGCGAGCAGCGAGCTCGACCGCGTGCTGTCCCGCGCCGCAGGCCAGATCGAGGATCTGGCCGCCAGGAGCGACGCCCAGTCCTTCTTCGATGAAGTTGACTTCTCGTTCGAGCTGGCGCGGCGAGAGGATCGGAATGGCGCGCAGGAACTCTTCCGAGAACATCTCTTCCCACCACTTGCGGGCTCCGGAGGTCTCGGCCTTGAGCTTCTCGAGCGCAGCCTTCTCGGCAGCTGCCTTGTCCGCGGCGAGGCGTTCCGCCGCCGTGGCGGCAGTGCCGCCAACCGCCTTGTGCTCGCCCGATCCCGAGCCCGGGCGGTGCGGCGGCGGCGGTGGCTTCTTGCGGCGCTTGGGCGGCGTCTTGGGTCGATCGTGGTCGCCGTCGGCGTGCGTCGGCGGCTGGGAGGTGACGTCGAGGACCTGGTCGGCCTCGAGCACGTTGCCATCCGCGTCCGCGTGCGTGGGCCGGGGCGAGCTGTCGGGCGAGCTCTCGAAGTCGACGTCGAGGTCGAGGTCGCTCGAGGGAGACGACGGCTCCTCTTCGTCGTAGGCGTGCTCGGAGACTTCCTGCGCTTCGCTGTCGTCGAGATCTTCGATCTCTTCTTCCAGCTGGTTGTCGAGCACGGGCACGTTGCTGCCCAGCACCTCGATGATGCGTTTGGGCTCGACCAGGCCCGGCGGCAAGCTGCTGCGGACGGGCGGCACCGAAGAGCGCAGATGGGGCGGCGGTTGCGGCGCCATCGACGAGACGGTTCGCGTCACCAGCGGCACGGGCTCGGAGGGGCGCGCCGTGGGCGGCAGGGAGGTGGTGACCGAGATCGGCAGCGGTGTGATGGACCGGGCGGCACGCGCCTGTGAGGGCGACGGCGGCGGCGCCGAGGAGAGGCGCGCACGCTGGCTCGGGGGCGGCGGGCGTTCGGAGACGCGCGGAGCCGGGATGTCGGGTGAGGTCGTCGCAGCCAGGCGCCCCGCGAGGTCGAGCACGGGCTCGCGCGGCAGGGGATTCGTCGGGCGCTCCGAGTCGGCGGGGCGCGAGGGCGGAGGCAGCGGCGGCGGAATCGGAGGCGGCTGCGATGCCGGGCGCGGCGCGGCCGAGGGCTGCGAGGGCGGAGGTGGTTCCGACCCGACGGTGCTCGCCTGGGTTCCTTCGGCTAGGCCGGTGGCCAGCTCACCTGGATCGGCGGGAGCGGAGACGGTTCTGGAGCGCACCTCGTCAGACATCAACGACTCGAGAGGGCCTCACCGTAACGAATGGGCCCCAGATCGTGTGAAAGAGCCACTCCGGGCTCGACGAACAAAACGGCCGTCGACCCCAGGTGGAACACTCCGATCTCGTCCCCTTGCTTCACCTTCACGGCGGGCTCGAGGGGGTAAATGCCGGGTCGGGTGTCATCTCCACCCAGAGCCGTCACCGTGATGCGACCTACGATGATGGCGCCCACCATCACCACCGTGACCCGCCCCATCGACGGCGTATCAATAACCAGCGCCACGCGCTGGTTGCGCACGAACAGGTCGGGCACGTGCCGTTCCCCGATGCTGTTCACCGGATACAGGTCGCCGGGCAACGAGCGCACGAGCTTCAATTCGCCCGCCACCGGCGCATGCACGCGGTGATAATCCCGCGGTGACAGGTACACGACGCAGAAGCTCCCGCCCGCGTAGCGCGGCGCCTCCATGTCGTCGCCGATCAGCTCGCCCACCGAATATTCGGTGTTCTTGACCGCGATGCGCCCGTTGGGGCGCACGGGGCCCATCTGCTCGAGCCGCCCATCGGCGGGGGAAACCACGCCCGAGCTCGCGATCGGGCGCACGCCGTCCCGCAGCCGACGCGTGAAGAACTCGTCAAAGCTGGGGTAAGCGCCACACGGCTCGCACTCGTCCAGCTTCACGCGGTACGCGCGACAGTAGATCGACGCCGCGATTCGACTCAGGGGCGCCGGAACATTGGCGTCACACAACTTTCCCACCGCCTGGCTCAGGCGAACTCGGGGGACAACGCGCAGTACTTGCGCCGCGGCAAAGGTAGCAAATGTCAAGCTTCGGCCTCGGGCCTAGATCTATCATGGGGCCAGTCCTTTCGGCTACAGCACCGACGGTCCTTGGCAGCAGGAGTAGGGGGCCGGGCCTCCGCCGAGCGGACGCCCGCCGACGCCTCGGGACACCGCCCGACCGTCACCGCGGCGGCACCGGCCCTCGACAGCGTCTTCGACGCGCCGCGCCCCGGCCGCAGGGCGCCCAGAACTGAGCTCCGGCGCCTCGAGGCTGGGCCGCCCCGAGGAAAAACGCACCGAAGGCGCTGGGCAAACGCTTCGAGGTCGCGCCGATACGGAACCAGAGCACGAACCACCGCGCCCGCTGCCGGGAGGGCGCGGACTGCGCCGCGCAGGCCGCGCTCCGTCCCTCGAGGCTCAGCCGGCCGAGCTCGAGTACTCGATCTAGCCTCGGCTGCGCGCCAGCGTGTCGGCACGCCGCGGCTCAGGCCTCGGCGCCTTCCACAGCGAGAACAAGATCGATCCGCCCAGGATGGCCGCGATGATGCCCAGCGAGAGCAAGATCGGCAGATGGACCACGTCGGCCAGCAACATCTTGGCGCCCACGAACATCAGCACGAACGCCAGGCCCACCTTCAGGTACGCGAACTTGGTGATGATGTTCGCGAGCAGGAAGTACATCGAGCGCAGGCCGAGGATCGCGAAGATGTTGGAGGTAAAGACGATGAACGGGTCCGTGGTCACCGCGAAGATGGCCGGGATGGAGTCCACGGCGAAGATCAGGTCGCTCACCTCCACCGCCACCAGCGCCAAGAGCAGCGGCGTGGCGTAACGGCGGCCGTCCTTTACGACGCTGAAGCGATCGCCCTCCAGCTGCGGCGTGATGGGCACGATGCGCTGGAACCAGCGCACCACCGGGTTGTTCTCGGGGTGCGTCTCCTGCTCGCGCTGGAACAGCAGCTTCACGCCGGTCACGGCCAGCACCCCACCGAACACGTACAGCATCCAGTGAAAGCGCGCGAGCAGAGCGCCGCCGATCAGGATGAACACCGCGCGCATCACCAGCGCGCCGAGCACACCCCAGAACAGCACGCGGTGCTGGTAGCGGCCGGGGATGCCCAGCGCCGCGAACAGCACCACGAACACGAAGATGTTGTCGACCGCCAGGGCCTTCTCAATCAGATAGCCCGTGGTGAACTCGAGCGCGCGCTCCGGGCCCGTGAAGGCCCACATGCCGCCCGCGAAGGCCAGCGCCAGGCTGACCCACACGGCGCTCCAGATGCCCGCCTCCTTGGCGCTCACCTCGTGCGACTGCTTGTGAAAGACGCCCAGATCGACGGCGAGTAGGGCCAGCACGAAGCCGATGAAGCCGGCCCAGGCCAGCGGTGAGCCGATGGTTTCCATGCCTGCCATGGCTCCTGCTCAGCCCTGCCTCAGCGCGAGCGGACGCTCGAAGGCCCCGTGGCTCGCGCGCCGTTCGGCGAGCGCCATCAGGCGCTTCACGCGCTCCTCCGTGGCCGGGTGGGTCGAGAACAGGCGCGCCAGAGATGCGGCGGCGCCCAGCGGGTTGATGATGAACAGGCTGGCGGTGGCGGCCGGCGCAGGCAACGGCATCACGTTCGCCGCGCCTTCGATCTTCAACAAGGCTTGTGCCAGCGCCTCCGGGTCGCCGGACATGCGCGCGCCGGCTTCATCCGCCAGGTACTCGCGCGAGCGCGAGATACCGAGCTGGATCAACGTGGCAGCGATCGGCGCGACGATCATGGCGAGAATACCGCCACCGCCAGCGCCCTCATCCTCGTCGTTGCTGGTGCCGAAGAAGGTCGCGAAGGTCAGCATCTGCGCCGCATAGCTGATGACCGAGGCGCCGGCCGCGGCCAGGCTCGCCACCAGGATGTCGCGATTCTCGATGTGCGCCAGCTCGTGCGCGATCACGCCGCGCAGCTGGCGGCGGTCGAGCAGCTCCACGATGCCCTCGGTGACCGCCACGGCGCCGTTCGCGGGATTGCGCCCCGTGGCGAAGGCGTTCGGCTGCTCACCGGGGATCAGGTACACGCGCGGCTTGGGGATCTGCGCCCGGGCGGACAGCTCCTCCACGATGGCGTGCAGCTCCGGCGCTTGCTCGGGCGCGATCTCCTGGGCGCCGCTCGTACGCAGGACGATCTTGTCCGAGAAGAAGTAGGCTCCGAGGTTCATCGCGAGCGAGATCACGAGGAACACGGGCCAAGAGCCGGGCGCCAGGCTGGAGCCGAGCCCGATGACGAGCGCTGAGAGCGCGCCCAGTAACAGGATGGTCTTCAGTTGGTTGTTCATGCCCATTTCCATAAAGGCGCTACGGCATGTCGACCATGACGAAATCAAGAAGTAACATGTCGTGAAATACGACATATACGGTCAGACCTCGCGCGCCTGCCCATGGCCAATCGCCCGTCGTCACAGGCTATTTTCTGCCGAACAGCGAGTGGCGGGCGATGTCGCAGATAGCAACCACGGCGGGATTCTTGATCCGGCGCTCGCCGGAGATGGCGTAGAAGCGCTCGCGCACCTGGTCGGTGCGGCCGATCACCCGTACGCCGTACTGCTCGATGACTTGTGGCTCGACCACGCTGGGCGCTGCAAAGATGCCGACACCATCGGCGCCGAACACCTGCAGCAGTGCGCTGTCCTCGAACTCCGCCACGACCCGGGGCTGAATGCCGCTGCGCTCGAACCACTGATTCAGAAGCCGCCGCAAGGTCAGATTCTCCAGCGGTAGCAACATGGGCGCGCCATCCAGGCACTGGGGGAAGCCCTTCTTGTGGCTCGCCGCCAGCTGCTTGGCGCCAAAGAAGCTGATGCCCGTCTCTCCGAGCAGATGATGATACGCGCGCACGCTGCCCCCAGGCGGCACCGGCGCATCCGAGATCACGATATCAAAGGCATGCAGCGACAGGTTCGCGAGCAGCTTCTCGTATGAGTCCTCGTGACACACCAGGCGCACCGGCTCTGCCAGCGTCAACGCCGGCTGCAACAGGCGTCGCACGATCAACTTCGGCACCACGTTTGCGATGCCCACATCGAGGCGCAGCGCCTGCCCCGAGCGGCCCTTGACGGTGTCGAGCATCTCGCGCCCGAGCGAGAAGATCTCGTCGGCGTAGCGATACACGACCCGCCCCACCTCGGTCAGCGCCAGCTTGCGTCCTTGCTTGGCGAACAGCTGCTCGCCCAGCTGCGCCTCGAGCGCATGGATCTGCGCGCTCAACGTCGGGTGCGAGAGCCGCAGCACCTTGCCCGCAGGAACGAGGCCGCCCTCGCGAGCCACTACCCAGAAGTAGAGCAGGTGGTGGTAGTTGACCCATTCCATGCGGCCAACATATCGCGGAACTCCAGGCTCTGCGCGCGGCTCGTGGAGCGTCGCTGAACGGCAGGCCCCCTTCCACGGTCCGGCGCCGAAAGCGTCGAGGCCGTAGAGGCCGATTTCCATGCCGGAGTCGTTACTGGACCTGGGGGCGCGCGCGCGCCATCTCGCACAGTTTCTGCCGCTCGGGAGTCTCTGGATCGGGCAGCTGCCAGGGGTCGCCGCCGAGCAGGCTGCTCTGATGGCCTTCGCAGGCGACCAGCTCCGACCACGGGTCGAGGCTGAGGGCCATCGTGCTCGCCAGCTCCCCTGCTTCCTTGTTGCCGGCTTCCGCATCGAAGCGACCGCGCAGCGCGAACCAGCCCGCGTGCGGTCCGTCGAGATCGTCCAGCTTGCCGAGGCGCTGTTCGGAGAGCTCCTTGTGTCCAGCAGCGAGCTCTGCCTGGCTCGCCCGGAAGCGCAGCGCGGAGGACTGCGGCGCATGCGCCAGCGCGGCCTCGAAGTTGCGCGCCGCCGCTTCGTAGTGCTGGCCGTGCAAGAAGAGATCGCCCACCCGCACGCGCCCCAGCTCCGGCGAGCCGCCCGCGATCATGGCGTGCGGGTTGCCTTCGGGCTGCAGCGTGCGCAGCCAGGTCTGCCAGCGCAGGATCCATTCTTTCAGCGTGTAGCCGCTGACGCCACGCAAGGCCGGGTCTGGATCGCGCTGCTCGAGCCCCTTCAGGTCGCGCAGCAGCAGGTGGAAGGCCAGCTTGCCGTTCACGCGGATCCAGTAGTTGATGAAGCTGGTGACCTCCGAGAAGGCGATCGAGGCCGCGTCAGCGGAGGGCAACATGGCGATCGAGGGTCCCAGGTTGTCGACGCCGACCGAGGTGTTGGTGAGCAGCGCGCGCTGCGCGACGCGATCGTGTCCGTCGGGATCGTCGAAGGGGCGCGGCGGCCGCCAGCGTTGCTCCTGCCGCTTGGCGACGCCTTCCTGCAGCCAGAGCGGCGCAAAATCGCGCG
The DNA here is from genome assembly GCA_025936205.1 of Polyangiaceae bacterium. The sequence continues at coordinate 22,248 of JAICTU010000010.1, read as the reverse complement.
TGGCGCGCGATAGCGACAGGTGCACCAGCTCGTGGGCGAGCGTGTCCTGCCACGGATAGCCATGGCGCGAGGCGCGCGGGGAGAGCAGCGTGACTCGCCCCCAGCGCGCCACTGCTACGGTGCCCGTCGTCTCGGCGGCTTCCAGCGGCAAGCCGCTCACGCAGGAGAGCGAAAACAGGTCGCGCACCACGTCGATGCGCAGCGGGCGCGGCAGCTCGACGCCCAGATCGACGCGCACCGCCTCGCGCGCGCGCTCCGCGACGTCCACGATGTAGGGCACCAGCGGCTCGTCGTCGGCGTCTTGCAGCCGCAGCCAGATGCCGCGCGCCGTGTCCTCGACCACGCGCGACGCCGCCACTGCTCCGGAGCAGCTCTCGGCGAGCGCCGCCAGGCTCGCCACGTCCGCTTCTTCGCCGGGCAAGCCCGAGAGGATGGCGCGCGCCGAGTCGCAGTCGCCGACGTACAGGCTGAGCCGCGCCCGCTCGATCGACAGGCGGTGGCTCTGCGTGACGGAGAGCGAGGAGCGCTGATATTGCTCCGCTAGCTGCCGGGCGCGTGTCACGTCCAGCTCGGTGATGGCGTCGGAGAGCGCGTCGAGGTCGACCGGGACGAGCAAGCTGGGCAAGCTGGCCTGTGCCGGTACGCGGCGCGCCGCGATCCGCCACAGCGCCACCCCGACCACGAGCAGGCCGACGGCCAGCAGCAGCGTCAGTGCGCTCAGCACGCGCCAGCCGCGCCGCCCCAGCTTGCGGCGACGGCGGCGCGCAGGGCCGCCGCTCACGTCATCGGAGCTCGAGCGGCGCCGGGTGAGCCGCGTGCGCAGCGCCGACAGCCGCACGCGCAGCGCCAAGGGCAAGCGCACGCCTTTCACCTCAGCAGGCCTTTCATCTCAGCAGCCCTTCCGCATAGCGCTTGACCGCGGGCGCCAGGTGGCCCTCCGAGCTGTCCCCCAGGCTGCGCAGCACGCGCTTGCGGAACTCTTCGGCGCGGTTTTGCTGCTCCGCCTTCGGCACGTCCCCGCTGAAGCCACCGGCGCGGCCATTGCCGTCCTCGTCACCGGGCTCCTGGCTCTGCTTGTCGTCCTGGCTCTGCTCTGGGTCGCTGGTCTTGCCTTGATCGGCGGACTCCAGCAGGCGCTGTGCATCGCGCTGCAGCGAGAGCCCCGCCTGGCCTTCCCCGCGCGAGAGCTCGCGTGCCGCCTGCTGCATCAGTTGCTCCGCCTGTCGCAGCCGCTCGGTCACGTCGCCGGGCATCGCGCTGTTGGCGTCGTCGCCGCGGCGGGACAGCTCCTGCGCCTTGTTGGCCAGCTCGTTCTCGAGCTGCGTGGGCCCCTGCAGCAGGTTGCGCGTGCGTTCGCGCGCCTGCTGGCGCTGCGCCTCCAGCTGCTCCTGCAGCCAGCGCTGATGCTCCTCGATCACGGCCCGCGCGCGCTCGAGCTGGCCCTGGAAGTAGCCGTGCCCTTCGCTCTTCGCGCGCGCATCGGAGAGCGCCGAGAGCGCCCGGCGCGCGCTCTCGGCGGCCTGCTCCAGCTTCAGCCCTTCGAGCTCCTGCGCCATCCCGCGCCCGCTCTCGCGCGCCAGCGAGCCCGCCGCCTCGGCGGTTCCCGGCGAGCTGCCCGGCTCCGGCAAGTCGGTCACGGCGTCGCGGATCTCCTTGGCGCGGCGCTCTGCCTCCTCGCGCAGGGCAGCGGAGTTCTCGGCTTGTTGGGCACCGGCCAGCGTCTGATCGACCTGGTCGACGGCGCCGGCGTGCTGGCGCGCCAGCTCCGCGATCTGATCGGCGAGGTCGTCGAAGTGCCGCTGGCCCTGTCCGCCTTGGCCCGGCTGTGGCTCGGACGAGCCCTCCCCCTGGCCCGCTTCCACCCCGCCGCCACCGCCCGAGCCCTGGGCGCCGAAGGACGGCACGGGACGATGCAAGCGCTCGGCGAGGTGCCGGGCGGCGAGCTCCGCATGATAAAAGTCGCTGGCCTGGCGCGCGCGCGAGACGCGCCCGAGATCGGCGAGCGCCACGCTGCCCAGATCGTTGCCCAGCACACCGAGCGAGAGCAACTGCTGCGCGCCGGCGTGCAGCGCATAGATGGCCTTGTCGAGCCGCTCCACACCCGGCGCCGGCGACTCGCCCGCCTGCGCCTGCTGCGCGCCGACCATGGCCTCTTCCGCGACGTTGCCCAGGATCTTGGCCACGCGCTGCGCGTCGCGGTTGGAGAGCGACGCCAGCACGCCGTCGAGCGCCAGCACCAGATCCTCGACGCTGCGCGAGCGCTGCACCAGCGTGCCCTTCAGCGTGCGCAGCAAGCGCAGGCGCCCGAGCGCGAAGTTGCGAAACCCCGGCGCCACCCGGAGCCCGCCGTAGCTCTCGCCGAGCGCCTGCTCGAAGCCGCCTGCGGCGCTCTCCAGCGCCTGATCGAAGCGCCGCAGGCGATCGGCTGCGGCGGCCTTGTCCGCCGCCTTCTGTGCAGCTTGCTCGGCCCTGTTGGCGGGTTTGCTCGCGGGAGCCGGCGCTTGCTCCGCGCCGATGGCAGCGGCGTCCACGAAGCGATCGCGCGCCTGGATCAGCGCCAGGTAGCGCAGCGCTTCCAGCTCGCCCACCGCCGTGGGCACGATGGTGATGGCCGCGCTCTTGCCCCACTTGGAGCCGCCGACGGGATCGTTGTCGCGTGCCTCGATGCTGATCTCCGCGGGCAAGTACAGCGCGCGCAGGAAGCGGTCGCTGGGCATGAGCACGTGCCCGCCGCGCTGCCGCGCCGACTCGTCGTCGTATGTGCCGAGCGTCCGCCGCTCCTCACGATTGCCGGAGCGCAGCACCAGATCGACCTGACGCAGCCCGTGGTCGTCTTGCGCCCACCAGCGCAGCTCCAGCCGCGACAGCTCGCGCAGCTGCTGCGTCGAGGGCGCGCCGTCGAGCTGGACCACCGGCGCCTCATCCGCGAGCGCCACGATGTTCAGCGCCTCCGGCTCCACGATCAGCACGTCGCCGAAGCGCGCGGCCACCGACAGCACCTGATCCTGCGTGACCTCGAAGTGCGCGACCAACCCGCCCTCACCGTCGCTCACGAACGGCGTCTCCTGCGCGCCGTCCGTCACCAGCAGCCGCCGGTCCGCGTACAGCGGCCGCGCGCGCAGCGTGAGCTGCGTGCCGATCGGCAGCATCGAGGTCGCGCCGGAGAACAACCTCCGCCCGGGCTGCCGCAGATAGGCGGGCGGCGTGGCCTGCACACGCAGCTGCTCCGTCCAGTACAGCGGCCAGGGCGCGCGCCCGTGGCGCGCCGCGAGCACGTCCATGCCCTCGACGATCTCGCGCATGCGCTCGACGCAGACCACCAGCGCCACCAGCGCGCACAGCGCGCCCACCCAGCGATAGGTCTTGGCACGCTGGCGCGCAGCGTTGCGCACCTGCTCGATGGACGCCTTTTCGATCAGCTTGTCGAGCTGGAAGGTCGCGAGCGTCACGCCCGCGGACGAGGCGCCGCCGCTGGCCGGCGCGGTCTCCACCTCGCCCGTCAGCCGTTGCATCAGCCGCACCAGCCGCAACGCTTGCTCGCCCATCGCCCGATCGGTGCGGCGGATCACCTGCTGCACGAGCCGCAGCGGGTCCGCCACGGTGCGCCGGTCTCGCCACCAGCCGACCACGAAGATCACGAGGATCACGAGCACGCCGGCCGCTGCCCCGGCGCGCGTCCAGGACGTCCCGCGGCGGGCGAGCAGGGCGCAGGCGAGGCCCGTGGCCCCCAGCGCGGCGTGCCGGGCAAAGCGAGCGGGCCGGGTCAGCACCTCGCGCCAGGCGGTGGCCCGCTGGCGCAGCGAAAAGCTCGCATGCACGGAGTCGAGCTTAGCTCCAGAAGGGAGACAAAGACCGCGTTTTCGCTCCAAATCGGGACCGACGGGGCGACCGGTAGCGGAAGCGCCGACGCTGATCCAGACTCGGGAATCGCGATGTCCGCTTCCGCCGATGATGCCGAGCGCTTCCTGCGCTGCCTGCTGGGCCTTCCCGACCAGGAGCTGCGCATCGAGTGGCTGCGCGAGCACGTCCAGAAGGAGCCCCCGCACCTGCTGGCACCGCTGCTCGACGCCGTCATCGGCAGCAGCGAAATCGGCGAACCACGCGCGCGCGAGGCCCTGCTGACCATCGCGCTCTGGGCGGCTGGCATGGCCAGCACGAGCGATCTGGAGCGGCTGCGCCAGGTGGCCCTCGAGCAGCGCCTGCTCAGCTTGCAGCGCGTGATCCGCCGGGTGCCGACCGCCTCGCTGCCGCCGGAAGGCTCCGAACCGCGCATTCCCGACTACGGCACCGGTCGCGAGCTGACGCTGGGCGAGCGCCGCAACCTCGCGCGCCGCTCCGGGCGCCAGCGCTTCGATGCTTTGATCAAGGACCCCCATCCGATGGTGATCCGCGAGCTGCTCACCAACCCCAAGACCACGGAAGACGACGTGGTGCGGGTCGCCGCCGTGCGCCCCGCCCGCGCCACCTCGATCCTGGCCATTGCGAGCACGCGCTGGCTCTCGCGCCGGCGCGTGCGCATGAGCGTGCTGCAGAATCCGGGCTCGCCGCTCTCGGTGGCGCTGCCGCTGGTGGGCCTCTGTACTCGCTCCGAGCTCCTGGAGCTGGTGCGCGCAACCGACCTGCCGCCGCTCGTGCGCATCACCGCCGGGGAGCTCGTCGAGCGCCGGCCGCCGAGCACCGATCCTCCCGGCGCGCGCGAGCCGGGCGAGCCGGGGCCGATGCTGCAGTGAGCGAGGGGTCGGGGCTAGGGGTCAGGGATTTCGGAGGAGACGGCGGGTGAGGTAGGATGGCTACCTCCCTGGTAGGTTTGAAGCCTTGAAGTCCATCGACAAAGCTCAGTTGCTCGCCCTGCTCGTCGAGCGTCTCACGGCGGAGCTCGCGCGCGTGCGCGGCCAGGCGCAACGGGAGGCCGAAGGCGCGACGCACGAAGAGGCCCGCGCCGAGGGGGATAAAGACATGCGCGCGACCGAGGCCTCGTACATCGCACGCGGCTACGCCGAGCGCGCCGCGCGTCTCGAGCAAGGGCTCACCCTACTCTCGCGCCTGCAGCTGCGCGACTGCGCCAAGGCGGGCTCGATCCAGGCCTCCGCCCTGCTCGAGCTCGAGCACGAGGGCAACAAGTCGATCTACTTCCTGGTGCCCGCCGCGGGCGGCGAGCACCTCACGCTCGGCTCCGAGCAGATCCAGACGTTGACGCCGACGAGTCCCCTCGGCCGCGCCCTGCTCGGGCTCGGCGTGGGCGACGAGGCGGAAGTGGAGTCGCCGCAAGGCCCGCGCAGCTACGAGATCACCGACCTCGCCTGACGCCGGGGTGCGGGGTGTCCCCTCGGAAGCGGGCGGGGTGTCCCCGGAAAGCGAGCTCAGAACTTCAAGTTCCTACAGTACGCGCTGTCCGGCGTGCTGTGATCCCCCGGGAGGATCTGCACCGGGGAGCGGCAGATCAGCGACCATTTGCCGGAGAAGTAGCCGGAAAGATCGATCGGTTTGGCGGCGAGTGTCGCCGCGTCGGTGGTGCCCTCGGGAACATCCGGCGTGAGCTGCGCGTCGAAGCGCCCTTCGAGCTTGCCGTCATTGCTCAACGTGACATCGAGTGTGCCGCTCTGCGAGGTGTAGCTGATTTGCTTGATGTAGGCCTGAGCGACCGCCGTCGCATCCAGCGCGCCCGTCAGGTTCTCGGTGTGCTCACCCATCGCGTTCTCCACACCGTTGAGCTCGAGCTGCAGTAGGATCAGGTCGTCGTGGTTATTGGGATAGACGGTGGTGACCGTCAAGGGCACGATCTGACGGCCCTCTATCACGTCGAGCCGAGCGCCTCCGCCCAGCACCTCACGGTCGCCCGCGAGCGTGAGCAGCACGTCATCGGCGAGAGCATTGTTCGCCGAGTCACTGCCGTCCGAGGTCATCCCGGAAGCGCCATTGTCGGTGGCGCCTTCGGAGCCGTCGCCCGGCGTGGTGTCACCCGTCTCGGCGTTCGCGGACTTCTTGCCGGAATCACCACAGCCGGCGAGCGCCAAGGGCAACAGACATCCGAGGAGAGCGAGGAAGCGCATCTCCGGGAGCTTATCACAATCGCGCCGCCGGCTGCCGTCTCGATCAGGGTCAGGCCTTTTTGCGCGGGAACACGAAGGAAGGCTTGAGCAGCACGTCGTCCTTGATCAGGTCGTCGGGCATACCGGGATAAGTGACCCCAAATTTCTGCCGGTTGATGGCAATTTCCGCGCGGCCCGTGACCTTTTCGGCTCCGAGCTCGATGGTCGCGGGGAAGGTGATCTGTTGCGTTACGCCATGCAACGTCAGATCGCCCGTGATTTCGTGGGTAGCGCTGCCCGCGGGCTTGGCGACCACGCTGGTGCTCTTGAAGCTGGCCTTCGGGAATTTTTCTACGTCGAGAAAATCCTTGGTCTTGATGTGCTGGGTCAGCGTCTCGGTGTCGGTCTGGAGCGAGGCGGTGTCGACGTCGAACTTGACGGATTGGACTTGATCGCCCGCCAGCGTGGCAGTGCCCGTGAACTGTTTGAACGAGCCGTCGTGCGACTTGGTGATCTTGGACGCGACGATCTCCAGCTTGCTCGAAGCCGGGTCGAGCGTGAGCTCGATCAGGGCGCCCGGCTCGGCCGCCTTGGGTGTGACCGCACCCGTCGAGCCGATGGCCGCCGGCTGCGCCGCGGGCCTGGTGGCCGCGGACGTCGCGGGGGCCAGCTGCGCGACCTGGGTGTCGGCTTTCTTCTCGCTCTGGCACGCCGCCGCGAGCAGCAGCGCGCAAGCAGGCGCCAGGGCGCGGAAACGGAAGGAACGCACCGTGTCTCGATGAAGTGTCATGACGGGAGCCATACACGCCCGCGCACGCTCAGACAATCGCTTCCACGCCGCTGGAAAACTCGGCACCGTGCCCTATGCTCCCGGAATGCAGCGCCGAAATCTGGCCTTCGTGCTCGGCGCGCTGCTGCTCGGCGGCTCCGGTTATGGGTTGTTTCGTGCCTCGGAAACGTCCGCCGGCAAAGGGCCCGCTGCGGAGCTGCGCTGGGTGAGCTTCGTGGGCGCGTGCGACGCTTCGGGCGCGGTGCCCATCGACGAGCGTCACTTTGCGGTGGCCGACGACGAGGACAACGTGATCCGGGTGTACGATGCCGTGGCGGGGGGCAGGCCGGTGTTGCACACGAATCTGTCCAAGCAGATCGCGCTGGCAAAAAAGGGGGAAGCGGATATCGAAGCCGCGACCGCGCTGAACGGTCGCGCGTACTGGCTCAGCTCGCACGCGCGCAACGCCCGCGGTGAGGTCGATCCCAATCGCTCGCTGCTGATCACGACCGATTTGCCGACGCTGGACGCGCACCTGGAGGTCCAGGGCCAGGTGTATCGGAGCCTGCTCGATGATCTGGAGCAGAGCCCCACCCTGCGTCGGTATGATCTGACTCGTGCCGCGGCGCTGCCGCCGAAGGAGCCGGGTAGGCTGAATCTGGAAGGGCTCACGGCCACCCCCGAGGGCACGCTGCTGATCGGCTTCCGCAGCCCGGTGCCTGCGGGCCAGGCGCTGCTGGTGCCGCTCTTGAATCCGGAGGCGGCCGCCCTCGACGGGCCGCTGCGCTTCGGCGAGCCGATCGAGCTCGATCTCGGCGGACTCGGCGTGCGGTCGCTCTCGTATTGGCACGGCCGCTACTTGATCGCCGCGGGCCCTGCCGAGGGCCACGGTCCGCATCGCTTGTATGGCTGGCAGGGCCCGGGCTCACGCGCGCAGCTGCTGGCCGAGGCTCCCTTCGAAAACGCGAACCCGGAGGCGTTCTTCACGGCGGAAAACAACCCCGAGATCCTGGTACTGAGCGACGACGGCAGTCGCGTGGTGCGCGGCAAACCCTGCAAAAAGGCGCCGAAGCGCCATCGGCGCTTCCGCGGAGTGTGGCTCCGGCTGCCCGGAACCGGCTAGCACGCTGCACGCATTGCCGTCGCTGCTCGATCGCACTTTGGGGGTTGGCGTCCAGGCGATCCCATTCTAAGCGCTCGCTTCATGATGCGAAGAGTTTGCTGGGCAGGCGCCGGGTGGTGCGTGTTGGCGTGTGCGGCCTGCGGCGGTGGGGATGACGACGGTCCTGCTGCGGTCTCGAGTGAGCCGACCGTGGCACAGATCCAACCCGGCGCTCAGAGCACCACACGCCCTGCGCTCGACTGGCGCCCCTGCGGCAGCCTGGAGTGTGCCGAGCTGATGGTGCCTCTCGATCCCAGTGATCCCGAGGGGCAGCAGATCTCGATCGCGATCAACCGCCAGAGGGCCGCGTCCGGTGGACCCAACCTGGGAGTGCTGCTGTTCAACCCGGGTGGGCCCGGCGAGCCCGGCAAGCCCTTCCTGGAGGCGATCGGCCCCGTCCTCGCCGGCATCCAGTTCGACCTGATCGGCTTCGATCCGCGGGGCGTGGGGGACAGCTCGCGCGCCGACTGCATGCTGCCCGTCGACCCCACCGCGGTGTACGCCGCACAAGGGGTGGGAGCGACGATTGAGGCGCTGCTCGCTGAGGAAGAGAACTGCCGGCAGGCGGTGGGCCCGCTCTTCGACCACCTCGGCACCAACGCCGTGGTCGCCGACATCGAACAGATTCGCGGGGCGCTGGGCGTGGAGCGGATCAACTTCTACGGGCTCTCCTACGGCACCCGGCTCGGAGCTGTCTATGCACAGCGCTATCCCGATCGGATCCGCGCGCTGATCCTGGATTCACCGATGCCGCCCAGGGCCGACCTGCCCGCGTTGGTCTCCGCTCAGTTCGACGCCCAGGTCGCGGCCCATCAGGCGCTCATTTCCGCCTGCGAACAGGGCCAGCTCCCCTGTCCTGCGGATGCCGCAAAGATCTTTGATCAGCTGGTCCAGGCGGCGGATGCACAGGGTCAGCGCGAGGCTTTCCTCAATGGCTGGCTGCTGCAGCTGAGCAATCCCGTCGGGCGTGACGCGCTGGTCCAGGTTCTGGCAGCTCTCGAGGGCGCGGACTCAGCCACGGACATGACATCGGCGATGGAGGGCATGATGGAGCTGCCCGATCCACCGATGGTGCTGGGGCCGGACTTCAGCGGAGCCACGAACCTGAGCGTCCATTGCGCCGACAGCATCGTCGACCCGCCGAGCGAACTGGAGAGTGAGGCCCTGATGCAGTCCTATGAACGGCGCTCGGAGTTGTTCGCCCCGCTCGGAGCGACGGCTTTCACCTGCGCGGGCTGGCCCGTGCAACGGGACCGGGTCCCACAGATCTCGCTGTCCCTGCCCAACCCTCCCCTGATCATCGCCGGCGTCGCGGACAGCCTGACCCCGCTCCCTCTGGCACAGGAGCTTCACGGGGCCATCGCTGGGTCCTCGTTGCTCGTCAGTCAGCACTACGGCCACGGCGCGCTCGTCTCCGCCGGTGCTTGCGTGGGCCAAGCGGTTGGGCGCTACCTCGCAAGTCTGACTCTGCCTGCGGACGGCACCGTCTGCCCGGCGCCGTGACTCAATTCGCGGCGGGCACGAACGACTTCGACACGGTCGCGAGCTTGCACGGCAAATCTGAGCCGACTTGTGCCAAGGCTCGCACGGTTCTGGAGCGTGTGGCTGCCACGCCGCAGCTCGCGTGCACCAGTTCCGAACGCCTCTCGGTCTCGGTTACTCCGCAGCCCGACCTTCCGCAGCCGGGCGCTGCGCAGTCCGGCGCCGAGCGCGTCCAGATCTGGTACCGCAGTGGTCCGGGTTGCCCGGATGGCGTGGTGTTCACCGAGCTATTATCGCGTCGGGGCCGCGCGGCAGCGCTGGCGGGGGTCGGCGATCGCGTAGACTTCGTCGTGACACTGGCCGGCGCCGAGCAAGGGAGCAGCGACGGGCAGCTCAAGCGACCGGCAGTGTGAAGTAGAACGTGCTGCCCACTCCGAGACGGCTCTCGACCCAGAGCCGCCCGCCATGCGCCAACACGATCCCGCGGGCGATCGACAGGCCCAACCCTGTTCCCAGATGCGCCGTGGACTGGGCTTGCCAGAAGCGCTCGAACAGGTGCGTCAGCTCCGACTGCGCAATGCCCGGACCTGTATCCCTCACGGCGAACCTGACCTGCCTGCCTGAGCGCTCCGCTCGCAGCACGACCTCGCCACCAGCAGGTGTGAACTTGATCGCGTTGCTGATCAAGTTGGAAAGGACCTGCTGGATCCGGCTCGTATCCGCGCGAACCTCGGGCATTTCCCCGACCAGCGTGCTCTTCAGCTGCACACCCTTGTTCTGAGCTAACGGCAGAAGTGCCGCAAAGGCCTCCTCCGCCAAGCGCGCCGCCGAGACCAACTCCAACTCCATGGGCAACCCGCCCGCTTCGAGCCTGGCCGAGTCCAGCAGATCCCGAATCAGTCGGTCCATACGCTGGGCGGAACGCTGCAAGTTTTCCAGATCCTTCGCCGCGCGTTGCTCTCGCGGCGACCCTGCCATGGATCCGAGCGTCATCAGAATGACGTTCAAGGGCGTCTTCAGATCGTGGGAGACCGTCGCGAGCAGATCGTCTCGCGCCTGCGCCGCCGCGCGCCCCTCGACCAGGGCGTCCTGCAATCTGCTCCCCTCCCCCTCGGAACGCGCTGTCCCCCGCTGTCGAACGGCTTGCGAGATCTGCATCGAAATTCCCTGCAGCTTGTCCGCGCTCGAGCCCGTTTCAGGCGCTCGATACACACCCGTCTGAAACCAAAGCACCTGCCCCTGGGCGGTGACGAAGCGATGCTCACACCGCCCGCCGCCCGCGACGGGGACATCGCGCAACATCTGCGCGACCGCCGCGCGGTCGTCGGGATAGAGCCTGTCCAGCAAGAAACCAGGCTGCTCGAGCCAGCGCTGAGGCGGAAATCCGAGCAGTCCTTCCACGGCTGCGCTGGCGTAGGAAACGAGCAGCGTCGTCCTGTCCGCCTCCCATACGAAGCCGTCGTGGATGTTGTCGAGCAGCGCCTGATAGCGCTCGCGCAGCGCCTCGGTGGTCCGCACCCTGCGCTGGGACTGTGCCAGTTCCGCTTCCGCCGCTGCCCTGCCAAAATCGGCGCGCGCACGCTCCACGCGGGCTTGCTGCGCCAGGGATTCGGCGTGAACCTGCTTGGCCTCCGCGCTCAGCTGCCGCTCCTCGGCGTCTGCACGCTGGACCTCTGTCGCCGCCCGCCGCCGTTCGGTCCCATGATGGCGATCGAGCGCACCAGCGAGGTCGAGGGTGACCGCGCTGATGAACGCCAGATCCATTTCGGTGAACGGCTCGGCGCCCTCGAGCTGGAGGATGCCAAAGCTGCCACGTTGCTCCACGACCAGTGGCAGACGGATCAGTCTTCGTCGATCCAGAGACTCTACCGGGGTTTCAGGTGTCGCGCCCGGCAACCGCGCAGCGAGCTGCCCGTACGGCAGCGACTCGGCTCCGAGCAGATATTCGTAGCAACCTCGAGCGAAGTCCTTGGCCGCTTGTAGCTGGTCGGCGCTGACACTCGTGGTACTCCAGACGATCCAGATCGGTACGCGGTCGCCGAGGATGAACACGGCGCTGCGGATCGGCAGCGCCTGATCGAGGATGGCGAGCACCTCGCGGATGCTCGCCTCCGCCCCCTCCGCGCGGATCAGCACCCTGCTGATCGCATACAGCTGCTGCAGACGTTGCTGAGGAAGCGTGCTCCAAATTTCGCGAGCTCTCCCGCGCAGCGGCGTGGCGCTCTGGTCCCAGTCCGCCGCCACGACAGCGGCGGCTTCGCTGTTCGGGTGCTGCTCGCTGGGATCTAGAAAAGTCACCTCGAGACCCGGGAGCGCTTCGGCCGTGTCACCTTCTTGCCGGCCGTGCGCTTCGCCGCCGGCCGAGCTGCAAGGTCGCCCCGCTGATCCGGCCGAGAGATGCGCAGGCCGCCCTTGGCGATGACATACTCCGAAGGGCGGAAAGAGTGCGCGCTGCCACGCGTCTTCACCACGGCGAGCGACGGCTGGATGATGCCCCCCTTTTCGACGTAGCGAAGCAACACGATGTTGTCAGCAATCGGAGACAAGCCGTGGTCCGTGATCGTGCCCGTCGGATAGATCGACTTGGACTCCAGCGTGAAGATCGTCGTGGCTCCGAGTGCCTTGAAGCGCATGATCAGAGAGGACAGCAGCTGCAGCTCATCGGCACCGTAGCTAGCCGCCGCCAGGCGGCTGGCGCTGTCCAGCACCAGCCGCCGAATGTTCCCGTTGCGCACCTTGTCGGCGATGATCGTGAGGAATTGGCTCGCCTGCACGTCATCCCGCGACAGCGACAAGATCTCCACCAGGCCGCTCTCCACCGCAGCATCGAGAGGCAGCCCGAGGGCGCGGGCGGCCTTGCGGATCTGAGCATGCCCTTCCTCGAGCGACACGAAGAGGCCCGGCTCTTGCTGGCGAGCGCCCTCCGCGATGAACTGTAACCCGAGCGTGGTCTTGCCCGTGCCGGCGCTGCCGGAGACGAGCGTGGCACTGCGTTCGAGCAGGCCGCCGCCGACCAGCTCGTCCAACCCCGAGACCCCCGTCGCCAGACGTAGCTCCGGCTCCACACTGCTCAGCTGCGCCGAGTCCAAGTCCTCGTCGTAGCGCGGGAAGATGGCGATGCCACCTACCCCGATCCGCAGACTATGCCGGCCTTTGAGGTGCGCCGTGTTTCGCAGCTTGTAGACCTCCACGAAGCGCTTGCGCTCCAGTCCCTGCTCCGTGGCAGACAGCAGGACAACCCCGTCCACCACGGTCTCCTCGACGCCGAAGCGGCTGATCAGGGTAGAGCCGTAAGGAATGTCGGTGGCGAAGAACCCGACCGCCTGCACGTTTTGAATGATACTGGCGAGCTGAAAGATCTTCTCTCGGCCGATCTGCACATCCTTCACCTTGTGCAAGAAGACGGACACCGAGTCGATGACCACGCGCCGGGCAGCAAAGGCCTCGATGCGCTCCTGCATCAGCAGCAGATGCCTCTCCACCATGATCTCGGGCTGCGGGATGAAGATGATCTCGATCATTCCGCGTTCGATCTGTTCGTCGAGCTGCCAGCCAAGCCCGCGAGCGCTGGCGCGCAGCCGCTCTTCCGACTCCTCGAAGGTGAAGACGAGCCCTTTTTCTCCGGCCAGGGCGCCGCGATAGATGAACTCGAGCAGCAGAATCGTCTTGCCGGTGCCTGCCACGCCAGCAATGAGCAGGCTGGAGCCGCGAGGAATCCCGTCAGCGAGCAGTTCATCGAACTTGGTAATGCCGGTCCTCAGCCGTTCCGGCGCCGGCGCGCAATCTTCCCGGCGAATGCTGATGCGCGGCGCAAAGATCTCCGCGCCGTCGCCGCTGATGATAAACGAGTGCTCGTCGCGGGAATGGTCGCTGCCCCGCATCTTGAGCACCTGCAAGAAGCGCTGCTGTTCACCGGATTGCTCGCGCTGAGAAACCAGGATCAAGGCATCCACGATCGAGAAGAGCGGGTTCGTCTGGAAGTCGCTCGGGCCGTACTCACCGATCAGGAAAGTGGTCGTCTCCCATGCCATCAGACTCACGGCCAGCTCGTAGCCAAACTTACGCAGCTCCTGCTGAGACTTGGCTAGATCATCGAAGCTCTTGAAGCTGTCGACCACCACGATCGCAGGTTTGGTCTCCTTGACCTTGGCCATGATCAAGGCGCACGCCTCCTGCAGACCCTCGTTGCGCATGATCACGCCCAGGTCCACGAAGCGAATGCCGCCCTCATCCAGCTTCGCCGGGTCGAAGAAGCTGAACGGTTTCAAGTAGCGAAGCGTCTTGGCGGTGGGCTCCGAAAGAGTACTGAAGTAGAGCACCCGGCGGCTCGGCGACGCGTTGTGAAAGCAGATTTGCTGCGTCAGTATCGTCTTGCCGGCACCCGGAGCGCCACCCATGACCGTCACTGACCCGGCGGGCAGGCCGCCGAAGAACAATGCATCGAGGTTTCTCACCCCCGTCTCGATGCGCGGTATGTCCTTGGTCGTCTTGGTCATGGATGGGGATCCTCTAGGGCAACTCGAGCAAGCTCCGCATGCAGAGCCGGAGTGAGAATTTCCGCTGTCAGGCTGCCGAGCACGGTGACGAACTCCACCAGCGCGAAGCGCACGCCGGCGTCCAGCTCCGCTTCCGGCACGGTGGCGACGCGTTCGCGAAAGACCTTGGTGCGTAGCCCGTCGTCAGCAAATTGTAGCGTCGAGAAGAACGGGTACTGTTCTGCGGCTACGTAAAGCACGCGATCGACGAGCGCGTGAAGTGTGACCTCGCCCAGGGTCTGACGAGCACGCTGCCACACCGCCGTAAAGGCGGCTTCGAAGGCCGGTGCCAGCTCGCCGTCGAGCCCCGCGGCTCGCACTCGCTCTCGCCAGGCGTCGACTCGGACGCCATGATCGTTCTCCTCAACCATGGTGCGTGTCTCGCCGGAGTTTCCCGTCAGGGTAGCCTCAGGTCAGTTCGTGCCAGAGAGGAAATCGCCAAGCGCCGCGAGGGTGACCGGCTTTACCACATGTCGATCGAACCCCGCCTCGAGAGATCGTCTTCGGTCTGACTCTCTTCCGTAGCCGGTGATGGCGATCAACTCGAGCTCTGCCCCGGGGGTGGCCGCCTGGCGCAGACGGCGCCCCAGCTCGTAGCCGTCCATCAGCGGCAACCCGATATCGATCAGCGCCAGCTGCGGCTCGAAGCTCGCAGCGACCGCCAGGGCCGCTGGCCCGTCGTGGGCGACACAGACGGTGTGCCCGCGCTCGCGCAGAGCGTCCGCCATGAGCGTCGCCGTCTCTTCGTCGTCGTCGACGACGAGCACCCTGCGCGCTGCGTGGTTCTCCCCGGCGCTGACCACCGGCAGGACCACACTGTGCCTCAGTGGCGGCGCTTCAGCTGGGCCCGCGGACGATCGGGACGAGGCGACGTCATAGCCCGCCGCGAGGATGCCCGTCACGATGCCGTGTGCATCCCGCAATGGCTGAAGCACGTTGGCGAAACAGCGCCCTTGCAGCGCTCCTTCGGCGTCCTGCAGACGAATGGGCTGAGGAATCGGCTGCGTCCCCTGGCCGGAAATGTAGATCTCGTCAAAGCGTTGGATCCAGCCGTCTGCTTCGAGCTCGGGGAGCAGGTCGACCAAAGATTCACCGAGGCGGAGCCTACCCTGCGTGACCTCGTCCGCGAGAGGATTTTTCAAGGCCACCCTGTGATTGGGGCCTTCAAAGACCGTGATGGCCACCGGCAGCTGCATGAGAAAGGATAGCAATCGCGCCCGTTCGGACTCCGCGAACTGGCGCAGCTTGGCGAGCTGCACCTGGGTAGATACGCGAGCCATCAGCTCCCGCGCGGAAAAAGGCTTGACCAGATAGTCATTGGCCCCCGCTTCCAGCCCTTCCAGGCGTGCCTCCTCTCCCGCTCGCGCCGAGAGCATGATCACGGAGATGGCCTTGGTAGCGGGGCTGTCGCGGAGCTCGCTGAGTAACGCAAACCCGCTGAAGCCGGGCATCAGCACATCGCTGACCAGGACGTGGGGCTTCCAGACTCGCGCCACCGCCAGCGCGGCAGGGCCGTCCTCCACGGCCCTCACGGTCCAGTGTTGCCCCAGTTTGCGGGCGAGATAGGCGCGCATGTCCGCGTCGTCCTCGGCGATGAGGATGCGGGCCTCGGCGCTGCCTTCTCCGGAGGGCGTCACGGTGCCCGGGAGCGTGTCCGGTTCCGCATCGCTTGGAAGCCAACCGTCGACGACGGTGACGAAGGCCGCAGCGTGCCCCGAGTTGACCGTGTGCTCTCGCCTTCCGCTGAGGCGTTCTGGAGGCAGATGCGCGCTGCCGGCGCGGAGCTGCACCACGAACGACGAACCCTGCCCGAGCACGCTCTGCACCCGCACCTGCCCGCCATGCAGCTGGACGAGCTCCCGCACCAGCGCCAGACCGATGCCGGAGCCATCGTGCGTGCGGGACCTGGCGGCTTCGACGCGGTGGAACCGCTCGAAGAGGCGAGGCAGCTCCGCGGATGCAATTCCGACTCCGGTGTCGCGCACGCGCAACTCCACCTGATCGCCGACGGCCTCGAGCGTGAGCTCGATCTCGCCCTCGAACGTGAATTTGAAGGCGTTCGACAGCAGATTGAGCACAATCCTTTCCCACATCTCGCGGTCGACGAAGGTGGGTTCGCTCAGGCGATCGCAATGCACGCGAAAGCGCAGGCCAGCGCGCTCGAAGGTATAGCGAAAGGCACCCGCTAGCTCCGCGGTGAGAGCACTCAGATCGAGCGGTTCGAAGCTCGCCTGGGTGCGCCCCGCTTCCATACGCGAGAAATCGAGCAATGCGTTGACGAGCTGAGACAGGCGCAGCGCATTGCGATACGTCAGCTGCAGCTCTTCGCCGATCAGACCGGGCCGCCCGCTCGACAATGCATCCTCGAGCGGGCCCAACATCAAGGTCAGCGGAGTGCGCAGCTCGTGGCTGACGTTGCTGAAAAAGTCTGCCTGTGCGCGCTCCATGCGGGCGAACGATTCGATTCGCTCGCGCTCGCGCTGCCGAGTGCGCGCACTGCGAATGGCCGTCAGGACTTGCCCAGCGGCGAGCTCGAGGAAGCTTCGATAGCCATCGTCCAGGTCACGATGGGGGCTCAGCCCGCAGATGAGCACGCCATGGGCATGTGGCTGCTCCGGTGAGCGCAGTGCCAGCACGATGGCTTTGCGCACGCGCGCGGGCCAGCCGGGCGCCAACGCCGGCCCCAGGTAGCCGAGCAGGTCATCGAACACGTCCAACGGATGGGCTGGAACACTGCGCAGCGGCCAGGCAACCCCAACTGCGTCGGGCGGCGTCAGGGGTTGGCACTCGAGCCCCGCCCAGGACGCCAAACGCGCTGGCTGGCCCTGGTCATCGAACAGGTACAGAAGAGCCACGGGGACGTCCGCTGGGTTCTCTCCGAAGGTCAAAGCAGCGCTGGCACACGCCTCCTCCGGCGAGGTGGCCTCCACGGCGTGCGCCGCGAGCTCTCGCAGAATTCGCAGCTGGCGATGGACATACACCTGCTTCGTCGTCTCCACGACGGTCGCCAGCACGCCGCCGATCCCATTCGCCGTCGTGGCATCGGCGACCGGACTATAGGCGACCTTGAAGTGCGCCTCCTCCACGAAGCCCTTGCGTTCCACGAAGAGCTGGAGGTCGTCGCGCAGCGTCGCGGGGCCGCCGCGAAACGGCGCCTCGATCATGCCGCCGATGATCGGCCAAATCTGCGACCAGCAGGCGCTCGCGGGCTGCCCCATCGCGCGCGGATGCTTGTTGCCCAGAAGCGGCCGGCACGCGTCGTTATACAGCTGCACGTGCTCACTGCCCCAGAAGAGCAGCATGGGAAACGGATTGCTCAGCAGCAGACCGACCGTGGTCCGCAGCGGCTGTGACCAGCTGGACGCTGCGCCCAGCGACGTCGTGGACCAGTCGATGCTCCGCAGCAGGGCGCCCGCCTCGCCTCCACCAAGCATTTCCGTCGAGTCCACGCGATCCACTTCACCCTTCTCCTGGCGTGTCGTCGCCAATGGGCGTTTCGCAGCGTGGCTGTCACGGTACGATGAGAGCGCCGGCCCCACTCCGCTCGCCGCTCGCCTTCGTCGCGGCCAGCATGAACCGGCTGATTCAGTCAATTAGCCCTCAGCTTTCGACGCAGCAACACAAATCTCGGGCCGGATCCTCGCTTCGAAAGCGCAGCTCTCTCGGCTCACGCTGGGCTTTGCCCACGCGAGGCAAACTGTCGCTATCTGCTCGGCCGCGCAGTGGGCGCATGCTGGAGGCGCGCGGCTCGCGCGGCTCCGAGCCCTCAGCGTGAGCTCAGCGGTGCCCCCTAGAAATGCCGACCGATCAGGATGTCGGTGCAGGCGTAGGGGTTCTCTTTGCAGAGGCGAGGGTAGATCAAGCCGTCGGCTTGCTCGACCAGGCTGAACCAACCGTAGTTCGAGGGTACGTTCAGGTAGGCATAGTCGCCGGGCCTAGCACGCGCAGCGTCTCCAGGAAGGTGACCCAGAACATTGGATCGTGCTCGAAGCACATCGAGCCGATGTCGATCACGGAGGCGGTGGTCGGGCGCGCATAGAGCGCGAAGAAGGCTTTCCCCAGTTCGTAAGCGGTGTCGTGCATGCGTTCTCCGAGCGCGGCGACGCGCGGAGCGCTTCCCCAGCCGTTCCCCTGCCAGGTCAGTAACAGCCCCGCGCCGCGCCCAAGAAATCAGCTCGAGCCGCTGTTGCGGGACCGTGGCGCCGACTGGGAGGGTTGGTCGATCACTCTCGGTGCCGCCTACGGCCTTTCCAAGAACGGCAAGGTGCTGGTGGGAGCCGTCACCTGCGGCGGCGTGGGCCCACGCCGTACAGAGCCGTGCTTTCGGATTGAGCGCGCTGGTCAGCGCCAGATCGAGAGCGAGCTGCCGCGCCTCGAGGCTTCACGCGGCATGTTCGGAGAACCGCTGCGCCCCCCGAGCCGGCACGCACCCCTGCGCTGTGCGCGTCTCGCCCAGGCGTTGCGCGAAGTCAGCGATGGTTCGCGTCAGGCCCTCGCGCAGCTGCACGCGGGGCTCGAAGCCGAGCAGTTGCCGAGCGCGCTCGATGTCGGGCCGACGCTGCTTGGGGTCGTCGATGGGCAATGGCGCGAAGCGGACCTCGGCGCGTGAACCAGTGAGCTCCATCACTTGTTCCGCCAGCTCGAGCATGCTGAACTCGCCGGGATTGCCGAGATTGATCGGCCCCTCCAGCGTCGGCAGGCGAGCGACCCGTACAAATCCCTCGACCAGGTCGTCCACGTAGCAGAACGAGCGCGACTGCCGGCCGTCTCCGCAGACGGTGAGGTCTTGCCCGCTCAGAGCCTGGACGATGAAGTTCGACACCACGCGACCATCGTTGATGGCCATCCTCGGACCGTAGGTGTTGAAGATGCGGATGATGCGCGTGTCCACTCCACCACAGCGCCGCGCATCGCTGAGCAGCGTCTCGGCGCCGCGCTTGCCTTCGTCGTAACACGCTCTCGGACCGATCGGGTTGACGTGCCCCCAGTAACCTTCCGGTTGCGGGTGCACCTCCGGATCGCCGTAGATTTCCGAGGTCGACGCCTGCACGATCGTACAGCGGCGCTTTCGGGCCAGCTCGATCAGCCGCATGGCTCCCACCACGCTGGTCGTGAACGTGGCGTAAGGATCGCGCTGGTAGTGCACGGGTGACGCGGGGCAAGCCAGATTGAAGATCAGCTCGGCGTGCACCCCCAGATCATCGCGCACGTCGCCGGTCTGAAAATGGAAGCGGGGGTCGCGACTTGCCGCGCGCAGATTCGCGACATTGCCCGTGAGCAAGCTGTCGACCCCGATGACCTCGAACCCTTCCGCCAAGAGCCGATCCACCAGGTGAGAGCCGACGAAACCCGCCGCCCCGGTGACCAGGGCCGTCTTCCTTGCAGAGCTGCTCGCCATCTCCGTCGCCAATCTCGGGCGAATGCCCGTGTAGGAGCGAGGCGGCGTCTCTGTCCGCACTCGCACTGGAGGATCGACGAGAGACCTGGAGCAGTTGCCGACTTTTAGCGGCGAGCCAGCTCCTCGGGCTCAGGGGCCGGGGCCCGAGCGCACACGATTTGCCCTATGTTGCTCGAGGTTCTCGAGCGTGTTCCACCCAGATCACGGTACGGCCTCGCGTCAGCTGCTTCCAATCGAACTTGCTGCGCGTCTGCTCGTCGATCTGGCCGGTGGACTCATCCAGCAGGAGCACCTCGCGCTTCGATGCAAAGGCAGCGGTCAGCAGGATCAACTGGCGTTGCCCGGAGGAGAGGTTTTGCCCCTGGGCGGCGACGCGGGTCTCTTCGCCCATGGGCAGGCTCTGCAGCATGCGCGAGAGGCCGGTTTGCTGCGCCACCTGCAAGATTCGCTCGCGCGGCGCGCAGCTCAGGAGCTCCAGATTGTGCCGGATCGAGGTCTCGAACAGCTCGCAGCTTTGAGGCAGGTAGAGCACGGTTTCGGCAGCCTCGGCGGGGGTCATGCCGAACACGGAGATGTTGCCCTGGGTAGGCTCCAACAGCCCCGCGATCAATCGTAACAGAGTGCTCTTACCCGTGCCCGAGGGCGCGCGCAGATGGACCATCTCCCCGCGCCGGACTTCGAAGTCATGATTCTGAAGGATCCAGCGGTCCTCACGAGAATAACGAAACCAGGTTTTCTCGACGATGATGCGCTCGCCCGTGGCGACCTCGGACGTCTGCGGGCGAGGCCGTGACAGCTGCACCAGCTCATCCACCCGGCCCGCGTACGGCCCCAGCGCCTTCAGACCCAGCCCCGCCTGCATCGTTCCCCCGAGCGTGGCAGACAGGCCGCCCGCCGCAGTCAGCAAGAACATCATCTCCCCCAAGCTGAGGCTGCCCCCGAAGCACTGGTACGTCGCCCAGATCGAGATGCCCGTGGTCAGAGCGCGCACGCCGACCGCGTCCACCGTGCTCATGATCAGGGAGACCTTACCGCTCCCGAGCTGCGCTTCTGCCGTCTCCTCCACCTGATCCGACCAATGCTGGGCCAATCGCTCCGTCGCAAACAAGCCGCGCAAAGAGGCGATGCGGCTCAAGAGCAAATGCAGATACTGCTGCTGTGCGCTGCTGCACTCGAGGCTGCGTTGGACGTGCCCGGCCTCGAAACGCACGACCTTCAGTCCGAAATAGAAGACCGCGCAATTGACCCCGACGACGAGCAGCGTCGCCTCCGGGGAGAATTGCGCGAGCGAGACCAAGTATCCGGCGCAGGCCATGCCCTGGCCGAGCAGGGAAACGACGCTGGTGGAGAAGCGCTGCGCGGCCGTGCCGGCGCCATTGAGCGTGGTCATCGTCCAGCCGGAGCTCTTCTGCTTCCGCTGCTCCGGTTGCGCCTGGACCAGTGCGCGCACCACCCGGGTCAGCGAGCGGCGCTCCAGGTTGATCCCCAGCTGGATACTCAGCTTCGCTTGCACCCAGTCGAGCCAGGCGGAGTGTAGCGTCAGCGCGAACGCGGCGGCCGCGGCCACCAGCATCAAGCGCGGAGAACCGTCCGGCAAGGCGCGATCGAAGATGAGTTGCGTGACGCGTGGGACGCCGAGCGAGAGCAAGGCCGAGAGCGCAGAGACGAGACCGAGCCGAAAGACCAAAGCGCGATCGGTGTAGGTCCACTCCGTCAGACACCTCTGCAGAGGTCGCCGGTCAGCAGCTTGAAGGTTCAGATCGAGTTGCATGTGAGAGTACTCCCGAAGGGGTTCAGGCCGCGCTGGCGCCGGCGCCAAACTTTGCTTGCACCAGGCGCCCAGCGATCTGCTTCTGGCTGTTCGTCGGACGGACGATCTCGCGGGTGACACGCCCAGCTTCGATACGGTAGACGAGGTCAGAAGCCGCAATGACCGCTGGCCGGTGTGCGACCGAGATCATCGTGGTCCGCGCCTGCAGGGTGTTGCGAATGACTCTGTCCTCCGTCTCGGCGTCGAGAAAGCTGGTCGCTTCGTCGAGAAGCAAGATGCCGGGATGGCCGATCAGCGCCTGCGCCAAACCGAGCCGCTGCAGCTCGCCCCCGGAGAACGGCGGCGCGTGCCCGGACAGCAACGTTCCGTAGCCGCTGCGCAGACGGCCCACGACCTCGTCGAAGCAGGCGATGCGGGCGCTTTCACGCAGCTCTTCATCGTTGGAGCTCGGGCGCCGCAGCCACAGATTCTCCCGCAGCGTGCCGTCCACCAGAACAGGCGCGCCCACGACCACGCCGATCTTTTCAGCGAGCGCGTCCCGGGAGAACTCGCGCAGATCGACCCCGTCGAGCAGGACTTGGCCCTCCGTGGGACTCAGCACTCCGGCGAGGATGCGAAGCAGCGTGGACTTGCCCTGGCCCGACGGGCCCACCAGGGTCACGTTCTGGCCGACCTCGATACGCAGGCAGACGCCCCGAAACAGCCAGGGCGACCCGCCGCTGAAGCGGAAACCGACATTCTTCAACTCCAGCACCGGCGTGGCGCTGCGTAGCTCGCGCTCGCCGCAGCGCTCGAGCTCCTGACGGAAGATGTCGTCGCTGCGGTGGATGACAGCGCGGAACTCCAGCCAGCTCTCGAAGGTGTGCACGAGGCCTCCCAGCGGGCCGCGCAACAGGCCGCGGATGGCCAGAAAACCGGCGAACACACCCAGCGTCATCTGCGAGTGGATCACACGGCTGCCGCCCAGGCCAAAGACCAACCACTGCGTGATGCCGTCGAAGATGCTGATGGAGCCGAAAAACAGTGTGAACTCGTGGTCAAGGGACTGGATGCGGTCCAACGGCATCTGTATCTGCTGTAGCCCGATAAACATGTTGCAGTT
>JAICTU010000509.1 GCA_025936205.1 Polyangiaceae bacterium | reverse complement strand
GCGAGCGCGGCCTGCACGGCTTCGCGCAGCGTGAGCTGGCTCTTGCCGGCGGTGAGGCGTTCGCGGATTTCGCGGAGCTCGCGCGGATCGACCGCCACCCACTCGCCGCGGAACAACACCAGCGGCGCCTTCTGCTTGGCCAGCGCGGTGAGCTCGCGCACGCTGAGCGCCGCGTCGCCGATCACCGCTTGCCAGTCGACGGCCAAGAGCTCATCGAGGCCGAGGCCCGCTTTCCCGGAGACGGCGCCCGCGACTTTGGTCGATTTGGCGTTGCCCACGCGCGCGCGCAGGCGCAAACGGCGCTGGCCCTGAGCCGTGAGCTCCGCCGGCACGATCACACCGAAGCCGGCTTCGGCGAGCAGCGCTGCGCCGTCGGACAGGAACGTCCACGCGAGCTGCGGATCGAGCTCCAGCGACTCGGGCTTGGCTCGAGCGAGAGCGGCGCCGATGGGTGGGAAGAGGCGCGCGGCGCGGCCCAGCGCTTCGAGCAGCGACTCCTGCGGATCGCGGAAGGCGCGGCCCAGCTTCTCCAGGCTGCGGCCCTGCGCTTGCCACACGTCCGCGGCCGTCACCAGCAAGCTCGGATCTTCCGGCGCTTGCAGCAAGAAGCGGAGCAGGAAGGGCTGGCCATCGCCGGCGGGCAGCTCCAGCTGAAAGCAGGCGCGCAGGCGGTCGCGCGCGCCGAGCGCGGGCTCACTCCAGCGTTCGAGGGCCTCGGCCAGCGAGCGTTCGGCGAAGCCCTGGGGCTCGAAGGCGGCTTCCTTGCCGGCGAGCGCCGTGCGCCAGCGGCGATCCCAGGCCAGCCAGCCCTCGACCTGGGGCGGGGCGCGGCGTTTGGGTTCCGGCGCGCCGTTGCTGGCTCGCACCAGTGCGTCGACCAGCGCGTCCAGATAGGATCGCAGCAGCGCGTCCGGGCTCCACACTTCGAGGCCCTCACCCGTGGGCACGGCATGGGCGGCGGGCGGCAGGCTGCTCGCGAGCGCGCTCAGGCGCGCGGCGTCTTCGCCGGCGGAGAGCGCGGCGGCCCAGCGCGCTTGCATGCGGCCGCGCACGCGCGTGATCGTCGGGACGACGCGTTCGCGTGCGATCAGATCGAGCGCGAGCTTGCTCGCGAGCACCCAGCTCGCGACCGAGACGGGCAAGGACTCCAGCGCCGTGCCGGGTAAGAGCGCCAGCGCCGAAGCGGTTTCCAGCAGCGGGAGCAGCTCGCCTGCGACGTCGCGGGGGCCTTCGGGCGTGACCAGTGTCGCGCTGTGCGGTTGCGCGTTGTCGCGCCAGGCGACGAGCTCCCGCGGCAGGATCAAGTCGGCGTCGCGATCAGCCCAGAGGAAGAGGGCTTCCGGCTCTGGCAGATAGACCAGCCGCATGGCGCGCTGTCATGCCATGCGCGGCCCCAGACGGGGAGACGTCATCGGCGCCGAGCGCGCGCTCAGCTCGCGAGCTTCTTGCTGAACACGACGCGCGGGCGCGCAGGGCCCGCGTAGTCTTCGATCAGCGCGACGTCCCAGCCGGTGGCCTGATGGAACGCGATCGAGCCGTCGTTGCCGGTGGTGGTGACGGCCTTCATGCTCGCGCAGCCCTGGGAGCGGCACTCTTCCTCGAAGGCCTGGTAGAGCACCTTGCCCACGCCGCGGCGGCGATAGTCCGGATGGATGCCGACCAAGTGCACGTAGCCGACCTTGGGCGGGCCGGGAGCGATCAGACCGAAGAGGAAGCCGACCAGGATGCCATCGTGCTCGACCACGCGCGCGCACTGACCGAGCTCGTAGAAGAAGACCGGATGAGCCAGTGCCGACGTCGGGCCGCCCCACCAACGATCGATCACCTGGACGATGTGGTCATAGTCTTTCTTGCCGAGCGGGCGCGTGATCACTCAGGTCTCCTGCGGAACGGGAGTCCACCTTAACACGCCGACCGTCACCGGGTAAGGCCGCGACCTTCAGAGGCTTTGGGCGTCGCTGGGAGCCTCGCGATCACTGTCGGCCCGCTCGGGTACCAGGCCGGCCGAGCTGCAACGCCACCCGGGAATGACTGGCGACGGGCCTGCTCCTCGTGTATCCCGCGCGCATGTCTGGCGGCGTTCTGGTTGCGCCTTCGATTTTGAGTGCCGATCTGGGGCATCTGGCGCGCGAGATCGCCGATGTCGAAGCCGGCGGTGCCGACTGGGTGCACGTCGATGTGGTGGATGGGCGCTTCGCGCCACATCTCACCTTCGGTCCCGCGACGGTCAAAGCAGCGCGGCGCGCCACGCGTCTGCCGGTGGACGTCCACCTGATGGTGAACGAGCCCGAGCGCTACCTGGAGGCGTTCGCCCAGGCCGGAGCCGATAGCATCACGGTGCATGAAGAGGCCTGCGTCGATCTGCGGCAGGCGCTCGCCAAGATCCGCTCGCTCGGCAAGCGCGCGGGCGTCGCGCTGAAGCCGGAGACGCCGGTGGAGACGCTCCAGCCGTTCCTCACGGGGCTCGATCTCGTTTTGGTGCTGTGCGTCAGCCCTGGGCAGGGCGGGCAGGCCTTCCAGGAGTCACAGCTCCCGAAGATCGCTGCAGTGCGAAAGATGATCGCGCAATCCGGTCAACCGATAGAGCTCGAGGTCGACGGCGGTGTGTCACCGGAGAATGCGGGCCGCATCGTGCGCGCGGGCGGGCACGTGCTCGTCTCGGGCTCGAAGATCTTCGACCTGCCCGATCGGGCAGCGGCGATCAGCGCACTGCGCAATGCTGCCGGTAGCAGCGCGGCTAGCGCGGGGTGAAGGCGCGCGGAGCGCTCCTGCTCTCTGCGATTCGGCTGGGACTGGGGCTGGGGGTGAGCGCGCTCGGCTGCGCGCCGCGATCGAGCCGTGCTGCCTGGCTCGATCGGCCGCTGTCCGGCGCTGGCGCGCCAGAGGCAGCCAGCGACGAACCCCTCGTCACGGCTCCGATCGGCTCAGATCCGCTCGTGGAGCTGCTGCGGCGTGTGGCGGCCGTGCGCGGGCTCGAGCCCGGGCCGCTGCCGGCGCTGGTCGAGCTGCCTGCGCAGGAGCTGGCTCGGCGCGCGCGCCAGCAGTTCGAGCGCGATGTGCCCGAGAACGTGCGCGGCGCCCAGGCCCTGTTGCTGCATCGGCTCGGGCTGGTGCCGAGCAATTTCGATCTCGCCGCCGCGCTGGAGGTCTCGCTGCCGGGGCGTCTGGCAGCTTTCTACGCGGGCGAGCCGCCGACACTCTACGTCGACGGGGCGCTCTCGGCTGCGGATCGCCAGCGCGCGCTCGCGCACGAGCTGGTGCATGCCCTGCAGGATCACGCGCACGGGCTGACCCGCCGTCTGCGTCATGAGCCGGGCGCCTGGGATCGCCAGAGCGCGCTGCACGCGCTCGCCGAAGCGGATGCGCTCGCGGTCGTCGAGCGACTCGGGTTCGCTGCCGGCGAACGCCCGCCGTCGGAGGAAGGTCCGGCGTTGCCCGGCGTGATCGCGCGCTCGCTGGCGGCGCCTTATCTCGACGCCCGCGCGCGCGTCAGCGAGTTGCTGGTGCAGGGCGGCTTTGCCGCGGTCGATCGCGCGCTGGCGCAACCGCCCGGGAGCAGTCACGAGCTGTTGCATCCGGATCAAGCTGCCGCGTTGCCGGCACTGGGCGAATTTGCGGCACCCAGCAGCGCCTATCAGGCGGTGTATTCAGATGTGCTCGGGGAGCAGAGCCTGCGCGTCGTGCTCGAGGAATGGGCGGCTGCCGGAGAAGCGGCGGAGCTCGCGGGCGCCTGGGCTGCCGACCGTGTGTCGGTCTTTGCCAGTGACAGCGACGTCGCCGTTGTCTGGGATTTGGCACTGCAGCGACAGGAGGCGGCCGGCGCCATCGCGCACTGGCTCGCCTCGGCCCAACTGCCGGCATCGGCGACTCGGACGGTTCCGCCGGTGGCAGAATGGAGCTGCGGGGCGGATGGCGACGGTGCCAACGTTGGGGTCTTGCGGCAGCGCGACCGTGTGAGGTTCGGATCGTTCCATTTCGCTACGGGCGGAGGATGCACTGCTCTCCGGGCTTGGCTCCGCGGGACCTGGGTCCGTTAAGCCTCATCGGTCGCCCGGCACCCCGCCAAACAGCCGTCCGGGAAGCATTCCCGACCACGTAAAGATCAGTCCGGGCAACCCTCGCCTGTGGAGAACTTCGTCCGTTAAAATGTTGTGTGTCCGCGCGGAAAAGGCCCCGAATGGTGCAGCCCGCTGTCCACAGCTAGTGCCCAGGGCCTGAGGAGAAACACAGGGTTATCCACAGCCTGTGCGACAAGGTTCGCAGACCTGGCATTGCGCTGGCACGCAGCGTGCATATCTCTATGAACATGTCGACTGTGCCACCCACTGCGTCGGGCAGCATCCCCCCTCCGAACCCCCTCGCCGCGCGATGCCCGGCGCTCTCGGATACGGACTCGTGGACGGCTCTGCTCGCGGATACGTCCGGCAGTCTGAGTGGCCTCGGCCGGCGTCGGGTGCGCGTGCGGCAACCGGTCTCGGCCGCTTCGCACGAGGGGCTGCGGCTCGTCGTGCAGTCGTATCGCGAGCGGGACGTGAGCGCCGGGCGTCCGCTGGCTTACGCGCGTCCGCTGGCCTCCGCGCAGCGCGCCGTGAGCGCCGACCAGCTGCGCTTCGGCATCCAGCTCGACCTCGTGCACTTCGAGGATCACGACGAAGACGTGGTGGTCATCGCCTGGGCTGAAGAGGGAGAGCCGGACCTCGATTTCGACGGGCTCGAAGCGCGTCCTCCGCGCTCCGCGCGCTGGGCCGCCGTCGAGCCGCTCTACAGCTGAGCACGAGAACTCGCGCCGAAAACCGCGAGACACCGTGTCCGTGTAGAGACAGGGGTCCGCGTAGAGACAGGCGCTGTGCCAGCGAGTCACGGACGGCTGCCGAGTTTGCCGACCCGTCGAGTTTTCCCACAGCGGAGCGCGGGGGCCGGGCCGAGCGACGGGCTCTCCTGAAGTCGGACGTCGTCGCACGGAGCCGAGCCCCCAAAACCTGCTCAGTTATACAGCAGCGAGAACATCAGGCTCAGGCCGACCTCGCTGAGCGTCGTGTCGCTGTCTTTGCCCCACGCGGCGTCGAGCCGGAGCGCGCCGCCGATCGACCAATCGGGAGCGACCCACACGCCCGAGCCCGCCCAGAATGCGCCGCCGACGCCGAGTGCGGAGAGCTTGTCTCCGCCCAGGCCGGTGTCCGCGCCCAGGTGCGCGAGGCCCACGGTGCCGCCGAAATGCAGGTTGCCGTGGACGTCGGGGTAGCCGTCGAAGAAGGGCCCGACCACGATGGTGTTCAGGTTGCCGCCACCGACCTCGAGGTCGTCTACTTCCCAGTCGCCGGAGAGCTGGAGCTTGCCGGTGACGGCGCCGCCGAGCACGATCCCGGGCGAGGGGGCTCCGCCGATCTGGAGATCGTAGTCGAAGGTGAGGCCGCCGGTCTTCACGTCGGGCACGTTGTCCGCCGTGCTGTTGGCGCTGAGCAGCGCGCCGATGCCCACGTCGAAGCGCAGGGAGAAGCCCTCGTGCTCGTGATAGGTGCGGCCCTCGGGCGCCGAGGGCGGCGGCGTGCTGAGGTCGATCATCGGCTTCTTCTGGCCGGTGAGGTTGATCTTCGGCTCGGGCTGGGGCTCCGTGGTGGGCGCCGGCGTGTCGGGCGCCGTGTTCGGTTGGGGGAGCGGTTGGGGCTCGGTTTGAGCCGCCGGAGCCTGCGCCGCCGCACTGCTCGAAGCCAACACGCCTGCCGTCAGGCCCATGAGAGCCACCAGGACGCGCCCGCCGCACCAAAAACCAGAAGACCTAAGCATTTGAAAGCCTCCTCCTCGAATCCAATCTGTAAGCCGGCGTAGGACATTTCTTCAGCGAAACCAAGGGTCGTGCAGAGACACTGCCGGACGTCGTAGGCTGCGGCCCATGCAACCCGACGCTGGCGGCCGCTTTGAAGCGCTGCTGATTCACCAAGATGACGGCGGCGCGCGTTTTCGCGTGGAATTGAGCACGCCCGACGGGACCTGGTCGAGTGAAGCGGGGGTGGCGAAGGCCGACGGCGAGGTCGAGTGGCGGCCCTGGTCGGGGCCGGGAGAGCCGCCGGAGTGGCTGTGTCGTTACCTGCGCGCCGCACTGCGCGCCGCCTGGCGCGCGCACCCGGAAGACGGCTGGCCGCGGCGTTTCACGCGCTGGCGCGACGTGCCGCGGCGCTCGAGCGAGGGCGAGGAGGGCTGAGTGTCGCAGGCACCCCCCGCCACGTTGCCGGCGCCGTCGGGCGTGATCACGCTGCTC
>JAICTU010000768.1 GCA_025936205.1 Polyangiaceae bacterium | reverse complement strand
CTTCAGCAGCATGTTCGTGGAGACGGAAGCGCTGCCCGACCGTCACGCACTGATCGCGCAGCGCCGCCCGCGCGCTGCGGGCGAAACGCCGGTGTGGATGGGGCAGCTCCTGGCAGCCGAGGGCGAGGGCTGGGGGCCGCTCGACTTCGACAGCTCGCGCGCGAGCTTCCTCGGCCGCGGCCGAGACCTGTCGGCGCCGCTCGGGCTGGATCGCGGGCGCGCGCGCGCCCCCCGCACGGGGAATGTGCGCGACCCCGCGCGGGTCTTGCGGCGCGGCGTGCAGCTCGCGCCGGGGGCATCGGCGCGCGTGACGCTGACCACCGCGCTCGCGGGCTCGCGCGAGGAGCTGCTGGGTTTGATCGAGACGTACACGGCGCACCACAGCGTGGATCGCGCCATCGAGCTCGGCTGGGCGGGAACCCGGGTCGAGCTGCGCCACCTGGGCATCACGGCGACCGAGGTGCACCGCTTTCAGCGCCTGCTCTCGGGGGTGGTCTTCCCTCATCCGGGGCTGCGCGTCGGCAGCGCGCCCGCCAGCAGCACGCACAAGGGCCTGGCCGCACTCTGGGCGCAGGGCATCTCGGGCGACCTGCCGATCGTGCTGCTGCGGCTGGATCACGCCGAGTACTCCGAGCTCTGCCACGACCTGCTGCTCGCTCACGAGTTCTGGCGCTTGAACGGCTTCGCCAGCGATCTGGTGATCTTGAATGAAGAGCCGAGCACCTACCTGCAGACCACGCACGACCAGGTGCGCGAGCTGATCCAGCGCGCGCAGGTCGATCAGCGAGGCGGGGTGTTCCTGCGCCGCTCGGATCAGCTGAACGAAGAAGAGCGCGAGCTCATCTCCTGCGCCGCGCGCGTGGTCTTGCGCGCCTCGCAGGGCTCGCTGGCGCGTCAGCTGCGGCGCGGGGCCGCCCTGCGCGAAGAGCCGCCGCAGCGCTGGGCCGTTACCCGGGCAGAGGCGGCACGTCCCGGGGCTGCGCAGCGCGCCCCGCTCGCGCCCCCCGCCGCCGAAACGAGCGCACGCCGGCGCCCTGCCCTGACGCTCGACAATGGCCTGGGCGGCTTCGCCGAGCAGGGCCAGCAGTACGTGATCGTGCTGGAGCCCGGGTTGAACACGCCCCAGCCCTGGTGCAACGTGATGGCCAATCCCAGCTTCGGCAGCCTGGTCACCGAAGCCGGCAGCAGCTACACCTGGGTCCATAACAGCCAGCGCTACCGGCTCACGCCCTGGAGCAACGACCCGGTGGGGGATCCGTCGGGTGAGCTGCTGTACGTGCGCGACGACGAGACCGGCCAGGTTTGGTCGCCGACGCCCCAGCCCGCCGGGCTGAGGCAACGTTACGTCGTACGCCATACGCCCGGCTGCACACGCTTCGAGCTGGAAGCCCAGGGGATCTGGCACGAGCTGAGCGCCTTCGTGAGCCCGACCGATCCCGTCAAGTTCTCGCGCCTGCGGCTGGAAAACCGCAGCAGCCAGGCGCGCCGGTTGTCGCTGTTCGGCATGGTCGAATGGGTGCTCGGCAACAACCGTGAAAGCAGCCGGGTCTCCGTTTGCTCGAGCTGGGACGCCGAGCTCGGTTGCTTGTTCGCGTCGAATCCGCTCTCGCCCTTCCCGGCCCAGCGCGCGTTCTTCACGGCCAGCCATCTACCGAGCAGTTTCAGCGCCGACCGCGAGGAGTTCTTCGGGCTGAGTGGCTCGCGGCGCAGCCCGCGCGCGCTCGCCGCGGAGCGGCTCTCCGGGTCGGTCGGCGCCGGCTTCGACCCGTGCGCGGCGCTGCAGGTGACGATCGAGCTCGCGCCGGGACAATCCGCCGAGGTCGCCTTCGTGCTCGGACATGGCGCGTCCCTGGAAGAGGCGCGCGCGCTCGCGGCTCGATATGGCGCTCGCGCGCCGGGCGCCGCGGCAGAAGAGCTGGGCGCCGCACAACGCGAGTGGGCGGACCTGCTGGGCGCGGTGCGGGTGAAGACCCCCGACCCGGCGCTGGACGCGCTGCTCAATCACTGGCTGCTGTACCAGGCCCTGAGCAGCCGCATCTGGGCGCGCACGGGCTTTTACCAGTCGAGCGGCGCCTACGGCTTCCGCGATCAGCTGCAGGACGTGCTGGCCGCCCTGCATGCCCGGCCCGAGCTGGCGCGCGAGCACATCCTGCGCAGCGCGGCGCGCCAGTTCGCGGAGGGGGACGTGCAGCACTGGTGGCACGACGAGACGGGGGAGGGCCTGCGCACGCGCTGCTCGGACGACATGCTGTGGCTGCCCTACGTGACGGCCGAATACGTGCGCGTCACGGGCGATCGCGCCGTGCTCGATGAGCTCGTGCCATTCCTCACCGAACGCGCGCTCTCCGCCGGAGAAGAGGACCTGTTCAGCTCGCCCGCCGTGTCGGAGTCGCGAGCCTCGCTCTATGAGCACTGCAAGCGCGCGCTCGACGTGGGCGCCACCTCGGGCCCGCACGATCTGCCCACGATGCGCGGCGGCGACTGGAACGACGGCATGAACCGCGTCGGCCAGCACGGCCAGGGCGAGAGCGTGTGGCTCGCCTGGTTCCTGGCGCGCACGCTGCTCGATTTTGCGCCGCTGGCGCAGGCGCGGGGCGACCAGGAACGCGCGGCCTGGTGCCGGCAGCAGATCAGTCGCTTGACGCGGGCCGTGGAGCGCAGCGCCTGGGACGGCGAATGGTATCGCCGTGCCTACTTCGACGACGGCTCGCCGCTCGGCTCGAAGCAGAACGAGGAGTGCTCGATCGACGCCATCGCCCAGTCCTGGGCCGTGATCGCCGGCGTGGG
>JAICTU010000350.1 GCA_025936205.1 Polyangiaceae bacterium | reverse complement strand
TCCCAGCGCCAGGCGGCGCGCCAGCTGGGGCTGACGCGCAGGCGCGCGCGAACGCTGGAGCAGCGGCTGCTCACGGCCGTGGCGCGGCATCTGGTGCGCGTCGCGCCTCCGCAGTGATGCGCGCTGGCGAAAAAGCGGCCCAGGTGCGCCGCGCCGACGT
The DNA here is from genome assembly GCA_025936205.1 of Polyangiaceae bacterium. The sequence goes on along the minus strand of JAICTU010000350.1, from coordinate 9,656 downwards.
CAGGTAGGTGATGATCCAACGCATCCTGCAGCGGCTGAGGCTGCCGGCTCTGTTCGTTTGCTGGGGCTGGCTCGCCTTTCATTTCCTGTGCACGACCGTGTACCTCGCGCCCGTCGGCACCGTGCAGGCCGGACTGTACGAGCTGGTCTGCAGATACATCCGGCCCCGTTTCAGTCAGCGCTGGGCGCTCTTCGCGCCGGATCCGGACGGAAAGACGCGGCGCTTTCAGGTCGCGTGCCGGATCGTGCAGCCGGATGGCAGCCTGCGGGAGACACCGTCGTACGACGTGACGGAACGCTTCTACGCCTCCACCTGGCATACCCGCCTGGGCCCGGACAGCCGCTTGCTGCGTGCGTACTTGTCGCCCTTGCTGCTGCTGGACACGGACGACAAGGCATTCGATGTGCTCCGCTACCGGGCCAAGGGCGACCCGGCGTTGCGCGAGACGGTGGCGCGCACGCTGGAGAGCGTGGGCAAATGGAGCGCCGACTCCTCCCAGCAGCTCGCGGCCCGCATCGGCTCTGCCGAATGCCGGCGGCAGTTTCCCGAGGCGAAGATCGCGGCCGTCGCGGCAGCCATCGATGTGGTCCGGCCGAGGCCCTACTTCCCGAGCGATCCGGAGCCTCCGGCTCCCGTGCGCCTCGACTTCGGCTGGCAGCCGTTCGCCGCCGATCTGCGCGGATTCTGAGCGGCCCCACCTTCGAGAGGAAGCGGAAGATGTCCCAGGCATCCCTTGTACGACGCTGGTTGCGAGCGATGGTCGCCCGCGAATCGCTGCCCAGAAACCTGATCGGTCTGAGCGTGTTCCGGATCCTGGCGGGCATCGCCATGCTGAGCGAGTTCCTGTTGATCTATGGTCAGCGCGCCTTCTTGTTCGGGAACCGCGGCCTGATCCCGTACGCGACGTACGTCGAACAGATGTCGCACTTCTCGCTGTATTGGTATGCGTCGTCCGACTGGGCTTTCGAGCTCGTCTATCACGGCAGCGTCCTTGTGGTGTTGCTCTGGACGCTGGGCTACGGCACGCGCTGGCTCACACCGCTGGTCTTCTACTGTTGGACCTCTTTTACCGACCGCGGGCCCACGATCTGGGATGGGGGCGACAATCTGATCCAGCTGCTGCTGGTCTATGCCTGCTTTGCGGACGTCGGCGCCTACTTTCGTCCCTCGCGATCTGCGGCCGAGCTCGAGCGGCCGCGCCCCGTGCAACGGGTTGCTGCGCTGGCCATCTTCCACAACACGGCCGTGCGCGCCTTCGGGATTCAGGTGTGCATCGTCTACTTCATCGCAGGGATCATGAAGGCACGCGGCCACGGCTGGCTCGACGGTTCGGCTCTCTACGCCGCCTGGTCGGATCCGCAGTTTGGCTGGCCCGGTGTGACGGATTGGATCACCCGCAACAAGGCCCTGCTCTCGGTGGTCGGGCCGCTGACGATCGCCTTTCAGATCTCGTTTCCGTTCTTCTTTGCGCTCCATCGTCGCAGCCGGATCTTCATCCTGGTCGTGGCGATGAGCTTCCACCTCGCCATCGCCGTGCTCATGGGGCTGCTCTCCTTTGCGGCCTTCTTCATCGCCGCGGAGCTCGCGTTGATCTCCGACGAGGAGTACCGGCGTATTGCGCGGCTGATCCATGCTCAGAGCCATTCACTATGGGAGGAAAAACATGAACAAATGGGACTTGAAAAATCGGAGTATCACGTTGGCGGTCGCGCTCATCAGCCTGGCCTTCGTCGGCAGCTCGTATGCCGCCGGTAGCCGTCTGACCGCGCTTCCAGCGCTCCAGCTGCCGGGAGACATCGTGACCGTGACACGCCCCGGGCCCAGCATCATCAGCGGTACCTTCGACCCGCCGCCGGACAATGAATCCGCCAACGAGGTCGCCAAGGTGGTGAAGGAGATGGTGAACGAGGCTCGCAAGGGCAGCTTTCCGCAGCCCGGAGGGCCTCTTCCAGGGGGCGGCCCGTTGGATCCGTTTCCCGGCTTCTTCTGAGAGGGTAGACTGAGGGGGGAGGGGAGCGCATGCAAAAGCCTGGGCGTCTCTGGCTGGGGAGCCTTGCTCTTCTGGCGCTGGTTCTGGGGCTCGGTGTCTGGTCGTGGCGGGACCGCGCCAGACCCGCAGCTGTTCACATACCGAGCATTCCGCGTGAGACCGCGCCGCTCCCCACGCCCACCCGGGCCGAAGGCAAGGCGCCCCGGCAGGTCCGGGAAGCCGAGCCTGCGGCGCCGCAACGCGACGCGCGCGTGCACGGCTTCGTGCTCGGGCCTGACGGCACGCCCGTCGCGGGCGCCTGGGTCGAGAGCCAGCCACGCGGAGCGCGTCTGGCGACCAGCGGCGAAAATGGCGAGTTCTGGTTCTCGCTCGCTCGTGATTCCCTGGTGGTGCGGGGACGGCAGGGCGAGCTGCTGAGCCCACCCGCGATCGCGCACGCTGGAATGGCCGATCAAGACTTGCTGTTGACGTTGAAGGCCGCGGGCACGCTGCTGGTCCAGGTCACATCGGCCACCACGCGCAAGCCCGTCGCCGGCGCGGCGCTCCAGCTCACACAGAATGGCGAGGCCCTCGGCGCCGAGTTGCGTAGCGACGAGCACGGCGAGGCGAGGTTCGTGCTCACGCGCGGCGGCCACCTGCTGATGCGCGCGAGCGCCGACGACTTCGGGGCGGCGGCCCGCGGTTTCTGGGCCTCGACCTCCAGCGCCGGCGAGCAACGCATCACGCTGGCGTTGCCCCCCGAGTGCGCGGCGCACGGGCGCGTGCAAGCGCGGGATGGCAAGCCTGCCGCCGGCGTGACCGTGGTCGCCGCGGATCTCTCGTCCAATCAGCCTCCCTTCAGCGTGCAGACCGACGCGGCAGGGCGCTATCGCGTGGGCCGCCTGTACCCCGGAGTATTCCGGCTGGAGGTCAGCGACCCCGCGCTGGGTCGAGCCATCAGCCCACCCGTCGAGCTGAAGCGCGACACGCTCGTGAACCTGGTGCTCGATGAGCAGCCGGCGCTCGCCGGCATCGTCCTCGATGAAGCGGCCAGGCCCATTTCCGCCGCACAGGTGCTGCTCTGGCCTCGAGCGGAGGGCGCGTATCGTTCGCCGGAGCAGCGGGTGCAGCTGAGCGATGCCGGCGGCAAGTTCCGCTTCGTCGGGCTGCCGACGGCGCACGCGAAGCTGGCGGCCCGGCTGGGCGAGGCAGCCTCGGCCATCGCCGAGGTGGACCTGAGCCGGCAGCAGGCGGTCGAGCTGCGCTTGCAGGCGACGCGGGTCATCTCCGGGCAGGTCGTCAGCGCCGGCGGCAATCCCGTGCCGAATGCCAGCATTCTCGCACAGCGGGCGCTCGCCGAGGGGGCGCCCCGGGCGGCAGCCAGCCTGGATGAAACTCAGGCCAGCGCCGATGAGCGCGGCCAGTTCGAGCTGCGGGTCTTGGGGGCGGGGAAGTGGAACCTGTTCGCGCATTCGCCGACCGATCTGCTCACGGCCGCGGCCGCGTCCGAGCGCGTGCTCGCCACGGTCGACGCGGGGGCGAGCGGCGTCGTGCTGATGGTGGCCGGCACCGGTGCGATCGAAGGCTGGGTGGAGCTCGAGGATGGCAGCGTGCCCGAGCAAGCGACCCTGCTCGTGGCCCAGCGTCCGTTGACGAGTCCTTCCGGCGGCACGTTCTTCTTCGAGGGCATCCCCGAGGGCACGCAGGACCTCATGGTCACGGGGCCCGAGTTCGAGGCCACGCTCGTGAAGGGTGTGGTGGTGCGCGCGGGCGAGACGACCTCGCTCGACGGTATCCGGGTGCAAGCCGGGCGGCGTCTGCGGGGCCGCGTGACCACGGCTCGCGGCGCCCCGCTGAGCGGCGCCGAGGTCCTGGCGGGCCCGGCGCTCTACGCCGCGGCGCAAGGCTTGAATCGCCGCCAGGCGGAGGACGAGCCCGAGCTGCGCGCTGCCTATACGGACGATGCGGGCCTGTTCGAGCTGCGAGGCCTGGCCAAGGGCACGCTGGGGGTCATGGCGGAACACGCTGCGTACGGTCGCTCCTCGATCGTGGCGCTCGAGGGCGAGCTGCCCCCCGAGCTCCAGCTGCAGGTCCAGCGCACTTCGAACGTGCGCGGCCGGGTCACGCGCGGAGGCGCTCCGCTCGAGGGCATCGCCGTCGTCAGCAAGGACGCGGCGGGAGTCGCGACATTCACGGCCACGACGGGGCAGGACGGGGCCTACGAGCTCGTGCATCTGCCCGCTGGCAAATACGTGGTCACCGCGCTGAATCGGCAAGAGAGCGGCACGTACGACCTGCATCGCCGGGAGCTGACGTTGAGCGCGGGCCAGGATGCCGCCCTTGATTTCGAGCTCGCTGAGCAAGGGGTCAGGGTCACCGTGCAGGTCGCGGACCGCGATCAGGAACCCGAGCATGCCGTGCTGAAGGGGCCCTCCGTCTACATCCAGCAGCAGCGAACGGCTGGCGCCTATGTCTTCAATGACGTCGTGCCCGGCCAGTACGCGCTGTGCGTGACCTTCAAGTCGTCCGGCGGTGAGGCAGCGGCACCCCGCTGTCAGCCCCTGGCTGTGGCTGCCGCTCCCGCGCGGCAGCAAGTGGACCTGTAAAACGGAGACTCACCATGCTGACCCGGCCATGGCCGGTGCCCGGCTCCGCGGCGCCGGACGGCAGCGTCCCGTCGCAGCTGCGCGTCGCATTTCAGCGCTTTTTCGCCGTCAAATTGCTCGCTGGGATCCACCTGGCCTGGAGCTGGCACACGCCCCAGGGGCTCACCGTTCAGTTGCTCGCAGCCATCGGCAGCCTCGCCATGTGCTCTCGGCGCACGGCGCAGCTGGGCACCTTCACCTGGTTCAACTTGATTGGCCTGCAGCTCGTTCGGACCTGGCCGTACACGCTCAACCACTTCATCCTGGAGGAGCTGGTCTTGCTCGTGCTCCTGGCGTTCCCCGTGCGCTTCGCGGCGGAGCGCGGCCGCGAGCCACTGCAGGAGCTGCAGCTGCTGTGGGTCACCTTGCTCAGCGTCTGGTTCTTCGCCGGTGTGCAGAAGCTCGGTCAGGGCCACTACCTGAACGGGGAGAGCATGGCCTTGCCACTGCTCGCCGGAGAGGACTGCCTGGGGCGAGGGCTGAGGGAGGGCCTGTCGCTGCTGCGCTCGCTCTCTGGGCCGGCGGCGCTCGTGCCCGGCGCTGATCCAGGAGCTGCGCCGCTCGACCTCGCAGCGCGCATCTACTGCGTCGGGTTGTCGTGGCTGGTGATCGCCGCGGAACTGGGGTTGCCGCTCTTGGCGCTCGTTCCGCACACGCGGCGCGCGGCGACGCTCGGGCTCTGTCTCGCGCAGTGCAGCGTGGGCCTGCTCTCGGGAGAGATCGATTTTGCGATCCTCGGGCTCGGGCTGATCGCGCTCGGATCTGCCCGTCACATCCATGCGCGCTATGCGTTGCTCTCCTGCGTGGCAGTGCTCTATGCGCTCTTTCCCGCCGCCCTTTCCTGAGCGGCCCTTTCCTGAGGAGGTGTTTTCGGGATGCTGTTTCGCCGTTGCTATCTCGCGCTGTTGCTGCTCTGGCCTCCCGTGCATCTCGCGCTCAGCCGCGCTGGCTACTTCTCGGCCTGGCGCTTCGGCGGCTGGGGCATGTACGCCACCCCGTATCCAACGCCTGCTCAGCACCCGATCTCCGTCCTGCTCGACCTGCGCGAGCCACCCGCACGGCGTGAACCCTTGCATCGCATACAGATCATCGATGCTGGCGCCGACGTGACGGACTGGCTCGGTCGGTTCGCAGGGCTCAGCTTCTATGCGCGGGGCGGGCAGCTCGCGCGGCTCGATCTGGGAGCGGGCAGCGCGAGCGTGCTCGCGGAGACGTGCCAGGCCGTACGGCAGCTGGATCGAGCGCGCCATCTGCTCGCGCTCGGGCGGTTCGTCGAGGCGCGGCTCGCGCAGCAGGCGCCACCGCAGCATCAGCTCTATCTCAGCATCGGCACCCGGCGTGCCGATGCGCTCTCCGGTCGCTACGGGATCGATCGAGAGGTGTTTGCGTGCTGTGCTCGACTGGAGCCAACCTGGGGCTTTGCTGGCCGTACTCGAGCAGCAGCTGCCGGAGCTCGCTAGAAGTGAAGACGTGGGGGACCACGATGCGCAGGCGGGAGAGCCAGACTCGCAACATCAGCCAGCTCCGATGCGCGACTTCGAGCAGCTGGGCCGCACTCCAGGCCCCGGGCTTGGTAAGTCTCCGTGTGCACGAGGAGCATGGCGGAGGCTGCGTGCTGAGGAATCCCCGCGAAAAAAGCAACCGGGTACGGCACTGCGAACGCGTATCCGCGCTGCGCGCATACGCGTTCGACGAAACAGCGCAACTGGCTGGGGGTCCTCTCCTGGAGCGGAGTTTTGGGCTCATCCTGGCGCCGGCGGGTGCCGTGCAGGCCGAGCCCCGATCTCTCCTCGACGCGAGCCAGGATGGTCGATTGGAGCAAGGGGTTGCGCAGGGCATCAGCGGCGGTACCCTTCGCCAGGTGGGGGAGGCGCGTTTGAAAGGGATGTGCGGCTGCGCGTTCCTGGCTGCGTTCGCCTGCGCGGGAGCCATCGCTTCCAGCACTGGTTCCAGCACTGGTTTCGGCGCGGTCGAGCCTGGTGGCGCGCTTCAGCCCATCGAGGCGCCTGCAGTGGCGCCAGCCCGCAAGGCCAGCGCCCCCTCGCCCGAGCTCGAGGCGAGAGTCGAGGCGGCCCTCTCGAGTCAGCTGCAGGAAGGCAAGTATGCCGGGGTCAGCGTGGCGCTGGACTACCGGGGCAGGGCCTGGGAGAGCGCGCGCGGCTACGCCGACCTCGAGAATCCGACTCCTGTTGCACCTGAAACGGTGTTCGAAGTCGGCTCGATCACCAAGCAATTCACCGCGGTCGCGGTCCTGCAGCTGGTGGCGCAAGGCAAGCTGGACCTCGATGCGCCGATCTCGCGTTACCTGCCGGAGCTACGCAAGAGCTGGCAGCCGGTTCTCGTCCGCCAACTGCTCAACCACACCTCCGGCATCCCGAGCTACACGGGCAACGAAGAGCGCTGGAAGATGCTCCGCCCGTTCGCGGTCGAGCCCGAGCGCTTGCTGGAGATCGTCCAGCTGGCGCCGCTCGACTTTGAGCCCGGCACGCGCTTCGCCTACAGCAACACCGGGTACGTGCTCTCGGGGTTGCTGATCGAGGCGGTCAGCGGTCAGCCGTACGCGAGCTACCTGCGTCGGTTCGTGCTGAAGCGAGCCGAGCTGGAAGAGACCTTCACCTGTCCCGCGCGCCGGCTGGTGCGCAACCGTGCGCAGGGCTACCAGCTGGTGGACAACGTGCTGCAGCACGCCGAGTACCTCGACCCCTCCAACGCCTTTGCCGCCGGTGACCTGTGCTCCACGGCGCGCGGCCTCGTGCGCTGGCAACGGGCGCTCTGGGCCGGCCGCGTCCTGGATGCGGTGTCCCTGCAGAGGCTCCACCAGGTCGAGCCGCTGGGGGATGGGACGACGTCGAACTATGCCTTCGGGCTGCGCGTCGGAGAGCTGCAGGGCCATCGGGTGTTCTTCCACGCCGGGGGCATCTCCGGGTTTACGGGGCAGCTGAGCTACTATCCCGACGACGATCTGATCATCGCCCTGCTGGCCAACATCGAAGACGGCCCCGTGGGCGATCTGGAGCAGGCGGTGGCGGCAGCGGTGCTCGGACTGAAGGTGAGCGCCGTGCCGAGCGCGCGCTGACTCAGGCCGTACCGCGTCTACGCAGCCTCAACGGGACAGGGCCGCCAGGCAAGCACGCAGCTGCGTGGGCTCGGCGCCGGAGGGGAGGCGATAGCTGAGCTCCCCGCGCGACTGCGTCACATCCAGCTCCGCGATCAGCCCCTGCAGGCCGTCACTTCGCTGGCTCAGCGCACAGCTCACCATCGCTGCGGCGCGCGCATAGAACAGCTGTGCCTGTTGCGCGCTCGCGATGTCGGGCAGCTCGTGCTCGAGCGCGTCGAGATCGGCCGGCGTGTTCGCGAGGCCAGCGAGCACCTTCGGCTCGCGCCAGGCATCTTCGCGCGCGATCTCGAGCGCGATGCCCTCGCGCGCCCAGCTGGGACCGATCAGACCGCGCATCACCAGCGCATGCCGGGCGTACTGCCGCAGCAGCCGCTGCAGCATTCCGTCCCGAGTCACTACCGCGTGCAGCGCGCCGTCGTAGAAGTCGCTCAGAGACTCGTCCGCGCAAGATTTGGTCTGCAGCAGCTCGCGATCGAAGTAAGCAAATACATCCGGGCGCTGCGGCAGCACACCGAGCGCGGACGCCAGCTCGCGCTCGGCTTGATCGAGCTCCTGCAGGAATGGGGCATCGACCGAGCCCGGCAGGCGCGGGTCGACGTACACGCGCGCCGTGTCTCCCCATTCGAGCGTGCGGAAACGAGACCGAAGCCCATCCTGCGCTTCGCTGGCGGCGTCCGAGTCGGCGCATAGCCCCGCACCCATGCGGGCTCGTAAGCGGGTGAGCTGCACCCAGCGCCGGCGCCCTGCGCTCTGCAGCTGCTCCTCCATTACAGCGGCAGGTGGGCTCGGGCCGGGTACCCTCGTCCCCGTGGACGTTGCGCTGCTTGCCGGCGCGCCGCCCGCCGCTGCTGCGGGCAGCGGCAGCAACGGCCGGTCGTCGAAATGCACTTCTGGCTCGGCGGGTTGCCATCGAACTGGATCCGTGCGCCGCTCCTGGCGCAGCTGGGCCCTCATCACCAGGAGCACGAACAAGGTGCCTGCCACGCGCAGCCAATTCTGGTTCGCCCCGCCGCGCCGATACATCGAAGCTGTCATGCGCGTTTCACGGACGGACGGCAAGCGTGCTCGGGGCGGAGGTGGCATCGGTGCGTGGGGTGGAGGGCTCTGTCCACGGCAGCGCAGGGGCCGGCGCAGCGCATCCGAGACTGACCCTCGCTCGGGCCGGCTCGAGGCTGCCGGTCTGTCGAGCGTGGTCGAAGCAAGGCACGCGATCCACGGACCCCATCTGTAATCCAGCATGATGGCCTGCCGCTGGTGGTCCGCGGCCGCGTACAGGGCGCGGAGCCGCATGAGGCCCAGCAGCCCACGAGCTTGATTCCATCCTCGCCGTCCTGCTTGGGCGGTCCTCGTTCGAGGATGTCGTACACGTCGTGGGCGCCGCATTGCAGGAAGCCTTTGAAGCCATCGAAGAGCTCCTTCACGAAATCCTGCGTATGCCGCTCCGCGTAGGCGAAGAGCACATGATCGGTATCGACGACGGCGGTGAAGAAGCGGGCTGGATCAGGGCCGAGGTGGCGTCGGTGGAGAGGACTGCGCCGTTTGCCAGTGCGCCTTGCCCAGCGCGTGCATGATGGTTGCGCCAAGGGCATTGCCGGCCTCTTCCGCAGCGCGACCTCTGCGCCTTGATTTTTGGCCGGACCTCATCTGCACGGCGCTGCCCGAAGCTTCGGGGCGCCGGGCGCCAGCATTGCACGAGCCGCGCGGGGTCGTGGCGGGCGCGCGGGGTCGATGGTGCGGCATGGCGTCGATGGGTGCCGTCCGGCTTCGCGGCTTCGAACCGCACCCGTCGCGGCCTGCGTACGGCTTTCGGGGCGGCGGGGGCAGTTTCAGATCGCGCCCTCGGGCGCTCGCATCATGTGCACCGGCGTGGAAAAAGGTAAGAGAAAGGCCTGCAAAGCAGTTGACGTCAGTGCCAACTCATAGT
>JAICTU010000487.1 GCA_025936205.1 Polyangiaceae bacterium | reverse complement strand
TCGCCGAGTACAAGCTGGCCGAGCTCAAGATCCTCGCGGGCTGCCTGGAAGGCGTGGAGGCACGGCTCTCGCGCAGCTTGGCTCGCTTCGAGAAGCTCGGTATCCCGTGGGGTGCGCTGCAGGTGCTCGACGGCCTCGGGCACCTGGCCTTCGTGGAGCGCAGGTATGAGGCTGCGAGCACTTACCAGCAGAGGTCGATCGAGCTCGCGCGGCAGACCGGCGCGCTGCCGATGCTGGTGAGCGCGTGCGCCGGACTGGCATTCAGCGCCTTGCGCCAGGGCCAGGCTCGCCGCGCCGCCGAGCTCCTCGCGCGGGTCACCGGCCATCCGGCGACCGAGGAGCGAACTCGGTTGCGCCGCCTCCAGCCGGCGCTCGAGGAGCTGAAGCAACGCTTTTCGGAGGAACAGCTCGCGAGCTGGATGGAGAGCGGCCGCCGGCTGGATCTGACCGGGGAGCTTCCGGCGCCGGCATGAGCTTGGCTTCGATGTACTGGTCGTCGCGCAGAAACTTGCGAGCCGCTGCGCGCAGGTTGTCGCTGGTCACGCGCTGGGTCAGCTCGGGCAGGATCAAGATCTGCCTCGGATCTTCGTGCAGCTTGTACTTGTCCACCAGGCGCTCCAGCCAGAAAGCGTTCGAGCGGTAGCTCTGCTCCAGGCCCCGCGTACGCTCGTTGCGTAGCTTCTCCACATAGCTGTCGGCGACGCCGGACTTCTTGGTCTCGGCGATCACGCGCCGGGCGGCTCGTTCCAGCTGCTCCGCGTCCTTGGGTTTGCACGCGAAGGAGATGCCGAGGGCGTACGAGTCGAAGGGCACGCGGTCGAAGCTCGAGCTCACCTGGGGGGAGTAGGTGCCGCCCATCTCTTCGCGCAGCACCTCGCGCAGGCGCATGTTGAGGTACTCGCCGAGCTCATACAGGTCGGTGTGGGCGTTCTCCGACCAGGGGGACTCACCGTGAAACGTCAGCGAGAAGCTGGCCTGATCTTCCTTGCCGGCCTGGACGGAGACCCGGGTGATGCCCTTGCGGCGGTGCAATCCGATGTCGCGCGCCTTCTCCTTGCGGCCCCCTCCCGGCAAGCTCGCCAGATAGCGCTCCACCAGCGGCTTGAACTTCACCAGATCGATCTTGCCCACAAACACGAACGAGAAATCGCTCACGTCGCGGAAGCGTTCGCCGTAGAATTGCATGGCCGAGTCCAGATCGAGCTCGTCCACGTTCTTCAGCGTGGCGGCCGAGCGGCGCGGGGAGTTGCCCCAGACCTTCTTCGCCACCGCGTCGCCGAACACGAAGCCCGGCACCAGATCGCGATTGCGCAGGTTCTCGCGCAGCCTGGCGCGATAGGCCTCGAACGCCGACTCATCCCGGCGGGGTGCGGTGGCGAACAAGTGAATGAGCTGGAACAGGGTCTCCACGTCCTGCGGTGCCGCCCGGCCCCGAATCCCCTCGTCCTGCTCACCGATCCACGGGTACGCGCCCACTTGTTTGCCGGTCAGCAGCTTGCCGAGGCTCAGCCGGTCGAAGCTCGCCACCCCACCTGCCGTCACGACGTCGCTGGCAAAGCGCGCGGACGAGTACCCCTTGTCCGGCACGCGGGCGTTGCCGCCGAAGCTGATGGATTGCTCGAGGAGTTCGTCGTCCTTGAAGTCGGTCGGCTTGAGCACGACCAGCGCACCGTTGGAGAGCGTCCAGACCGTGGTGTCGATCTCGTCGATGTGTTGCTCTTGCACGATGCTGCCCGGCTCGGGCAGCGCCGCCATCAGCTCCCCGCTCGCCAGCTTGTCCGCGTAGGGCTCCACCGGCTTCTGGGCAGCGGCGGAGAGCGCCGCCAGCAGCGCAGGCTGCTCCGGCATCGCATCGCGGCTGGCGCCGGCCGCGATCACTACCGGCTCACCCGTGCTCAGGACCGACGTCGCAGCGCGATTCAGCTCCTCGAGCCCGAACTTCGAGATCACGCGCTGGTAGAAATCGAGATCGAACTCGGGAGAGGTGATCACCTGCCCGGTGGCGAACGCCCCGGCCAGGCTGCCCGCCACCGATCGCGCCTCCAGCGTCGGCTGGGCTGCGACGCGGTGCTCGGTCGCGCTGCGGACGTCGCTCAGCATGCGCTGCAGTTCCGTGCTGGTGAAGCCATGACGTTTCACCCGCTCCGCTTCCGTCAGCAAAGCGTCGAGGCTCGCGGGCAGCTGACCCTGCTTGGCCTGCGCCCAAACCGTCATCATTGCGATCTGGTTGGCTCGGTTCGCCACGAACTGAGAGCCTGCTCCCGTGAAGGGAGCGCTGGGGTTCTGCGCGGCTTCATACAGGCGGCGGCCGAGCATGCCTGCCGCGAGATAGAAGAGCGCCTGCTCGCGCTGGTCCGCCTCGGTGCGCGCGATGCTGGGCGGTGTCTTCAGGGTCAAGTTCACGACGGACGCCGAGACCTCCGGATCCGTGATCACGGCGGCGGTCGGGCTCCGGCCGATCGGCACCGGGTATACGGGGCCGGGCCCGGGCTCCTGGCTGCGCGGGAGGCTGCCGAAGCGCTGCTCGATGGCGGCCTGGATCGCCGCGGGATCGATGTCGCCGGCGACCACCACCGCCATGCGCTCCGGGTGATACCAGCGCTGATAGTAGTCCACCAGGCGCTGCCGCGGGCCCTTCTCCAGCACGGCTGCGTCGCCGATCACCTCGCGATCGACATAGCGCGAGCCCGCCAGGAGCACGGCTGTCACCTGCTCGGACATGCGCCGCCCTGCGCCCAACGCGCGCGTCAACTCGGCCAGCACCACGGGGCGTTCCTTCTCCACCTCCGTGGGGTCAAACGTCACGCCGCTGGCCCAGTCATTCAGCACGTCCAGCCCTCGCAGCAACAGTTCCGGCTGATCCGTGGGCACGCTCAGCTCGTAGCGGGTCGTGTCGTAGCTCGTGAAGGCATTGGTATCCGACCCGAAGCGGATGCCGCTCTTCTCGAAGAAATCGATCAGCGTGTTCTTCTCGAAGTGGGTCGTCCCGTTGAAGGCCATGTGCTCGGCCAGATGCGCGAAGCCGCGCTGGTCGTCGTCCTCGTGCAGGGACCCCGCCTTCACCACCAGCATCAGATAGGCGCGCTGGTCCTTGGATTTCTGCCGCTGCAACAGGTAGCTGAGACCGTTGCTCAACGTCCCCCGCGTCACGCGCTGATCCCACGGCAGCGCCGGTGAGGGGACGGCGGCGGGGGGAGCAGCTGCCGCCACCCGGGGAGCTGTGGCGGACGAGCTCGCCGGTCTGCTGCTGGGCGCCTGCGCGGCGCCGCAGGCGAGCGCGAGCACGAACGTCAGAGGACGAAGGCAGAGCGGCGAGGAGCGATGGGGTTTCGACATGCCGGCGTACAGTAGCCGGTTTTGGCGGCTGCTTCAGCCGGCGGGTGCGCACCTGGAGCGACAGACGCGCCAGGGCGTGCGCTTTGGCCCGGACGAGCGCAGCTCACCCCTGGCGAGGAAGGTGACTGCGCTGTCTGCAATTGTTGACCTCCAGCATGGTTAAGGCTTGCCGTTCGGGCTCTGCGGTTGGCTACCGTGAGGGGAGCCGCCCGCCGCTGGCAAGCAGTGCCGGCGCCGACACCAGATCGATGGGGCGAGGTTAGGGATGCGAAGACTGAAGTATCGTTTGCGACCGCAGGGACTGATCGTTGCGTGCGGCTTGTGGGGAGTTCTCGGCTGTTCCACTCCTGAAACAATGGGCCTTTCGCTGCCGCCCACAAAGACCGACAGCAACGTCTCGGACCTGCCGGTGCACCACGAGAGCGCTGTCGTCGGCGCGACGGGCGCAGTGATCGCCGCCGGCGACGCCGAGGTAGTGATCCCGCAGGGCGCGCTGGCGGAGCCCGTCGAGATCGTGGTGCAAACGGTGCAGGCATCGGCGGCCACGGGGCTGCAGACCTTCCCTGAGGCGGAACACGAGACCATCCTGCAGTTTCTGCCGCACGGTACGCAGTTCTTGAAGCCCGTGACGATCCAGGTCCCGCACAATCACCAGCTCAGTAACGATCTGGTGCTGTACACTTCCGAACCGAACGAGCTCTGGGCCCCGGTGGCAGGCGCGACCTTCACGGACGAGTTTGCCAAGGCCGACGTGATGCACTTCTCGTTCTTCTTCACGAGCGATGCGAAGCCGCCGGCGGACGTACTGAAGCCCGAAGCGCGGCCGCCGGAAAACAATGGCGGCGCTGGTGGCGCACCGTCCGTCGATGAGGCGAAGGGTGGCAGCGGTGGCGTGGCGGGCGCTGCGGGTACCGGTGAGCCGAAGGTCGACCCCGGCGTTGGCCAGGCCGGAACGACCAGCACCGGCGAGGGAGGCGAAGGCGGAGCAGCGGGCGACACAGGCAACGACCCCGGCCCCATCGTGGTCACCGATGCGGGCGTGAAGGAGCCGCCTCCCGACTCGGATCCCGGCAGTGCTGGCGCCGGCGGCGCTGGCAACAGCGCGGGGGATGCCGGTGTGGGCGGCGAGGGTGGCGCCCCCGATACGGATCCCGGCACCGGCGGCGCTGCCGGTGCGTCGGGAGGCACGGGCGGCAGCGGCAACGACCCACCGCCCATGCAGCTCGACTACCTGAAGGACGAAGCATGGCACGGCTACCTGTACAGCTTCGCCGATGGCACGAGCTTCGTGGATCGCTCTGGCAAGTGCGCGTCGGGCATCGTGAGCCCCGATCCGCAGTTCCAGAGCTTTGCCGGCTGGGGCTGGAACCTGAGCCAGGAGCAAGAGGGCCCGGTGCTCGCCTGGGATCCGAACCTGGAGCTGATGCACTACGATGTCATGTCCCCGACACCCGTGCGGCTGTCGCTGCGCGACGCAGACGGTAAGGACTGGTGCTACGTGCTGCCGGATCCCCAGGGCGACGTGTCGTTCACTGACTTCAACAGCGCGTGCTGGGACGAGAGCGGCGAGTTCTACAACGGCGTCACGCCGCTGGTCTCGATCAACGTCGTCGTACCGGGTGACAACGTCCACGAGGTGCCCTTCGAGCTGTGCGTCAACCGCCTGTTCCCGGAGAGCGACCCGTTCACGGGCGATCCCGGCGGCGGTACGGGCGGCGCGAGCGGCACCGGTGGCGCAGGTGGCACCGGTGGCGCCGGTGGCGCAGGCAACACCGCGGGCGACGCCGGTGTGGGCGGCGAAGGCGGCGCTCCCGATGGCGATCCCGGTGCTGGAGGTGGGAGCGCGGGCACGGGCACGGGCGGCGCCGGTGGTGCGCCGCCGATGGCGGATCCGGACTACCTGGAGAACGCCGATTGGCGCGGTTACATGTTCACGGCCGCCGACCTCAACAGCTCGATCGATCGCTCCGGCATGTGCGCGTCGGGCATGGTGGCCATCGACCCGCAGTCCCAGAGCTTTGCCGGCTGGGGCTGGAACCTGAACCAGGACCGGCAGGGGCCGGCGCTCTCCTGGGATCCGACCATGGGCATGATGCACTACGAGCTCATGTCCACTGTACCGGTGCGGCTGTCGCTGCGCGACGCGGACGGCAAAGACTGGTGCTACGCGCTGCCCGAGCAGCAAGGTGACGTGTCGTTCACGGACTTCAACAGCGCGTGCTGGGACGACAGCGGCGACTTCTACAACGGCGTCGCGCCGTTGGTCTCGCTCACTGTCGTGGTGCCGGGCAACGACACGAGCGAAGTGCCCTTCGAGATGTGCGTCATGGATCTGTTCCCGGAGGACGAGCCCTTCGTGCCGCCGCCGCCGCCACCGCCCATCGACTACATGGACAACGGCGATTGGCACGGCGACATGTTCAGCGTCGCGGACCCCACGAGCCACGTGGAGCGATTTGGTCAGTGCGCGGCGGGTACCATCACCAGCAATCCGCAGTTCCAGAGCTTTGGCGGCTGGGGCTGGAACCTGAACCAGGAAATGCAGAGCATGCCTCTGTCCTGGGACCCCACGTTGCCGATGATGCACTACGACGTCGACTCGACGGTTCCGCTCCGCCTGTCGCTGCGCGACGCGGACGGCAAGGACTGGTGCTACGCGCTGCCGGACGCGCGGGGCGACGTCTCGTTCGCGGAGTTCAACAGCCAGTGCTGGGACAACAGCGGCGACTTCTACAACGGGGTCACGCCGCTGGTCTCGATCGGCACCATCGTACCGGGCAGCAACACGGCGGACGTGGACTTCCACCTGTGCGTCAATGAGCTCTACCCCGAGCTCGAAGCCGCACCGCCCCCGTCGCAAATGGACTATCGCAACATCGGCGACTGGCAGGGCCACCTGTATAGCGTCGCCGACGATACGAGCTCCGTGGAGCGTTCGGGTATGTGTGCGAGCGGCAGCGTCGCCGCGAACGCTCAATTCCAGAGCTTTGCGCTGTGGGGCTGGAACCTGAACCAGCAGCCCGAGGAGGGCGCGCTGCCGTGGACCCCGATGTCGCCCTCGATCCGCTACTTCATCGATGCGGACACCGCTCTGCGAATCTCGCTGCGCGACGAGCAAGGCCGGGACTGGTGCTACCCGATCGACACAGCCATGGGCGACGTGTCGCTCACCCAGTTCAACAGCGCGTGCTGGGACAACAGCGGCGACTTTTATGACGGGGCCACGCCGCTGATGTCCATCAACGTGGTGGTTCCCGGCAATGACATCGCGGCCGTGGACTTCAACTTCTGCGTCAACGATCTGTCCCCGCAGGATCCGGGCTCCCCCGGCGGCGGCACGGGTGGCGCCGCGGGCAGCGGCGGCGCGAGCACTGGCGGCGCGAGCACTGGCGGCGCGAGCACTGG
>JAICTU010000796.1 GCA_025936205.1 Polyangiaceae bacterium | reverse complement strand
TGTCGGTGGAGCCCATTCGCGAGAGCCGGCTTGTCACGGTTTCGTACCAAGATCCAACCCCCGAGCGGGCGCGGCAGATCCTTGCGACGCTGGTCTCCGTCTACGTCGATCGCAACATCGATACCGCCCTGGACTCGACCAACACTGCCGCGGAATGGCTTCGGGGGCAGGTGGACAACCTAAAGAAAGAGCTGGACGACAACGAAATCGCTCTGCACGAGTACAAGAAGGACAATCGGATCCTTTCCGTCTCGATCGACGACCAGAACAACATGCTGCGCCAGGAGATGCAGCAGCTGAGCTCGGCATTGACCGCGGTGCGGGTGCGGCGCACGCAGGTTGCCGCGCAAGCCGAAGAGCTCGCGGCGCTGGGGCAGTCGCAGGGCCTTGCGGCACTACCCAATTCCGACCTGCTCAAGAGCACTTCGCTCCAGCAGCTGCGCGATACCCTGGACCAAGCCGTCGCCGAGCGTGACTCGTTGATTGGTTCCGGGAAGGGCGAAATGCATCCGCTGGTGGCCTCTGCCACGGCTCGGGTCAAAGCAGCGCAAGAGGCGCTGCAACAGGAAGTTCAGAACATCAAGTCGGCCGCTCAACGCGAGTTGGCGATGGTCGACCACGAGGTAGAGAGCCTTTCGACCCTGTTCGAGCAAGCTCAGCAGCGCGCGATGGCGCTGGGGCGGCTGGAGATCGACTACCATCGTCTGGAGCGCGGCAAGACCAATACGGAGAAGCTGTACTCGCTCGTGATCGAGCGCAGCAAAGAAAGCGACCTGACGCGCATGATGCGCTTCAACAACATTCAGGTCGTCGATCCCCCGCTGGTGCCGGAGAGGCCGGTGAGCCCGCGCGTGCCCGTGAACATGGCCATCGGCGTGGTCTGTGGGCTCGCCCTGGGCTTGCTCGGGGCGTTCGGACGCGAGATGTTCGATCAGAGCGTGAAGTCGCAGCTCGACATCGAAGAGCTTGGCATCACATACCTCGGTACTTTGCCGAGGCTGGGGCAAGATCCAGCGCCTGCATATGGCTCAAAGTTCCATAGTAATCGCCGGAGGCAGACAGAATCCGGCTCAGCTGAGCTGGCGGTGCACGAGGATCCGACCAGCGCGGTTTCCGAAGCCGCGCGCGGGATTCGTACAAATCTCTCGTTCATGTCGCCGGACAAGCCCTTCCGCACCTTGCTCGTCACCAGCGGTGGTCCGGCGGAGGGCAAGACCACGGTGGCGTGCTGGCTCGCCATTACCATGGCCCAGGCGGGCCATCGGGTGGTGCTCGTCGACTGCGACTTACGCCGGCCCCGCCTCCACAAGGTGTTTGATCTCGTCAACGACCGCGGCGTGACGACGGCCCTCGTGGATCGCAGCAAACTCTCCAGCGACGTTCACGCCAGCGTCGTCCCGGGCCTGAGCGTTTTGACCTCGGGGCCCAGCAGCCCATCCCCGGCAGAAAGCCTGCAGAGCAAGAGCTTCGAGGCACTGCTAGCAGATTTGACATCGAGCTACGACCGCGTGGTCATTGACAGCCCGCCGGTGGGTCCGGTCACGGACGGCGTCATCCTCTCCACACGTGTCGATGCCACGCTGATGGTCGTGCGCGCCCTCCGCTCTGCACGCGACATGGTTCGCCACGCCCAGCGTGCGTTGCACGATGTGAGGGCCAACCTCGCTGGTGCGGTGCTGAACGCTGCGGATCTGCAGCGCGGCGGCTATCCGTACTATCGCTACTATGGCCGGCGCGATTCAGAGTTGCCCCAGGACGCCGGTAAAGCAGACGCCTGAGAAGCACCAAGGCAACGGCGAGAGGAAAGATGAGCGACCCCCTTCCAGCGCTCCATGATGTCGAATGGACCGGCGGCAAGATTGCACGCTTCTGGAATCAGTATGCAGCACTTGCCGATCATGACGAGACGTATTTCAGCAAGCTGGTCGGCGCCGCGCTGCTTCGGATGGTGTCACGCCACAACGTGTCGCTCACTGGGCGCATTCTAGACTTTGGTTGCGGGCCGGGACATCTGCTCGATCTCCTCTCGAATTACGGCGGCTCCTACCAGGGCGTGGACTATTCGGCGGTGTCGGTGGAGGCGGCTCGGAAACGCTTGGCGGGTCGCCGTGGCTTCGCCGGGGTTCAGCAGGTCGAAGCGCTGCCGACGCCGCTGCCGAGCGGGCAATTCGACGTAGCCTTCCTGATCGAGACCGTCGAGCATTTGCTTCCCGAGCAGCGGGCGGCCACAGTGCGTGAAGTCGCGCGCCTTCTCGTGCCGGGCGGGACGCTGGTGGTCACCGTTCCGAATGAAGAAAATCTGGACCTGTTGAAGGTTGCCTGTCCGGACTGCGGCTGT
>JAICTU010000402.1 GCA_025936205.1 Polyangiaceae bacterium | reverse complement strand
CAGTGGGGTAGTGTCGTACCTCGATCGTCCCGTTCAGTGGTGTGATGATCAGCGCGGCGGTGCTCTGGCGAACCTCAGCGGAAAGGGCGACGGCATGAACACGACCAGCGAAGTTTCTGTTCGTGCGGTCGACACCAGCGCATTGCCGGGCCCGGCACAGCGCATGCTGGCGGACACCGCGCCTGCCCCGCTGCGCATGATGGCCGCCAAGGGCATCGCGCCCGGCCTCAAGCCGGAAGCGATCGTCACGCTGGTGTGCGCGTTCGCGGAAAATGCCAACGCCGAGCTGGCTCAGACAGCGCGGCATACGCTGGAAGCGTTCCCTGAACCCATCCTGCACGGCGCGCTCGCCACCGACCTGCAGGCACGAGTTCTGGAACTGCTTGCAGAGGTGCACCACGCGGACACGGGGGTGGTCAGCCGGTTGCTGGCGGCGCGCAATATCACCAGCGAGGCGCTGGAGCAGATCGCGCAAAAAGCGAACGAAGCCATCGGCG
Source organism: Polyangiaceae bacterium (assembly GCA_025936205.1). Next base: position 8,067 of record JAICTU010000402.1, on the reverse strand, counting down.
AGGTAGTCGCGGCGAGCGATAGCGTGCTGTTGCGCTTTCCGCGCGTGATCGAGAAGCTCTACCTGAACAAGCGCGTGCGCATGTCGACCGCCGATCGCCTGGTGGACCTGGCCGTGCGCAACAAGCTGGAGCTGAACATCCCGGCATTCAAGCAAGCTGCCGCCGCCATCCAGAACCAGCTGATCCCGGAAGCCACGGAGGAGCCGAGCTTTGACGATCAGCTATTCCAGGAGGTCGAGCAGCTGAGCGCGCAGGTCGAGGGCGAAGACGGCGAAGACACGCACGACGTGAACGACGAAGGCGAGGAGGAGGTCAAGAACAAGTTCAAGCCCCTGTTCGCGCAGCTCGGCAACATGACCGTGAGCCAGAAGATCCGCCGCGCCACACTCGGCACGGGAGCGGAGCGCATGCTGCTGGTCCGCGATCGCAACCGGCTGGTGGCGACCGCGGCCGCGCAGAGCCCGCTGCTGAACGAGAACGATGCGGCACTGATCGCCTCGAGCCGCAGCGTGATCGATGATGTGCTGCGCGTGGTCGCCCAGAACAAGGACTTCACGCGCAACTACAAGGTGAAGTTCAACCTGGTGAACAACCCCAAGACGCCCTTCACCTTTGCGTCGCGCATGATCCCGCTGTTGCGCGACAGCGACCTGCGCTCGCTGAGCAAGAGCAAGAACGTGCCGGCGGCCATTCAGACCGCCGTGCGCCAGCAGTTGCAGCGAAAAAAGACCGACTGAGCGCCGCGCTCAGCGCACAATTTTTTGCGGTGAGCAGCCCAGCTCGATCTTCAGATCGCCCGCGCTGAGCGACTGGCAAGTGTCGCGGCACAGGATGATCTTCTTCGGATGCACCGGGTCGTCGTAGTACCAGGCCTTGTTGTTGCCGCAGTTCACCAGGTTATCGGTGCGCGGGTACTCGCTCACCGTACCGCTGCCGGCGGCCGTGAAGCGCACGCGCACCTTGTCGAAGTCGAGATCCTGCCCCGTATCGGGCGCTTTCTGCGGCAGATCCAGCTCGCAGCTGATGGGCTTGGTGATGATGCGCAGCAAGGCATCCAGGAACGCCGCCTCCAGGTTGGTGCCCGAGCCATTCGGACCCGCCAGCACGAACGCCTGCGCGTCCCCCGCTTGGGCCAGCAACGGGGCATTCGTGGACCCGCCTTCGGGGGCGACCACGTAGGTCTTGATCGGCGGCTGCATCGGGTTGCCGGCGCCGTCGACCGGCGGCTTGGAGTAGCTGCGCAGGACGTCCGCAACCTGCGTGATGGAAGCGATGGTGGCGCCATCCGCCGTCATCTGGCCACACTCGGTCGGTAGCCCATCGGAAGCCAGCACGAGCACCGTGGGAATGTCCTTGTTCTCCGGCTGCTGTGCGATCTGCATGGCGTAGCGCAGCGCGCCCGTCACCGCCGGGACCGTGGGCGTGAGCGAGCCCGGCCGCCAGTTGTTCATGGTATCGATCAGCTGCGTGCGATTGGTCCCGAGCGGAGCGATCGGCACGGCGGGAACGGCATACTTGTCCGCGGAGCAATCATCCCCGCGCGGCATCAATCCCAGGAACTGCAGCCCCACTCGCGCGTCGGCAGCCTGGGCGCTGTTGACGAAGGAGCCCAGCGCGGAGCGCACGGCATCCCAGCGGGAGGGTGCGCTGGGATTGCTGGGATCCGTCGAGTCCAGCATCGAGACGGAGGCGTCGAGCAGGATCATGATGTTGATCGGACGCGTGGGCGCAGCCGCCGAGACGCCGCTGCACACTTGACCCTCCTGCAGCCCCGAGGAGGTCCCGCGGCCATCGTCACCGGCGAGCAAGTCTCCGCCCGGCGTGCCCTCGCTGGAGGACGCCCCGGCACTGCCCCCTTGCCCGCTGGGCTGACTCGCGCCCTGTGCCTGGGAGCAACCGATGGTCGTGCAGCTCTCGTCGCCGCCACCACCACAACCGATAGCGGCGCTCACCAGCGCGCCGAGGCAGCTCGCGCCGAACAGTCCGAACAGTCCCGAGGAGAGTGTGTTGCGTAATCTCACCCGACCAGTCTAACCCCGCCCCCCGTGAAAATCACAGGGCGCAGAGCGGGCGGAGGCGCACTGCAACGGCACAGCGCAGCGCGCTCCGCGGAAAAATCGCAGCGAAAAACCCGGCATCAACCGCCGCTGCGATCTCGCGCTTCCCCCCAATCGCGCCAGCTCGTCGCGCACTCGGCGGAGACGGTCGCACTCCTTCCGGCACACTTCCACACATCCGGCCCCGGACCCAGGAGTGACATCATCACGCGCGAGACCTGGGGCATCTGCTCTTGCCAGATGCCCTCCAGCTCCTTCATGCGGCGCGTGTAGCGCGCCTTCTCGCGCTCGCCGAGCTGGCGTTGCAGAACCCCCATGGCAATGCGGCGGATCTCCGGGTCGTCATTCACGGCCAGCGTGCGCGTCAGCATGCGGATCAGCGCCTCGCGCTGGCCCTCCTTGTTGAGCTGCCGGAGCACGCCGATGCAGCCGTACGGGATGTTGGCGTTGTTGCTCGCCAGCTCGCAGGCGCGCGCCAGATCCGCGACACCCTTCCGCTTGAACTCGTCCGCCAGCGGTTGTGGGAGGCGATCCGGCGCGATGTAGGTCGCGAACTGGCCCGCGACGTACCAGAGCTCCTGATCCGTGGGCAGCGCCTTCTCGCCGCGCTCGTGCAAGTAGCGAGTGTCGAGATAGTCCTGCTGGGTCGGCGGCGTGGGCAGCATCGTGAGCAGTGTGTCCGCGTACCGGTAGGGACGAGAAAAGGTGGGAGCGAGCGTGGTGATGGTGTCGAGATAGCGGTAGGCGGCCTCGTCCCGATGCTTGTCGCGAAAGCTCATGCCGTAGCGCACGAGCAGCGTGCCGAACAGGTAGTCCGCGAGCGCCTCGCGATGGCCGAGGCTGAAGACGGCGCTCCAGCGTGGAGAGAGCAAGAACGACACCTGCTCGTGCTCCTTCGGCTTCGTGTAGCGCTCGACGAGCGGCCCGCGCACGCTGGCCACGAGCGCGGTCCCGACGGCGATGCAGGCACAGAGCGGGAGGACAGAGAGCGGGAGCGCGGAGGGGAGCCGGCGGAGCATTGGGTCGGATTGTGCCACGGCCAAGAGGGGCGGGCGAATCCCTGCGCGAACCTCCGGCGATCCCGTACGCACCATTCGCGCAGGGGCTCGGCAGCGCGCGGCGCCGGCGTCGCCAGAATGAGCCCGCTTGCGCTCAGGAGGCCTTCCGCTTCTGCTCCGCCTTCCGCAGATCCCAGCTCACCTGTAGGTTCATCCAGAGCTCCGCTGAAGTCCCGAGGGCTTCGGCCAAGTCGAGAGCACTATCCGCGGTGATCCCACGCTTCCCTGTCACCAACTCGTTGAGCTTGGCCGGGGTCCAGCCCAGCTGAGCCGCAAACGCGCGCTGAGATACGCCTTTGGGGACCAGGAACTCCTCGCGCAGCATCTCTCCTGCATGAATCGGGTTCTTCGGACGCATGACGTGCACGCCTTCTTCAATGGTAGTCGATGATCTGCACATCGCTGGCTGCGCCGTGTCGCCATTTGAAGACCACGCGCCACTGCTCGTTGATCCGGATCGAATAGAAGCCCTTCAGGTCGCCCTTCAAAGCTTCGAATCGATTTGCCGGCGGTACAGCCAAGTCCTGCAGCTTACCCGCCGCGTGCAAGTATTGGAGCTTACGCTGCGCCGCTCGGCGGAGGTCGGCCGCGAGCTTACGTACGGCGGCAGAGCAACATCATCAAATAAATCTTCGGCCAGCCGGTTTCCAAACGACTGGATCATCTGCATTCGATGTTACCTAACGCGATATCATTCGCAAGCCGAGCGCGCGCGAACGTTAGCGCCGCAGCGCGGCCATCTGGTCCTCGAATGCGCGCACGAGGGTGTCTTGCGCCTGTGGCGACGGGGCTGGCGTCGACAGCAGATGCGCCAGCGGATCCTCGAAGCCGAACAGGGTGACGACCGGCGCGCGCGCGTCGAGGTCGAGACGCAGGCGCAGTCCTTCGGCGCGCAGTTGGGTCTGGATGACGTAGCGCTCGGGGTCGCTGAAGGACTCCAACGCGGCGCTCGGCGCCGGCTCGCTGAACCAGTCTCGGCCCTGGATGTGGGCCAGGGGCGCACGCTGCCCGCTCAGCACGTGCAGCACGCTGGGTAACACATCCATGTGATACGTCGGCTGCTGCAGCCGCGTCGGCTCGATGCCGGGGCCCACCATGGCGAAGGGCGTACGGGTGATGATGTCGGCGAACGAGTAACCGTGCGTATAGCGCCCGTCGTCGTGGATGGACTCGCCGTGGTCGCCGGTGAACACGACCAGGTTGCGCGCCGGGTCGAGACGCTGGATGGCGTCTGCCACCACGTCATCGATGAAGCGCATGCAGTTGCGGTAGCGGTTGCGATGGGGAGTCTCCGCATCCGCCCCGAGCGAGCTGATCGAGGTCACGTTCCAGTCGCTGTCGGCGACCGGGCGATCGATCTCATACTGTGGCGGGTAGCGATACTCGAAGTGTGAGGACATCAAGAGCACGATCGCGAAGATCGGCTTGGGGCTCTCGGTAGCCAGGCGCACCATGCCGTCGAGCGCGTGCCGATCCCAGTCGGGCCAGCTCCCGGTGTCGTCGTGGACGAAGTGGTCCATGGTCTCGGCGTTGACGAACTCCTCTCGCCGCAGCCACACCTTGGGGTGCCCGGAGAAGTAGGCACACTCGTAGCCGCTGGCGCGCAGCGTGGCGCAGAATTGCGGCGGAACGTGGGCGTCGAGGGTTTGATGGTAGAGGACGGAGCTGCGCCCATAGAGCAGGTTGAAGAGCGCGGTCTGGGAGTAGTTCGTGCCTGCATCGTGCTCGCTGGCGATGAGCCCGCGCTCCGCCCAGCGCGTGAGGCGTGGCATGAGCTCCGGTCCGAACACGTCATGGCGCAGGCTCTCGGTCACGATCAGGATCACGTTCGGGGGCCGAGCGCCGAGGGCCAGGGGTGCGGTGCTGCCGGGTTGCCCGGCGCCCAGCGCGGGGTACACGACCTTGTAGGCTTCGCGCAGGCGCTGCGCGAGCCCGCGCAGCGCGGGGTCGACGGGCTCGGCCGCCTGGGCCACGCCGACGCCCAGCCGTGGATCAAACGGCAGCGCTCCGTACAGGCGCTCATAGAGACCGGCGCTGCGCCAGCCATCGTGCATGAGGTGCGGCACGGGCACGAGCGCCACCGCCAGCACACCGAGCCCCCAGCCCGCGGCGCGGCGCAGGAGCGGCGTCAGGCGCCGAGCGATCGGCTGAGCAGCGCGCTCGGCGAGCAGCACCGTGCTCCAGCTGCCCAGCAGCGCCAGACAGGCCCAGGTGCCGATAGTGCGCGCCCACTGCCAGGGATTGCCGCCCGCCACCCGCCCCTCGGGTTGCAGGGCGATGTGCACCACCTCGGACAGGTGGCGCCCAAACGAACGCATCAGATCCAGGTCGAGCATCGAGAGGAAGAGCGCCAGGCTCGACAGTGCGATGAAGCAAGCACGGCTCGCCCGGAGGCACCGAGCGCGTTGCAGGGACAGCGCGGCCGCCAGCGCCGGCAGCAGCGCGATCAGCGTGGTGGACAGCAACGTGGTCGGCACCAGCCAAGGCTCATCGCCGGAGAGCCGGATGCGGGACAAGCCGATCAGCTCGTCGAAACCGCTGCGCTGGACCAGCGCGTACAGCAGCAGCGCGAGCCCGAGCGTTGCCGTCACGGCCTCCAGGGCTGCCCAGCGGGGGGCAGCGCGGGGCTTGGGGATCACCGGATCGCGCTCCATGTTCGATGCACCAAGAGCTGCTTTCAAGCCACAAAACGGCCGAGGCCGCCGTCACCAAAGCGACGGCGGCCTCCACCTTGCAAAGCACTAGGAGAGCTCAGTTCTCCGCGAGGGACTCGTCGATGGTCGCAGACAGCGTGAGGACCAGACCGGCCGAAGACGACTGAACCTTGCCGGGCAACTGCAGCTCACCCGCCTTGCTTCCCTTGCCATTCAAGTCGCTGATCGCGTGCGCGATGAAGCTGTCATTGACTTGCGCGGGAACGTTCCGGTTGCCGACGGTATACTGGTACTGAAAGTACTGCGGATCCGTCATCGTGAACTTCAGGCAGGACCAGCCGGCTCCAGTCCAGTCGGTGGGCGAGGACTGGTATTTCTTGTTCGATACATCGTTGATCGTAGTCGGCACCAGGGTGCTGGCGGGACACAGGGCATGCGCAATGGCCGCCGTCTCGCCCAGGTTGACGATGAGCTTGTCCAGCGTCTCGCGCTCGTACGCGACCTGCGCGTCCTTGGCGATGCGGCCGATGCCCATGCGACCTTCCGCAGTCTTGGCGTTGGTCAGGTACTTGCGGACGCCGTAGATGGCGAGCGCCGAGAGCACGCCAATGATGGCGACCACGATCATGAGCTCGACGAGCGTAAAGCCGCGCGTGTTCCGAAGCTTGTTGAGTTTGTCCTGAATCAGCATACGAATCTCCTGTGTTTTCTTTTCTGTCTTGGAAGTGTGCGCGGCGCGGGTGCTCTTGCAGCCAGCCGCAAGGCACCGGGATCAGTATTTGTCGTCGAGCACGACGGTGTTGTCGGCGCTGAATGCGGTCGCGTAGGTGTACGTGCCGTTGTCATCCAGGTCGGCCTTGGCCTGCGCGACGTAGAAGGGCCCCTTGGGCGCGGGGATGAGCTTGCCATCATCCGTCGTCACGTCCGACGAACCCGCCGTGCCCGCGACCACCGCGTACGCGTACTCGACCGCGCCGTCCGGCATCACGCCGAGCTGAGCGAAGATCTGGCGCATCTCGTCGTTGGGGCCGGATTCCCATCCGTACTTCTTGCCACCGGGATCGTTGGTCGGCGTCCACAGCGTGAAGTCGCCGCGCCCGAGGTACACGAACTTCTCGTCGCGATAGGCCTCTTCCGCGCTGCGGATCTGCGTCAGCATGCCCACCGCCTCACCGCGCTTGGCCTCCAGCACGTACTTGCGCACGCCGTACGCGGCGAGCGTCGCGAGCACGCCCATGATCGCCACGACGATCATCAGCTCGATCAGCGTGAAGCCCGTCTCCGTCGAGCGCGCCGCGCCGCGTGCGTGCATGCTCGAGCGAGCATCGGAGCGGCAGGGGCCATTGGCGAGCATCACGGAGTCCTTAGAGCAACGCTCATGCCACGCAGCGCGCGGCGCAGGATTTCTGGCTGTTTGTTCGTTACTTGTGCTGAGGAGAGGCGAAAAGGGCGCGCCGCACTTCGAAACAGCGTTGACGTTTTTGGTCATTGCGAGTGTACCCAGTGACAAATTACGGCTGTCGCGGCGTACCGCTTCAGAAAGCATTGGGGGTGCGCTGCGCGCTCGACACACCGCGTGTTCCAGTGTGTGCAACGCGCAGCTCCGCCGCGCCGCCCGAAGCGCAACGGGAAGTGAGCAGACGCAGCGCGCGCTCAGCTCAGTCGTTGTCCACGACGAAGACGTCCCCGTCGAGGCTGGACGCGCGGTAGTACACGCAGCCGCCATTGCCGTCGGTGTCGCCAATGGCCTGAATCACATACCAATTGTCGGGCGGCGACGCAGGCCAGGTCACCGCCGGGCCTGGCGCGCTCGCGGGTGTCATGGCCTTGGTGGCATAGCCTGCGTTGACGAGGTACCCGAAGCGCACGGGACCCGACACGGTCGGCCGCAGCTGGAGCCAGAGGTCCTGATCCTGGTGCTTGCCGGTGCCGGGCTCGAAAAAGAATGCGTGGAGCTCGCCGGGAGTATCCCGCGGATCGGCGGGATACCATTCGTCGGGGTGGCTCACGTTCAGATACATCATGTGCTCCGCCCGCCAGCGCTCCTCGGCGGCGCGGATGCTCTGCACCATGGTCAGACCCTCCGCCTGCCAGGCGGAGTTCACCTGTTTACGCAGCGACGCGAAGCCGATCGCCGCCAGCACCCCCATGATGAACACGACCACCATCAACTCGGTCAGTGTGAAGCCACGCGCCGAGCACCGGGCTCGGGTACGGGAGGTGTGCATCCGGCACAGGAAACGACAGCGAGTCGCGCATACCCACATCGGGTCCGATTGTCCTCTGAACACGGTCAAT
>JAICTU010000254.1 GCA_025936205.1 Polyangiaceae bacterium | reverse complement strand
GCAGCTACGAGTGGCTCTCGGCTTCGCCGCCGCCGGAGCACAACTTCCTGGAGCAGCCCGACTTCGAGCGCAGCCCGTACGACTACCACTTGCCCGACCCGACGCTGACCGACCCGGACACCACCATCGCAGCGCCTGCTGTGCCCCATCCGCTACCCAGCCCCGGAGAATGAGCCATGGCGCACGAACCGGCAGAACACTTCGAGAGCCTGGCTCATCAAGAGCATGCGAGCCACCTCGGGATGTGGCTGTTCCTGACCAGCGAGGTGTTGCTGTTCGGAGCGCTCTTTGCTCTGTATACGGGCTACCGCCTCGAGTACCAGCAAGACTTTTCGCTGGCGGTGCACCACAACAACATCGCCATTGGCACCATCAACACCGCGATCCTGGTGACCTCGAGCTTCTCCGCAGCGTGGGCGGTGCACTCGGCACGGCGCGGCTCGCGGCGCGGCATCCTGGGTTCACTCGGCATCACCCTGCTGCTGGGGTTGGTATTCCTGGTGCTGAAGGGCATCGAGTACAAGGAGCACTTTGACGCCGGCATTTTTCCGGGGGCGCTCTATCACTCGGAAGAGTTACCCAGCCACGGCGCAAACCTATTCTTCACGCTGTACTTCTTTCTGACGGGGCTGCACGCACTGCACGTCATCGGTGGGCTCACCGCGCTGACCGTGCTGGGCGTGTTCGCCGCACGAGGTCACTACACCCCGGAGCGGTACACCCCGCTCGAGCTCGGGGTCCTCTACTGGCATCTGGTCGACGTGATCTGGATCTTCGTCTGGCCGCTGATGTACCTGCAAAAATGACTGACCCAACCCATCCATCCACCCGAGCCGCCCACCATGTTGCCGCACACAGCGGGCGGCCCTATGTGCTCTCCTGGCTGGCGCTGCTCGTGCTCACCGCGGTCAGCTTCGGCGCGCACTACCTCGATCTGGGTGCGTTCGCCACGGCGGTCTCGCTGATCATCGCCGCCGTGAAGGCGGGTGTCGTGGCGCTCGTATTCATGCACCTGAAGACCGAGTCGGTCAGCGTGCGCACGGTGGCGGCGCTGAACCTGGCGTGGGTGGCGCTGATCAGCGTCGGCATCGCGCTGGACGTGGCGGCGCACTGACGGCGCGCCGGCTCTCAGCCGTCGCCCTGGATCCGATAGTGGTAGTGATACACGTCTCGGAAGCCACTGTGCGTGTACAGGCTGCGCGCGGCCGCGTTCTGGGCGTCCACGAGCAGATACAGCTCGCCCTGGCCCTCCGCCAGCGCGGTGCCCGCCAAGGCATGCAGCACCGCCCGCGCGGCGCCGCGCCGGCGTAGCTCCGGCACGGTGTGCATCGCATACACCCCGAGGTGACCGGGCGAGGTGATGCCCAGGCCGATGGCCGCCGGTTGATCCTGCACCCAGGCCGTGGCGAAGCGACAACGGTTGCCCAGCCGCGCGAGGAAGCCGCGCAGTACGTCTTTGGTGCTGGCGTGGCGGCTGGAGCCCTCGGCAATGCCCAGCCATTCGGCGTTCGGACTGGCCTCGACGCCGGCCTTCAGCACGCTTTTCGTGTGATCGCTGACCACCTGAGGCGCAGCGACTGCGGCCACCGAGTCGCCGTGGCGGCGATAGCCACGCTGCTCGAGCGCAGCATCGAGGCCGTCCGGCGCCGCTGTCGGACCGATCTGTAGGATGGTGGTTCGCTCGCGCGCTCGATACCACTGCTCGGCGCGCGCCACGCGCTCATCGAGGCTCAGCGCGGAGCCGGCGGCGAGCGTGGCCACGGAGTTGCCGCGCTGCGTGGGCCCGCCGCTCGCGCGCAGCAGCCAGCCGTCGAGGTCTTCGGTCTCTGCGGCGGGCCAGGCGTCGACTACCAGCCGTTCCAGCGCTCCAGCGAGCGATTCTGCCATTCCCCAGGTCTATCGCAGCGCGGCCGAGCCGCAAGCCGGAGATCGAGGCGCGTGTTTCCAGCTCGAAAGATGCGCCGTGCGGCAGAGCGGAGGTGCGATGCTGTCGGCGGAAGGGCGCAGGCCCGCGCCGTTCAGGGCCCGTGGCCATCGCCATCGGGTGGGCCGCCACGCCGATCGCGCTTCGAGACCAGGGCTGCGACGAGCAGGACCGGTATGCCAACGAGCAGCGCGAGGGCGCTGCAGTTCATTGCTTCCGAGATGCCTTCTGCAAGTCTGCGCGCCTTCTGAGAGGGCTCGACGGAGCTGGTGCCGATGTCCAGGAAGCTGTCCAGGAAGCTCCGCAGCAGAGCCAGCGGCGCGCCCAACAACCCCACCGTGAGCGGAAGCGCGGTGGCGACGGCCAGCACTCGTAGCGGCAGCCCGAGCTCCCGCCAGCGCCGCGACATGCGCCAGGCCAGGCGCGCCGACAGGACGCTGACCGCTATCACTAGCGGCACCCATGCGACCAGAATGGCGAGCCCCCACATCACTACCTATCCTAGCAGAGCGGCGGGTGGTGGCTCGCTGCCCGTGTCCGGGCTGGATCGCTCACACCGCGCCGGCCCGAGAGCGCCTCGTCCTCTGGTGAGCCACCAGCAGGGATTGATAGCTCGCAGGCAGCCAGCGAACCACCGCGTCGATCCATTTCGCGTCTCCACCGACGAGCAAGCGAGCCTGGTTGCGCTCCACGCCCCGCAAGATCTGCGCTGCGCAGTACTCGGCGGAGTTGCGCGCCAGCTTCGTCTCGAACTCTCGAATCGCCTGCTCTCGGTCCCGGCGCAGCGGCCCCTGGCTCTCCGGGTGGCGCCCGGCCCGGGCGATGTTGGTCGAGATGCCGCCCGGATGGACGCTCGTCACCCCCACGGGCCTGCGCTCCAGCAGCATCTCCATGCGCAGCGCCTCGGTGAAACCCTTCACGGCAAATTTGGCGGCGCTGTACGCAGCCTGCGTGGGCACCGCGAGGATTCCAAAGATGCTCGACAGGTTCACGACATGACCCTCCCCGGAGCGAATGAGATGCGGAAGAAATGCCTGTGTGCCGTGGACCACGCCCCAGAAGTTGATGCTCATCAACCACTCGAAGTCCGCCAACGTCATCTCCGAGACCGACGCGGTCAGTGACACGCCCGCATTGTTCGCGATCAAGTTCACGGAGCCGTAGTGTCGGGCCACGCTGTCGGCCCACTCGAACACGTCCGCTCGCTGGGATACGTCCACGCGGGCGAGGTGCACGTCGGCCCCGTGCTGCCGTGCTCGTTCGGCGGTGACTTCCAGCTGCGCCGTGTCGAGATCGGAGAGCGCGAGCCGCGCGCCGCGCTGAGCAAAAGCAACGGACAGCGCACGGCCGATGCCGCTGCCGGCGCCGGTGATGGCAACCACCTTGCGCGTAAATTCCTTCACAGGAGCTGGCCTGCCTGCGCAGCGGGGCTGATGGTCTGGGCCACGCCGGGCGACGAGAACTCCAAGCTGCCGTCGGAGAAGCCGGTCCAGCCCGAGCTGAGCAGGTCCAAGAGATAGTTCTGGCGCATGCGCCATGGGGCTCGGCTGCCCTGGCGCGGAAATCGCTGGATGCCTCGCTGCACGTAGCCGGAAGAGAAGTCGATCAGCGGCTGGCTGGGGCCACCCTCGCGCGCGGGGCGCGGACGGCATTGCTGGTAGCCATGACGCGCCATGTACTGGAGCAGGCGGCCCACGAAGCGCGCGGAGAGCTCGCTCCTCAACGTCCAGGAGGCGTTGGTGTACCCCAAGCAGCTGGCGAGGTTCGGGATGCCGCTGAACATGACACCACGGTAGCTGAGCGACTTTGCGGCGTCGATCCGGCAGCCATCCACGATGATCTCGAGGTTGCCCATCAACTGCAGCTCGAGCCCGGTGGCCGTGACCACGAGGTCCGCTGCCAGTTGCTGGCCGCTCGCGAGGGACAGGCCCGTCGCCGTGAACGTGACGATCTGGTCCGTGACCACCGAGGCCTGGCCCGTACGGATTACCCGGAACAGGTCGCCGTCCGGCGCGATGCCCATGCGCTGATCCCACGGGGCATAGGTCGGAGAAAAATGGGTCTCCACGTCGTAGTCGGGCCCCAGCGCGCGCCGGGTTTGCTCCAGGATCAGCTGTCTCGCCAGCCCCGGCAGGCGCCGGCACAACTGGAAGAACGACATGCCGAGCAGGATGTTTCGCCAGCGGGCCACGCTCGCCACGACCTCTGGCCGGAACCTGCCGTGCAGGGCCGACACCCAGGCATCGCGCGTGGGAACCGCCAGGACGTAGCTCGGCGAACGCTGCAGCAGCGTGACATGAGCCGCCGTTTGGGCGAGCGCCGGCACCATCGTCAGCGCCGTGGCGCCACTGCCGATCACGACCACGCGCTGGCCGGCGTACTGCACGTCCGGAGTCCAGTGCTGCGGATGGACGATTCGCCCCCGGAAGCGCTCCGTCCCGGCAAACAACGGGCAGTGCCCCTGCGCAGGGTCATAGTACCCCGTGCACATGAACAAGAACGCGCACGTCAGCTGCACGGAGTCGCCGGTCGCTCGGCGCTCGACCGTCACGGTCCAGCGCGCCGTCTGGGAAGACCAACTGGCTCGCCGCACAGAGTGGCCGAAGCGCAGTTCCTGGTACAGGCCGTGCTCGCGGGTGGTGTCCTTCAGGTACTGCAAGATGGAAGCGCCGTCGGCGATCGCTCGGGGCTCCGTCCAGGGGCGAAACGAGAAGCCGAGCGTGTACATGTCGGAGTCCGAGCGCACTCCGGGGTAACGGAACAGGTCCCAGGTACCGCCGAGCTCGTCCCGAGCCTCGAGGATGGCCCAGCGACGCCCCGGGCAGAGCGATTTCAAATGGACGGCCGCGCCAATGCCTGAAATCCCCGCCCCGACGATCAGGACGTCGAAATGCTCCATGGCCTTCTGATACCAGGGAATGGCTGCGCCGGGGCAAGCGGCAAGGCCGCAAAGCAGCTTGCCGCGGAACTCGTCAACGGCTGGCGTCGCGTCCGCTCGGCCTCGTCGTACAGCCTGGATGCAGCGCGATCAGTGCTTCACGCAGGGCGGAGCGAGGCAGAGCGTGCTCCGGCCAGGTCGCTTCATACCAGTCTAGCGCAGGCTCGAGCGCTCGGAATGGAGTCATGGGGTGTTCCGCGCGGCTGGCAAGGTGGATGCCCGTGAGCAGCCTGCGCACGACCGCTGCGCGGAAGCCCTCGCCACCGACCACGATGGCAGCGACACCGATGCGCCGGGTGTGCTTGCGCACGACGTGCGACATCAAGCCTCGTGCCGATGGCTCCATCACCGTGCATCGGTCGCCGTCGATATACGAGAGGTAGCCGAAGCGCTTGTGGTCTCTCTCCAGCTGCTCGAAGCCGCGCTGAATGGCGCTCACGCCAGCCGTGCTCAGCGTGGTCCTCACGACCACCAGCAAGCAGTCGCCGGCCGTGGCGACCACTTCCACGGGGCTCTCGCAGAGGATCTCGACGCCGCGCGCCGGCCTGTCCGTGTCTCGATCCTCCGCGGTCTGTCGAGCCTGCATCTCGGGGAAGTGTAGCGCGCACCGGTGAGCCACGCCGTCCCGCGCAACGCCTGCTCCTGCAGATTACGTCGACCTACCCGCGGCCGCTGCTCCGGAATGGCTCGAAGCCGCACCTTCTGTCGAAGCAGCACGGCCCAGGCATACACAGTTCGTGGGCGTCAGTGGGCTACGCGACGGTAGGTGACGTGTTGAGCCCGCTCACCCCCATGCTCTTTGCTGGGCGTGCTGAGCGCTCGGACATCGGACCAGCTGCTCGAGCAGGCCGGCTCCTGGCGAGAAGCAGTGGGCACCACTTCTGTCTCGGTCGTGACAGTCGCGCTCCCCAGTCGCGTGCTCGAGCCTGGCTCGAGCGAGCGCGCCGAGCGGCATTCGCGCCGCGCGCCGAGTGGCATGCATTTGGAATGAGGGAGCCCTCGATGCGTGAAACCGGTCGCCGCGACACCTGGGCCGGAGCTGGCCGCTCAGCGCTACCGGGCGAGCGGCTGCCCTCGAGTCCCGCTGTGCGCTCGACCAGCGCTCGATCGCTGCTGGGACCGGGTGCCAGCTCGCGCATCGTGATCGCCGGGCTCGGTAGCGCGTCCTTCGGCGACGATGGCTTCGGCCTGGAAGTGCTGGAGCAGCTGCAGCGCCAGCGTCGTGTGCGGCCCGAGCTGTTGCCCGACGGCTTGCGTTTGCTCGACTGCGGCGTGCGCGCCTTGCGTCTCGCCTATGTGCTCGCAGGCGCCATGGAGCGGGTGCTGCTGATCGACGCGACTCCGCGCGGAGGCCGTCCCGGCACGTTGTACCTGCTGAATGTGGACACCGACAAGGCACCGCTGGAGCTCGCGCCGCCGTTCCCTCCCGACGCGTGCCCCGGTGCGCTCGACCTCGAGGCGACCTTCGCGACTGCCCGCTGGCTCGCTGCCCGGCGGTTGGCCCCGGTCCAGATGCTCGGTTGCGAGCCGGCCTCACTGTCCGGCAGCGAGCTGAGCGCGGCGGTTCGAGCTGCCATCGGGCCCGCCGTGGAGATTGTCCATCGCTGGCTTCAGGAGGGCGGGCGGGTATGATGAGCCTCCGGCTCACGGAGGTAACGTCGCCATGGCCCATCAAAATCCAACAGACGAGGAGCTCCGTCGCGTGCTCACTCGAGCGCGGAGCATCGCCGTGGTGGGCGCTTCCTCGCGCCCGGATCGGCCCTCCCACGGTATTTTCGGGCGCCTGCTGGCGGCCGGCTACCGCGTCATTCCCGTGAATCCGCACGAGTCGCTGGTGCACGGGCAGAAGGCGTACGCGTCCCTGCGCGACATCCCCGAACCGGTGGACCTCGTCGACGTGTTTCGCCGGCCCGAGCACACGCCTGCGATCGCGGACGACGCGGTCGCCATCGCCGCCCGGGTCCTGTGGTTGCAGTCCGGGATCTGGAACGAGGACGCGGCGGCGCGGGCCAGCGCGGCGGGGCTCGTGGTGGTCATGGACGAGTGCATCGGCGTGGTGCTCTCCCGGCTGCGCGTGCCGCGAGTTTCGCAGCAGCAGTCCCCACCGCGCGAGGGCGCGTGAGCCGGCACTACGCTTACCCCGCCGATCTCGCGCACTACGTGCAGGAGCACTGGCCGTCGGAGCGGAGCCTGAGCATTTCCGGTGAGCTCCTGGATGAGGCGCTGACGGCCTGCTTTCAAGCTTCGATGACGCCCGAGGAGGCGCGCCCCACGCGCTTTCGCCTGCTCTTGACCCCGCCTTCGCAGCTGCCGGAGTCCGGCGTCCCGAACGAGGGCGTGTTGCGGCTCAGCTTCGCGCAGGATCGCCCGCTGAGCGCCAACGAGCTCCGCCGGCTCAGCCCGGCGACCCCGTTCGAGACCGCGCTGATCGGCGCGCACGCAGTGGACGGCGCGCTGCGCATCTGGGGCATCGCGCACTCCGGACCCGCCTGGCTCGCTCCCACGTGGGGCGGCCGCAGCCCGGTGCCCAACTGGAGCTATGACCCGATCGTGCACGTCACCGCGCCGGGGCACGTCGCGGTGCGCTGCGCCGGTAAGCTGATCGGCAGCCTGGAGCGCGGCGTGCTCGTCGATGAAACACTGGACGTGTTCGATTCGCAGTGGCTGCCCCTGCTGTTCCGGCGCGAGCGCGAAGCGGTGCGCGCCGAGCACGCCGCGCAGCAGGCGTCTCGCCCGGTGCCGTCGCTGGTCGACTCGGCGCTGGTGGGGCGCATCGGGCAGCAGATGCTGCGGCGGGCGATCCAGCTGGTGCGCGGTGCGCAGCACGGCGGCATGCTGCTCCTGGTCGGCGGCGCGCCCACACAACTGCCGCTGCGCGGGCTGCGTCTCAAGTATCCGTTCGAGTTCAGCGAGCCCGCACGCCGCTATCGCACGTTGCTGTTCCAGATCCTGGAGCGCATCGCCGACTCCAGCAACGCCGCCAGCGTCGGCTGGACGGATTTCGTGCTCGATCAGAGCGCCGATATCGAGCGGCTGGAGCAAGCCGTGTTCGAGCTGAGTCGGTTGATCGCGAGCCTGGCCGCCATCGACGGTGCGGTCGTGCTGGACAAGAGCTTTCGCATCATTGGCTTCGGCGCCGAGGTCTCCGCCGATCTGCCGTCGCCGGATCGCGTCTGGCGCGCGCTGGACACGGAAGCTACGCACTGCGAGCCCGCCTCGGTGGAAGACGTCGGCACGCGCCACCGAGCGGCGTATCGCTTTGTACGCGACAATCCGGAGGGGCTGGCGATCGTCCTATCCCAGGACGGCGGCGTCTCCTTCGTGGCGAACCGCGAGGGGGAGGCCGTGTTCTGGGAGCAATCGCTCAGCCCGTGACGCCGCTGAGGCGCTTCACTTCTTTGGCGGGGCCGAGGAGGGCGCCGGCGCGCCGGGGCCCGCGCCCTGGTCGGGACCGATGCCGTGCTTCTTCATCAGCTCCGGCAGGCGTTTCGGCAGCAGCTGGCTCGCCCAGAGCGCGCTCTCGCGCATGATGCCGGGGAGCTCGCGCACCAGCTTGGCGCCGGTCGGCGTCTTGTAAAAGGTGACCATGTCCTTGAGCTCCGCATCCGTGAAGCGGCTGGAGTAGAGCTTGGTCATGAAGTCGAGCTGCTCTTCGTAGGGCAGCGCTTCTTGCACGACGGCCATCATCTTCTTGGGAAAGTCCTGGGGCAGTGGGGTGCCGCTGCGGCTCATGCCTTCCACCATGCCCTCCGACATCTGCTGCATCATCTTCTGGTAGCCATCCTTGGGCATCACCAGCTGCGTCAGCTCTCGCGCCGTATTTTTCGGAGCGTCTGCCAGGGCCAGCGTACTCACGGACGCGCCGGCGCCCACCCCCAGACCCAGCGCAAGCACCAATCCCATTGCGTACGTTTTCATGCTTCATTCGCCAGCTCGGCTGGCGCTCCTCGTGCGCACCCCACGTGCGCCAGCACATAGCCTAGCAGGAAATCAAGGGTGCGATCCGCGGGAACGCAGGACGCCAGGGGGCAAGCATCGCGCATCGCGTCGTCGTTCTTGCTTGGGCCGGTTCGCAAACGTGCTAGACGCTCGCCGCGTAGCCGTCCCCCGAGATCTGTACCCGAGGTTTAATGAAGATGCGCGAAGCGCGAGTCGTGATCATCGGGGGAGGATTTGGCGGATTGAATTGTGCGCGGCAGCTGGCCCGCCGCCGAGACGTGAGCATCACGCTGATCGATCGCCGCAACTATCATCTGTTCCAGCCGCTCCTGTATCAGGTCGCGATGGCAGGGCTCAGCCCGGGGGACATCGCGTCACCGATCCGTGGCCTGTTCTCGCGCCGTAGCAACGTGCACGTGGTGCAGAACGAGGTGGAGGCGATCCTGCCCGACTCGCGCCGGGTGCTCGGCAGCGCGGGCAGCTACGACTACGACTACCTGGTGCTGGCCACGGGCGCGCAGCATGCCTACTTCGGCCACGACGAGTGGGAAGATCACGCGCCCGGATTGAAGACGCTCGAACAGGCGACGGAGATCCGGCGCCGCGTGCTCAGCGCTTTCGAGCGCGCCGAGTGCGAGCGCGACGCCACGCGGCGGCGGGCGCTGCTCACCTTCGTGGTGGTCGGCGGAGGGCCGACGGGCGTGGAGCTCGCCGGCGCGATCGGTGAGATGACGCGCTTCACCCTGGCCAAGGACTTTCGCAACATCGATCCCAAGCTCACGCGCATCGTGCTGATCGAGGCCGGGCCGCGCATTCTGCCCAGCTTCGATCCGGAGCTGTCGAGCCGCGCCACCAGCGAGCTGGAGCGGCTCGGGGTGCAACTCTGGACGAACAGCACGGTGACGCAGATCAACGCGGACGGCGTGTTCGTCGGTCAGGAACACCTGGCGTCGGCGTCGGTGATCTGGGCCGCGGGCGTGCAGGCGTCGGCGATCGGCGCGCACCTGGGCGCGCCGCAGGATCGCCAGGGCCGGGTGATCGTGGGAGCCGATCTGAGCGTGCCCGGCTACCCCGAGGTGCTGGTGATCGGGGATCAGGCTCACTTCAAGGCCCCCAACATGGAGCGCCCGCTGCCGGGCGTGGCGTCGGTGGCGATCCAGCAGGGCCGCCACGCCGCCGAGATCATCTCGGCCGATCTCGAGGGGCGCAAGCGCACGCAGTTCCGTTACCTGGACAAGGGCCAGATGGCGACCATCGGCCGCCGGCGTGCGGTGATGCAGCGCGGCGGTTATCGCAGCGCGGGTATGCTGGCCTGGCTGCTGTGGCTCTTCGTGCACATCTACTTCTTGAGCGGCTTTCGCAACCGGCTGTTCGTGATGATCCAGTGGTCGTGGTCCTATCTCACGTTCGCGCGCGGCACGCGCCTGATCGTGGAGAAGGAGTGGCGCTCGCACGCCCAGCGGCGGCTCGCCGCACAGCAGCTGGCGGCGCCGCATGTTCTCGGCTCGAGGGTGGGCGCCGCTCCGCCCGTGCCGCTCGATGCGCAGGCCAGTCCAGCTTCGGCGCCGGTGAGCGAGCTGCGAGCGGTGCCGGAAGATGGGCCAGCCACCTCCACCTGGGCTTCGCCGCTGGAGGGCTGGGAGGAGCCCACCATGGCGTATCCGTCGGTGCGCGAGAGCTGAACTACTTCTCGCGCCGTCTAGGGGCGGGAGCGCCGGAAGATCCGGACAGGCCGTACCAGACGGGGATGCCCTGGGGCAGGATGTCGACCTCCAGGCTCGGGCTCTGCAGCGCGTTCTGCGCCTCCAGCACCTCGAACAGCGCGTTGGAGATGGCTGCGTTCTGAGCGACGCGGCCCAGCGCCTCGCCCACGATGCGCGGGCGCATGACGGCCGCCTTGGCAAACTCCACCGCCGCCTCGCGCTCCGCGGCGGAGCGGATCACATTCACGCGGTTGGTACCTTCCTGCTGGATCGCAGCGGTCACCTGGCGCAGCCGGTTCACCACTTTCTGCTCGATCTGCGAGATCATGCCCACGTCACGGAAGTGCACCTTGCGGATGTACACGCTGCCGACCTGGTAGCCCCACTCCTGCGACTCGTGCGAGACCTCCTCGCGCACCGCGCGGCTCATCGAGTGCCGCTCTTCCAGCATGTCGACGAGCTTCATGTTGCTCAGGCAGCGCACCGTCGCGTTCGACACGTTGGCGCGCAGCGAACCCTTGGGGTCGGTGTTCTTGTACAGGTAGGCGAGCGGATCGCTCACCCGCATCTCGCACCACACGCCGATGCCCATGGGCGCGCCCTCCTCCGAGTTCACCGGCAGGCTGCGCAGGTAGGCCTGATCCAGGCGCTGATCCACCGTCAGCTTCTTGCCGAAGATCGGGATCAGCGCGGCGAGCGGCCCCATGCTCGACCAGGGCGTGTACAGGCCGGGCTCTTTCAGCACCAGCCGCACGTTTCCGAACAGCTCGTACACCACGCTCTCGCCCTCGCGCACGATCACGTACAGCGAGAACACCCGCGCCAGCGCCAGCCCGAACGGTACCAGCACGAAGCCGAAGAGCAGCCCGACGGCGAACAGCGCAAAGTTCACTGGGCGTCCTCCACGTTCTGGCTCTTCACGAGCAGGCTGCGCACGTGCCGGTGGAGCGGCAACTTGGCGTTGCGTACGTAGGCATCGACCGCCGCGGGCCCGCCGATGCCTGCCAGCTCGCGCAGCTGCTCGGCCAGCGCCAGCAGTGGTTGCACCTCGGCCTGCGCGTTCAAGGTCTCGATCTCGACCGCGCGCTTGGACTGCACGATGCGCTGATCGGCGGCGGCCTGCGCCAGGCTGATTTCGCTGGAGACGTGGTTGTGCGCGGTGTTGATGGCGGCCAGCGCCGAGTCGACCTCGTTCGGCGGGTCGATGCTGGTGATCAGCGCGGTGTCCAGGCTGATGCCGTAGCGCGCCGCCGCCGGCGCGCAGTCCGTGTTCATGTGCTCGTTCAGATCGCGCAGGTTCTTGCGCAGATCGTTGATCGAGATGCCCTGAACACCGCCGATCGGGTCGACCGCGGCGGCGTCGGCGCCGATGGGGCGCGGCGCCTCGAAGTTGGCGATGCGATTGCGCAAGATCGAGACGAAGTAGCCCATCACGTGCGCCACCGGCTTGCGCACGCCGAACAGGTACGCATACAGGTTCCGCTCCGAGACGGTATAACGGATTTGCCCGCGCAGGCCGGTGTTCAGCTGGTCCTTGGTGACGGCCTCCAGCGCCTGACCACCGGCGTTGGCCTTGGGGTCCTCCGGATCGAAGGCGATCGATACCGTCGCCGTCGCCAGCGAAGCGCGGTGCACGGTCTGCCAGGGGAGCCGCCAGTGGAAGCCCGGCGGCACCACCTTCACCTGCGGGTACACGTAGCGCTCGCGCTCATCCGGATTCAGCGCCTGCGCGACGGGATCTTGCAGCGTCGTCAGATTGCCGACCCGCTCCGCGCGCCCGAAGCTGCACAGCACCGCCCGCTCGTTGGGCTCGACCATGAAGAAGCCGCTGACGCCATAGCGGAGCACGAGCCACCCCAGCGCGCCCAGCACCAAACCCACCAGGAATTCCACGCCGCGAGCTTGGCGTGGAGGCCGGGTAGGAAGCAAAGGAAAAGACCTCCTGCCCCGCCGGATCGCTCCTGGAGGGGACAAGGCACCATTCTGCTGGCGGAAGACGAGGCCGGAGTTCGAGTCACGACGGCGGATTTGCTGAGAGCCAGCGGGTTTAGTGTCGAGGTTGCTGAAACCGGCCGGGCGGCGATCGACAAGTTTCGCATGGCACCCGACCGCTTCCGCGCCGTGCTGCTGGATTATGCCATGCCGGAAGGCGACGGCGAAGAAGCGTTTCTTGAAATCCGCCAGATTCGCCCGAAGGCTGTGGTTTTCATTATGAGTGGTTACGGGCCCCAGCAAGTGCTAAGCCGCTTTACTGGCAAAGGCCTGAATGGGTTCATCCAAAAACCTTTCCAGGCAAAAGACCTGCTGCAGGTACTCCAAAAGGTCCTCGAACCAAATTTGAGCCCAACACAGCCGCTAAAATCGTGATTTTCCGCGGTGGTTGTCGAAATATTGAAACGCGGCGGGCCCTAGTTC
>JAICTU010000234.1 GCA_025936205.1 Polyangiaceae bacterium | reverse complement strand
GTCGAGCGTCGCTTGCATCTTGGAGTTCACCGTCTCGACCGCCGCCAGAATCGCCACGCGCGGCTCCTCGATGCCCAGCGTCTGCGCCAGCTCGATCGCGTTCTGCACGATATGCACCTTGTCCTCGAGCGTGGGCGCGATGTTGATCGCCGCGTCGGTGATCAGAAGCACGCGCGGGTAGCTAGGCACGTCGAGCACGAAGGCGTGGCTGATGCGGCGCGAGGTGCGCAGGCCGGTCGCCGAGGGCACGACCGCGGCCATCAGCTCGTCCGTGTGCAGGCTGCCTTTCATCAGCGCCTCGACCTCACCCGAGCGCGCCATCGCCACGGCCTTGGCCGCTGCGGCATGGCTGTGCTCGGTCGAGACGATCTGATAGGAGCCCAGATCCATCTTCTCCGCCGCGGCCACTGCGCGGATCTTCGCCTCCGGCCCGACCAGCACCGGAACGATCAGACCGAGACGAGCCGCTTCCAGCGGACCGAGCAGTGAGTCCCGATCGCAGGGGTGCACGATCGCGCACAGCACGGGCGGAAGCCCCTCGCAGCGATGCAGCAGGCGCGCGAAATCGTCGTTGCGGCGCACCACGACCTCGGGCGTTGCCAGCTGCGTGTAGTGCGCTCGCTGCAGCGGTGCTTCCACCGTCACGGTGCCGCTGACCAGCTCCCGGCTGCCGCAGCGCACGTTGCAGTCGAACACGATGGAGTGGTCACGCGGGCGCTTCTCGCGCGCCGTGACCGTCCCCACCAGCTCGTCGGCGGAAGAAAAGGCGCCGTGGAAGCGCAGATTTTGCTCCAGGATGGTGGTGCCCGGTCCAGGCAGCTTGCGACACAACATGCCCGAGAGCAGCGCCTCGCCGCTGACCGACTTGGTGCTGCCGCCCTCGCCGTTGCCGTTCTTCGCCCCGTCGTCGACGTGGAAGGAGTCCACCTCTCCGGAGACGAGTGCCAGCGCTTCGACCTCCATTTGAGTCAGCTGGCGCGAGAGCGTCAGCGACTCGCCGACCTGGATCTCGTCAAATGTTCGGTTGCTCGACACTTGCATCATTTGCCCTCTAGCCCACTTCTTCAGCCACATGCCTCAGGCGCACTGCTCAGCGCCGCCTCAGCCAACTGCCTCAGCCACGCCGCCTCAGCCAACTGCCTCAGGCGCTCGCGTGCTGCGCGCCCCAGGACGCGCCGTTCTCCACGTGCAACACCCTGCGGATGCGCTGCACCATCTCCAGCTGCTCGGGCGTAGGGTCGCCCACGAACTCTCGGTCGTTGGTGACGTGCTCCATCACTTGCAGGAAGCGCGCGCGATCTCTCGGATCCGCGAGCAACTTCGGCAGCGTGCTCAGAGCCCGCTCCGGCTCGTAGCGCACGATGTTGTACTGGCGGCCGCGCGTGACCTTCCACTCGCGCTCCGGGAGATCGGGCAACAGCTCCGCGTACTCCTTGACCAGCGCGGCCTTGCGCTCGATGCGCGAGAGCGGCACTGGCGCGCCGCCGCGCGATAGCAACTCGCCCACGCGCGCCAGCGCGGCCGCGTAGCCCCCTTGCTCCACTCCGGAGAGCGCCCCGGTGACCACCGGCAGCGACGCAGGATTCACAGGCGGGGTGCGCGTGGCGTCGACGTGCAGCTTGTCGCCGGAGTAGCCGATGAACATGTTTCCATAGAGCTGGAAGAAGAGCGCCTCGGTCGAGGCGTCGCGCAGGTCCTTCTGTAGATCCAGCGCACCACTGATCAGCTGAGAGAGCGCCGCCTCCACCTTGCGCAGGGGATGGGACGGCTCCGTCTTTTGCCGCTGGGTCTTGGCTGCGTCGCTCGCGGCCTCCACCCACCACAGCCAGGGGTTCAGATCCGACAAGCCCCAGTGCTGGACTCGCAGTGGATGAAAGGCGCGACCGAGCCAGGCCGTCATCGGCGTGCTGACAGCCGTGACCCAGGGCCGAGCAAACAGCTCGTACGCGCG
Source organism: Polyangiaceae bacterium (assembly GCA_025936205.1). The sequence goes on along the minus strand of JAICTU010000234.1, from coordinate 11,820 downwards.
CTGGTTCAACTCGGAGACGGCCTCCACCGTCTCGAAGGGCCGCTCATCGATGCGCTCGAAGCGGTTCAGGCGCAGGGCGAGATCCTCCAGGCGGTGCTCCTGGAACTCCACGTCGTGCTCCATCTTGCCCTCGCTGCTCTTGCTCTCCTTGATCTGCATCGCGTACAGACCCGGAGGTAAGGCCTCGATCGACTCCAGGACCGAGACGACCTGCGTGTGCTCGCGATTGGCCACTTTCCCGGAGACGAACAGCGCCAGATGCCCGGCGCTCTGGTGCAACAGCCCGACGATCACCTGCCCGTTCGCCTTCAGCTCCTCGGTGCTGGAGTAGACGTCCGTGACCCAGTTAAAGGCCTGCTGGGGCGGAGTGATGTTGTCGCCGATCGAAGCGAACATCACGATGGGCGAGCGGACCTGCCGCAAGTCCAGCGCCTCGCGGCTGATCCGGACGCCACCCTTCCACAGGTCGTTGCCCACGAATAGATTCTTGGTGATCCACTCGATCTCGTCGCGATTCATCAGGTAGTAGCCGCCCCACCAGCGCTCGAACTCGAGGAAGCGCGGCGGCTCCGTGTCCGCATTGGCGAACACGTGGTAGTATTTGTCCCAGTAGGTGTTGGCCAGGTCCAGGTTCTCGAAGTTCTGGACCAGGTACGCGCCGTCGAAGAGCCCATCTCCCAGGTCGGACGTGAGAGAGGCGAGCCAGGTGCCACCGAGCATGCCGCCCGCATAGCGCATGGGGTTATTACCCTTACCCTCGGTCCACGCGCCGCCCCAGTACGACATCGGTGCGCCGCTGAGCATCAGCGGTCCGGTGTCCTCGGGGCTGGAGGCCGCGATCATCATCACCGCCCAGCCGCCCTGGCAGTTGCCCAGCACCGCCGGCTTCTTGCTCTCGGGGTGCAGCTCGTTCACGCGGCGCACGAAGCGCTGTTCGGCGCGGCACACGTCTTCCAGCGTCTGGCCCGGCTGCGGCTCCGGAAAGAAGATCACGAAGTAGACCGGGTGACCCGCGCGTAAGGCGACGCCAACTTGTGAGTCGTCCTTGAATCCGCCGATACCGGGGCCGTGGCCCGCGCGCGGGTCGAGCACGATATACGGACGCCGCTTGGGGTCGACCGTTACGCCCGGCGGCGGCTCGATGCGCACGAGTGCGTAGTTCACGGGACGCTCGAAGCTGCGCGCGTCGAGCACTGTCTCGTATTCGAAGTGCAGGACCGGTGGCTTGCCGGCAAGCTCGTGCTCGAGATACTGGTTCCCGCGCCGGCGCAGGGTATCGAGCAGCAGCACGCCGCGCTGGTAGAAGTCTACCGCGTACTCATACCAACTGGTCGCGAGCTGCAACGGCAGCAACGCCTGGGCAGGCGGATCCGCCAGACTCGCGCTGATGGCCTGCTGGGCACGTTCCAGGTACTGCTGCCCAGCGTGTGTGCTGCGGTGCCAGAAGACGCGCGCGATCCGTTCCTGGAGCTGCGCGCTGCGATAGAGTTCACTCGGCGTGTCGAGCATCTTGCCTCCCCTGCCGCCCGATCATTTCCGGGCGCTGTCCCTTGCGTGGCAACCCTGCAAGCAGCGAGCCAGCCGAGGCCAGACTGCCGCAGGCTCGGGCTCGCGCCTGCACCACGCTGTACCCGGTCGCGCGGGGCGCGCGCGTGAATGGGCCAGGGCGCCTCGACTTTGCTCGGCCTCGAGCAAGGGCAGCGCAGCGAACGCCGGAGCCACGTTACCTTCGAGAGACGGCGCGCGCACTCGAAACGCCGGCACGCCCCGAGAAATCAGACCACTTGCGCGCTCGCGCTAAGGTTTTGGATCGCGTGCGTTCCTCGAGCGTCGCGGGCGCGTAACGCGGTCACAGCAGGAGCTGGCCGGGCCCTGCACACAGTGAGTGGAACGACGCTTGCTACTCGCCATCGTGCAAGAAGCGCCCGCAGGGAGCGTGAGTGATTGCTCGCGGCCGCGCGCTACACGGCGCGCGCTGCAAGTCCGGCAGGGGCCTGCCTCCCCGGCGGCAAACAACAACTCTCGAGGAATGGCAAGCCATGGGCATTAGAATTGGCGGAATCGGGGCCTACGTTCCCGAGAAGGTCGTGACGAACCACGAGCTGGTGCGCACGCTGGACTCGTCTCACGAGTGGATCGTGAGCAAGACCGGCATCCTGGAGCGGCGCCTCTCCGCACCGGGCGAGGCGCCCAGCGACATGGGCACTCGCGCCGCGCTGCGCTGCTTGAACGCCGCCGGAGTCGACGAGAGCGACGTCGATCTGATCGTCGTCGCCTGCGCGACGCCGGATCAATCCCAGCCCGCCGTGGCTTGCTTGATCCAGGACAAGCTCGGCATCGCCGAACGCCGCTGCCCCGCGTTCGACGTCAACTCCGTCTGCGCCGGCTTCGTCTTCGCGCTCGATGTGGCGCAGAGCATGCTGCTCGCCAACGCCAACCAGTTTCGCAACGCGCTGGTGATCGGCACGGACGCCTTCTCCAAGATCATGAACTGGCAGGACCGGCGCACCTGCATCTTCTTCGGCGACGGCGCGGGCGCGGTATTGCTCGAACGTTCCAGCTGGGACGACCCACGCCGCTTTCACTTCCGGCTCGGCAGCGACGGGCGGGGCAGCCACTGCATCGAGGTGCCTGCGGGCGGCACGCGCCAGCCGGTGACGGCCGAGGTACTGGAGAAACGCCTCAACACCTTCGCCATGCAGGGTTCGCAGGTGTGGGAGTTCGCGATCGACACCGTTCCGCGCGTGATCCGTCAGCTGCTCGAGGAGCATGAGCTCGATCTCAAACAGATCGACCTATTGATCTTGCATCAGAGCAACCTGCGCATGATCGAGGCGCTGATGGGCTCGCTCGGGCTGCCCATGGAACGTACCGTCACGACCATCGAGGAGTACGGCAATACTGCGGCGGCGAGCATCCCCATCACGCTGCAGAAGGCCTGGCAGATGGGCCGCATCGGGCCGGGTTCGCGCGTGGTGCTGTGTGGCTTCGGTGGCGGCCTGTCCTGGGGCGCCGCGCTGCTGGAGTGGTGAACGCGCGCGGCGCCGAGAACAGTCCCTCCACCAACACTCAGGGCCAGGAAGCGCGGAAGCGCCCGGCCGTGTTCAGCAGCCCCAGCAAGTACACCCCTTCCTGGTAGTAACGGTACTGGCCTTGCTGCTGGCCGACGTTCCACAGATTGCCGACGAAGCGCGCTCTATCGGCATGCTGCGAGGCGAGCGCCCCCGCGGCGAGCGTGGCGGTGAGCGCCGTCGAGCCGCCGCCGCTCGGGTTCGTGCCGTCCACAGCGAACAGCGCGGCCTGCACGTTATCGTCTGTCAGCTGGCTCGAGAAAAAGCTGTGATACTTCTCGACCTGCGTTTGCATGCGCGGGTCGCTGCTGCCCCAGGCATAGTCGACGGCCATGTTCATCACCACGCGCCAGGCGTCGTAGCGGAACTGATCGTGCTGCTGCATGTTGCCGCCCGCATTCGGCACGCCATCGAACGAGGCATAATCGGGATGCAAGCCGGTGGTCGGGTGCGCCGAACGCACCAGATACGCGCGGCTGGTCTCCGCCACGTCGCGCCAGGCCGCGCTGTCTTCGGGCTCGCCATCCTGCGCATACAGCTCGTAGAAAGCCGGCAGGTGATAGCTCGGGTCGGAGAAGTTGTTGGAGTTGCCCTGGGGCACGAAGGTGACCATCTTCTGCTCCGGGTGGATGATCGGGAAGCGCGCGGGCGTGCCTGCAGCGCCAGCGACAGCAGCGTTGTGCAGCATGCCCGACGCGATCTGCTTCGCTTCCGCCAGGTAGTTGACCTCCCCGTCGCTGCCCCAGCGCCGGGCCGCTAGAAACAGCGCCGCGGCGAAGTACTCGTCCCCGTCCGGCGCCGGAACCGTGGCATCGGTGTAGGTGACGGCCCAGTTGTTCGGATCCGTCATGGCGTCCACGCGGCCCTGCCAGCGGAAGTAGTAGTGCCAGGCGCCGATCGCATGATCCGCCGGAAACTGCATGTAGGTCTTGGCGAACTTCCACAGCCGATCGAACTGCTCGTGCAGATCCATCTGCACCGCGACCATCATCCCGTACGACATGCCTTCGCTGCGGACGTCGTTGGAGTCCGCGGCCCAGATGAAGGCCATGCTCGGATCCTGCGGCAGCTCGTAGTAGCAGCGATAACCGCTGTCGACGATCAGCTGGTTGGGCTCGTCCGTCCCGATCCCGAAGAAGCGGTCGACGGCGGTGGTCACCTTCTCGTCGACCTCGGCGGCGCTCTTCTGGAGCAGGGACGCGAACAGGCCCAGGTTCGCGTCTCCCTCGGGCGACCCCGACTGGTCGCTTTCCGGTCCGCTGCCATCCGGCTTGGTGACATCCGGGGTGCCCTCGTCCGAACCGCAGCCGCCCAGCAAAAGCACCAGCAGGGCCGCCAGCGGCGCCAGAAGGCTCGGTCTGCTCAGTGCTCGTTTCATCTGCTCTTTTCCTGTTCTTCTCGGGTGCCGAGAGCTTGCAGCCTTGTTTTCTAGGCTCCCGGAGCTCACTGCAACACCAAACTGGATACGCTTCCAGCGCGAGGGCTCACCCTTGCGTGACGGGGTGTGCCGGGTCGGCACCTCTGGACGTTTCGGAGAACTTTTGCAAATTCACTGTTCCCTGCCTCGCCCCTGCCCGTGGGCGGGCGCCCCCCTCCGGGACGCTGGAGGCGACGAGGGATCGGGGCACGAGGCTCCAGCAACGCGCGTGGGCTGTCATCGGCGGCGAGCCCGTTCGATTCAGGGGTGGAGGTAACGCCCCCCGAGGAGGAGCAGCAACGCGAGATGAGCTCCTGCCGAGTTCGCGGGCGTGCTGGTCGTACCGGAACAGAAGGCCCGAACATGAGCACGGTGTTCGTGCACCTCGCCCTCTCGCTCGATGGCTTCATCTGCATCGACATCGCGCCGGTGCTGCTGGCGCGAGGCTGAGCACGAAAAGCAGGAGTGGGCCGGGCCTCCAGCGCCCGGCCCCGCGCGACTCCTCGGGGCGCGCAGCGGCAACTTGCACAATGGCATCGGCCGGTTTGAGGCCCATCCATCGCCGCACCGCCCCAGCCACTGGACACATCGACACCGGCATCGTGTATCCTGGGCGGGGGGACCATGGTGAATCCGCTCCGCATGCTGATGCTCGCCGACTCGGATCGCGAGCTGGCCGGGGTTGCTGAAGCCTTGGGCGAGCTCGGCTTCCGTGCAACCTGGAAACACGCGGGCGACGAGCGCAGCTGCCGGGCCCTGCTCGACTCGGGCGACTGGGACGTCGTGTGGTGCGCGTTTGATGGCAATCGCCCCCCGACAGCGCTGCATGCCTTGGGCGAATGGCTGGAAGTCGCCGACCCTCGCACGCCGACCCCGCCGCTCTTGCTCGTGGCCGACTCGTTCGAGGAGGTCGCACAGGCCGCGCAGCGGCTGGGCGCCAGCGTTTGCCTGCGCCAGAAAGGTCTGGCGCACCTCGGGCCCGCGCTGGAGAGCGTGGTTCGGCAGCGCCGTCGTCATCAGGCTCGCGCTCGTTGGACCAGCTTCGATGCGGGGCAGAAGGCCATCCTGGAACACATCTCGGCGGGCCATCCCCTGCCGGATGTGCTCCAGGAAATCGTGCTGCTGATCGAGAGACAAGCCGCTGACATGCTGTGCTCCATCTTGCTGCTCGATCCCGCGGGGCGCCGACTGTGCCACGGGGCAGCGCCGCACCTGCCCCGACCCTTGATTGAAGGCGTGGACGGCGCCGAGATCGGCGCCCACGCGGGCTCGTGCGGAGCGGCGGCGTACCTGCGAGAACCGGTCTTCGTGGACGACATCGGCACGCATCCGAACTGGACGAGCTACCGACACCTGGCATTGCCATTCGGTCTGCGTGCCTGCTGGTCCAGCCCGATCCAGCCGAAGCCGGGGGGTAACGTGCTCGGCACCTTCGCCATGTACTACCGCGAGGCACGCGGCCCATCGCCGCAGGAGCGCGAATGGGTCATGGGCGCCACGCACCTCGCCGCAGTCGCCATTCAGCGCGATCGAGCCGATCGCGCGGTGCGAGAAACGGACGCTCGCTACCGGCAGATCGTGGAGACTGCCTACGAGGGGATCTGGGTTCTCGACGCCGGCGCGCGCACGCTGTTCACGAACGACCGCACCGCCCAGCTGCTCGGCTACGAAGTCAGCGAGCTGCGCGGGCGCAGCATCGTCGACTTCATGGAGGAGTCCAGCCGTCGCAAGGCTGAAGGCACCTTCATCGAACGACTTCGCACCTTCAGCCAGCAACACGAGGTGCGTTTTCAACGCAAAGACGGAACCGTGTTCTGGGCCTTGGTCAGCGGCAGCCCGATTCGCGACGAGCAAGGCCAGAGCGTCGGCGCGCTGGCGATGCTCACCGACATCAGCGAGCTCAAGCAGACCGAAGAGGCGCTACGCCGCAGCGAAGCCGAATTTCGTGTGGTGTTCGAGAGTGCAGCGATCGGCATGGCTCTGCTCGACGAGCATGGCAGGGTGGCGCGCAGCAACCCCGCGCTGCAACAATTGCTGGATTATACCGAGCTGGAGCTGCGCGCCCTCTCGTTCGCCCAGCTCGCCCCCCCCGATGATCGAGGGCTCGAGCTCGCATTTCCCCGAGACTTACTCCGGGGCCAAATCGACACCTATCGTGGCGAGCAGCGCTACCGCCGCAAGAATGGTGAGATCGTCTGGGGCCGTCTGACGGCTTCGCTGGTCCAACCTTCCCGGCACGTGGCGCTGGCCGTGATCGTGATGGTAGAGGACGTCACCGCACGCAGACAGCTGGAAGAGGCTGTGCGCGCCAGCGAACGCCTGCGCACGCTGATGTACACGGCGGTCACGGACGTGCTCTTCTATCTCGAGGTGACGGCGAACGGCGACTTTCGCTTCCTCTCGGTCAATCCCGCTTTCACCCGTGCCACTGGGCTGAGCGAAGGCGAGGTCATCGGGCGCAGCGTGAACGAGGTCATCCCCGAGCCCTCCCGCTCGACGGTGCTCCTCCACTACCGGCGCGCCATTCGCGAACGGCGCACGATGCGCTGGGACGAGGTCACCGTTTACCCCGCCGGCAAGAAGTATGGCGAGGTCACGATCACGCCCATCTTCGACAGCTCGGGTGTGTGCACGAATCTGATCGGAACGGTCCACGATATCACGGATCGGCGCCTCGCCGAGCAGCGCGTCGAGGCTCAAGCCGCCCTGCTCGACGAGGCCACGGACGCCATCCTCGTGCGCAGCGTCGAGGGGGTGGTGGAGTACTGGAACCGCGGCGCGGAACGCGTCTACGGCTGGTCCAGAAGCGAGGCGATCGGACGCAACGTCGTCGACCTGATCTATAAAGAGAGAGACGCCCTGGCGCGAGCGCAACAGCGATTGCTCGACAGCGGGCAATGGTCGGGCGAGCTCGTGCACTACGACAAAGCGCGCCAGCGGCGCGTGGTGGACTGCAGCTGGACGCTGCTGCGCGACGAACAACAGCGCCCGCGCTCGGTCCTGAACATCAACAGCGACATCACGGAGAAGAAGAGCCTCGAAGCCCAGGTATTCCACACCCAGCGGCTGGAGAGCCTGGGGCTGTTGGTGGGCGGCGTCGCGCACGACTTCAACAACGTGCTGACGGCCATCCTCGCCAACGCCGACGTTGCCAGCGAGATGCTCGAGCAGATGCCCGCGGCGCGCGAGGCGGTGGGCGAGATTGCACAGGCGGGGCTGCGCGGCGTCGATCTGGCGCGGCGGCTGCTCAGCTTCAGCCGGCGCGACGACGCCCGGCGGCGGCCGGCGCAGCTGGTGCCGCTGGTGGCGGAGGCGCTGCGCCTGCTGCGCATGACGGTGCCGAAGAGCGTGCACGTGGAGACTCAATTCGCCCCCGATGTCCCCGAGATTCTCGCCGACCCCACCCAGATCCATCAAATCGTGATGAATCTCGGCACCAACGCCGTGCAGGCCATGAGCGAGCGTGGCGGCACGCTCGGCGTGCGTGTGGAGCGCGTGCAACTGGAGCGAGACCTACCGGTGCGCGCTGCGGTGTTACACCCCGGCATGCACGCGAAGCTGGTCGTGACCGACACCGGAATGGGCATGGACGAGGAGACGCTGGAGCGCATCTTCGAACCGTTCTTCACCATCAAGGCGCCCGGCGAGGGCACTGGCCTCGGGCTCTCCGTGGTGCACGGCATCGTCCGCAACCACGAAGGCGGCATCACCGTCCACAGCCGCCCTGGCAGCGGCGCGGAATTCAGCATCTACTTTCCCGCGGCATCGAACGGCGCGCGCCACGGCTGAATTTTTCAGCGCACCGCGACGATGAACAGACGCGGAAACGAGAACAGCCGCTTGCCGTCCGCGCGCTCCGGGTACGCCCCATCGAGCGCGCGCGTATACGCCTCGAGAAACACCGGCCGCTCCGCGGGCAGCAGCGCATCGAGATACGGACGCAGCCCCGTGCCCTTCACCCACTCGACGATACCGGTGACATCGGGCATCACATGCTCATAGGTCGTCTGCCAGATGTCGACCCGCGAGGCGCGTGGCGCGAGCAGATCGTAGTAAAATGCCGGGCTGCCGACAGGGCTCGCCGAGCGCAGCCCCGCCGTGCGCCTCGACCACGGCCCCTGCAGCTCCCGCATCCAGCGGTGACTCGGCTGATCGAAATTGTGCGGCATCTGCAGCGCCAGCACCCCCCCCTCGCGCAGCTGCTCGAACAGCCGTGGCACCAGCCGCGCGTGGTCGGGCAGCCACTGCAGCAGCGCGTTGGCAAACAGCACATCCAGCGGCTCGCTGCTCTGGAAGCCACCTGCATCCGCCTGCTGCCATTCGATCTCGGGGTAGTCCTTGCGCGCCCGCTCCAGCATCTCGGAGGAACTATCCACACCCGTGATGCGAGCCTCCGGCCAGCGCTCGCGCAGCAGAGCCGTCGAGTTGCCGGGGCCACACCCCAGATCCACCACTCGCTGCACGCTGATCGGAGGCACTCGCCCGAGCAGCTCGCGCGCGGGGCGCGTCCGCTCGTCGGCAAACTTCAGATACTGCGCGTCATCCCAGCTCGGCATGCGTGCAATGATGCCACGGCGCGGGAAAGCTGGGGCGCCCGAATCAGCGCCGCGCGGCCCACCAAGCCAGCACACCCACCAGCGCGGCCAGCGCCAGCAGTCCAGCGCAGAGCCACACCAGCAGGCCGAACCAGGCGCTGCGCAGCGAGCGCCCTCCCCGGCGTTCACAAGCGCGACAGATGGCCCAGGGCTGCGTGCCGTGCTCGGTGATCACACAGCAGTCGCCGCAGAGCGGCACCCGGCAGCGCGCGCAGGGCCCCGCGGCGAGCGCGCCGCAGGCACAATGTGCCAGCCCGCCGCCGTCGCCGCTGCCGATCAGCTGTCCCGTCATGGGGACAGCTTGTCATGCCGAGGCGCCCCGCGCCTCCTCGCTCACAGGTGAACGGTGACTTCCACGATGCGCGGCTGCTTTGCCGGGCAGCCACCGTTCTCGACCACGACCAGCTTGTCGCTGGAGCCGGGCACGCGCTCCACGCCGTCCGGGCTGCACAGGCTGGCGGGGCCGTGCGTCTGCTCGTCGATCAGCGCGATCACTCGCGCGCCGCGCGCGGGCTCGCTGCTCCTGGGGTCGAGCTGGACCAGCGTGCCGCGCCCCACGTTCGCGACGATCAGGCTGCCCTCGAGCCACTCGAGGCCGTTCGCGCCGGAGCCGCCGCTGGCCGGTGGCTGCACTTCGTCGCCGGCGGCCCAGACTTCGGCAGAGTCTGCTTGCAAGGCGCGGTCGGCGGCGACGTGGAACACTCGCCCCACGGCCGAGTCGGTGAACCAGAGGTCGCCATCCGGGCTCACGATCACGTCGTTGCAGAAGGGAGCCTTGTCCTCCGCTCGGGAGAGTGAGTGGCGCACGACCTCGTGCGCGTCGGACAGTTGCACACCGACCAGGTCGCCCGCCTTGTGGGCGTCGTCGAGCTTGGGGTTCGAGTCGCAGAACCAGAGCAGCTGGCGCTGCGCGTCCACCGTCAGGCCGATCACCCCGCGGTGTACCGTGGGCTTGGCGACGAACGGCTGCGCCTCCGTGGAGCCAGCGGGCACCTTCACGATCGCGCCCTGCATGATGCTGCCGATGAAGAGCGTGCCGTCTTCCCCGGAGGCGGTGCCTTCCGGATAGTAGTCGGGGCCCGGCAGCGCGACCTTCTGCGCACCCAGTTTGCCGCCCTCGAGCGGCAGGGACAGCGCCTGGAAGGGCAGCGCGGGCTGGCTGCCGTCACTGCCGAACAGCACGCTCAATTGGCCGATCGCAACCCAGAGATCGCGGCCGCGAAAGGTAGCGGTGGTCGGGCGCTGCAGGACCTGCGAGTCCGCAGAAAGCACGCGCACGCTGCCGCTGGGGGCCGCTCCGGGCGCGGGGCTCGCCACGTCGGCAGCGGGGGCCTTGGGCTCGGAGGCAGTGGATGCGCACGCCGAGAGCGCGAGCGCACCGAGCAACGAAAGGACACGCGGCGCCGTGCGCACGCGGCTCGGGGTGCGGGGTGCCCCCGCAGAACAAGCGATCTCGAGAGAGGCGGTCATGCTGCTTCCTGTCTGCGCGGCGCTATCTCCAGCCGCGCGAGCGCGCTTATCGCACCCCTCCCGGGGTGGGGCAACGGGCAGTGGGCTCGAGGACGCGCGGGGTCCGCTGCGCGCCCGCTCTCCCTTCATCTCTTTAGCGCTGCTCGACGCGTCGGTCCTCGTGTCATGCTGGTGACCATGCGGCGCGCCTGGGGTCTCGTGGTCTCCCTGGGCTCGAGCCTGGCGCTCGGATGGGCGGCCGCAGCGGGCGGCTGCGAAGAGCGCGCGCCTCAGTTTTCGTATGCTCACGACAATGAGCTGACACGCCGGCTGGTTGCGGCGAGTCCGCTGTGGCAACGCGAGTGCGCGCGCGCCGGAGAGGATCGCGTCGGCAGCTTGCCGATAGCCGACGACTCTTCCCTGCGACCCGTCCCGGCGCAGCTGGTCCAGGAGATGGTGGAGGTCGTGCGCAACCTGCCGCGGCCGTTCGCGAAGCTGTTCCAGCGCCACGTCTGCGCGGTGGTGTGGATGCACGGCGCGCCCATGACCGGTACGCTGAGGCTGCTGGACGGTGACAAGCAGCACGGGATCATCCTGCTGAACGTGGACAATCTGCAGAGCACGCCCAACGAGTGGCTCAGCTTCAAGGAAGAGAGCGTCTTCGAGCCCAATCCGGCGCGGGAGATCCGCGGCACGATGACGGCGCCGGGCGACGATCAGCGCACGGTGCTGCTGGAGTTCCTCCTGGTGCACGAGCTCGCGCATGTGCTCGATGCCGTGTTCAAGGGCGATCCGCTGATCAAAGAGTTCAAGCATGTGAGCTGGCCGCGTACCGATCTGCTCGCCGGCGTGCATACGCTGCACTATGCTCGAGATCGAGGCGGTGAGCCGCTGCCCGACGATCAGCTGGAGGCGTACTTCGACGTGACCAGCACGGATGCCTTCTCTGATCCCAGCGCGACGGACAATTCGCTGGAAGACTTCGCCGAGAGCGTGTCCAGCTATCTGCACGGCGTGCTGCGCGGCCGCCCCTGGAAGCTCGAGGCCTGGCGCGATGGGCAGCTGGTGCGCACGCTTTCGCTGTGCTGGGGCCAGGAGCGCTGCCGGGAGAAGCAGCGCATCCTGGAGCAGCTGTTGCGGGGCTGGGACAAGGACTGAATGGCCCCACGCGCTCTGCGCGACTCGCGACGACGGCCTGGCTATTCGAGGAGTTCGACGTTTGCGCGATGGCCGGGGGCATTCGCCAGCCGGGCGTCGAAGGTGAGCAACGCGGCGGGGAGCGCCTCGG
>JAICTU010000553.1 GCA_025936205.1 Polyangiaceae bacterium | reverse complement strand
GCCGGCGCTGCTGCGCGTGACGGCAGCGGTGGAGCCCCAGCGTTGATACACGTTGCCCGTGGAGGCAGCCCATCCGCCGGGTCCCCAGACCGCGCCGCTGCCGGCCCTGGCTCCCCAGACCGCGCCGCCGGCGGGGCCATATCGCCAGGGATAGTACGCGGGCGAGTAGAAGCCGACGCCGACGGGTCCCCACCAGGGATAGGGCCCGTAGTGCCAGCCGCCGTACGCCATCGCGGAGCCCCAGGCCATGCCGAAGCCAAAGGTAAACGCCCAGCCCGTCCAGGGCGTGTAGGCGATGCCCACGCCGCAGCCGTACGTGACCGGCGGTCCATACCAGACGGTGGTGCTGACGTACGGTGGGTAGTAGTAGCCGGTGCCGTAGACGACTGTCGTTCCGCTCGCGTATGCGCCGTAGTAGCCGGGCGTGTAGCCCACGACCACGGTGGTCGGCGTGGCCTCGTATACTTTGACGTACGTCACGTAGTACACGGGAGAGCTGGGCGGGATGCTGTAGATCACCGCCGGGATGGTATCGGCGACCACCCACGGCCCGGTCAGGGCTTTCGCGCTGAACCAGACGCCATTTTCCACTGCGTAGAATTGCGCGCCGCCCACCTTCAGGATCGGCGTGGCGCAGTTGGCCACGCGATAGATGGTCGGTGTGGTGCCCTCGATCGATTCGAGCTTGGGCTCGCCATCGATCTTGGGCGTGAACTTGGCCTTGCGATCGACCTTGGCGGTCTGCGGGATGTCGTTGGCGATCAACGCCTCCTGCGACTGCGGTGTACCGGCCACCGAGGCCTTCACGTTCTCCTTCGGGCTCTCGTCGGGGAGGGCCGCGAAGTCCTTCGGCAGCTGGTCGGCAGCCACGAACGTCCAGGGGCCGTTTTCCGCCGGCGCCTTGAACCAGCGCCCCGAGATCAGCAGGTAAGTTTGCTGGTCGCCCGTGTGCTTGAACACGTTGCCCGTGGTGTTCTCGATGTAGAGGAGCTCGGTCGGCGGCATGGGCACGTACTTCGGCGCGCCGTCGGTCACGATCAACTCGGTCGGCGTGGTCGCCACCAGGATGCGCGGTGGGTTGACCTTCAGCGTCGGCGGCTTGCTCTTGGTGTCGTTGGGCGTGGTGCCCGTGAGCGGATCCACCGACTTGCTCTCCAGCGCCGCCTTCAGAGCTTTTTCTAGATCCGGTGCCGGATGCAGGGTCACGCTCCAGCTGCCATCGAGCTGCGGTGCCTCCAGCCAGCCGTCAAAGATCCTGAGGAACAGGGTGCCCTGGGCGTTTCGCAAGATCAGCGGGCGAGTGTTGATCACGCGCGCCAGCGAGGTGTTGGGTACCGGCTGCCAGACGGGGGTGCCGTCGATGTAGATCAAGACGGTCGGCGTGCTGGCAAACACGATGCGCGGCGGGTCATTCTTCAGCGCTTGCGGCGTCCGCGTCTGCGCCGCCGCGATCTCGATGGTGCTCTCCAGGCGGTCCAGCGACAGCGTGCGCACGGAGGAGGGCGCATCGAGCACGGCTTGATGCAGGATCTTCAGGTACTGACCGGCGCCCTCCTCCTTCAACGAGGGGAACTTGGCTCTGGTCACCGCGACCTGCTCCAGCGCCACGGTGCGCGCGTCCTTGTTCACGATCGTCTTGGCCTCGAGCTCGATCGAGCCGAACGTCGGCGGCTTGTCTCCCCCTTCCTGTGCCTTGACCGCAGCGGCCGCGACCAGCTTGTAGCCGTCCCAGGAGCTGGGCTGCGGCTGGAAGACTTCGAAGGTGATGCCCTTCGCTTTCACCGTCTTCGGCCAGGCGCCGGCGTCCTGTTGCGCCGGCGCCGGCTGAGCCGCTGGCTGGCTCGCGCCGGTCGCAGACGCATCTGGCGCCAGCAGGAGCCAGGACAACAGCGCAATGAAGGAGCATGCGAGAGAAGAGCAACGCGCGAACATCGGTTGCTCGGCTAGCAGGTTCTGTGCCTCTGCCGTCTCGGGAGCCGCAGCCCGCATGTTTCAGCTCGTTCCAGCGTTGTAACGCGACGATGCGGCAGCGTTTCTGCCGATACTCATGTGCTCGGCGGACGGGGCGTGCGTCCACAAAAAATGAGGCGCGTGCAGCACCCGCCCCCCGAGTGACCTACACCTGGCGCGATCTTCGCATGGAAATTCACGCAGGGGGAAATATGCAAGCAGAGCGCGAGCGCTTAGCACACGCGAGAAATGACCACGAGCCCTGGAAAAAGTGGGGCCCTTACTTGAGCGAGAGGCAATGGGGCACGGTCCGTGAAGACTACAGCCCCGATGGCAACGCATGGAACTACTTCAGCCACGATCAGGCGCGCTCCCGCGCGTATCGTTGGGGCGAGGATGGCCTCGCCGGCATCTGTGACAGCGAAGGACTGCTCTGCTTCGCGATCGCACTCTGGAACGGCAAGGATCCGATCCTGAAGGAGCGCTTGTTCGGTCTCACGAACGGCGAGGGCAACCACGGCGAAGACGTCAAGGAATACTACTTCTACTTGGATAGCACGCCGACGCACTCGTACATGAAATACCTGTACAAGTACCCGCACGCGGCGTACCCGTACGACGATCTCGTCAAGACCAATCGCGCGCGCGAGCGGAGCCAGCCCGAGTTCGAGCTGATCGACACCGGCGTGTTCAATGACGATGCCTACTTTGACGTATTCGTCGAGTTCGCCAAGGCGTCGCCCGAGGACATTCTGATCAAGATCACGGTCGTCAATCGCGGCAGTCACGCCGCCGAGCTGCATCTGCTCCCGACCCTTTGGTTTCGCAACACCTGGGCCGACGGCGGCTCGCGGCCGCTGCTGCGCGCGAGCGACCGCAGCTCGTTGCGCGTCATCCACGCGTCCCACGCCGATGAGCCCAGCCAGCGACTGACCTCCGACTATCGCTTGTACTGCGAAGGTGCGACCGATCTCTGGTTCACGGAGAACGACACCAACACCGAGCGCATCTTCCGCTCCCCCAACACGACCCCCTACGTCAAGGATGCCTTTCACGAACATCTGGTCAAAGGAAGAAGCGGTGTGCTCAATCCCGAGCGGACCGGCACGAAGGCGGCGGCCTACTATCCGCTGCGCGTCGAGGCTCGCTCGGCCAGCGTGGTGCGCTTGCGCCTGACCGGTCCCGAGGAGGCGGTGTCCACCGTGCGATCCGCGCGCGGTCTGGGAGGGCGCCAGCCCTTCTCGGACTTCGACGCGATCTTTCGCGCACGGGTCTCGGAAGCGGACGAGTTCTATGCCTCGATCACGCCAGAGGCGCTCTCGCCCGACGCAGCCCGTGTGATGCGCCAAGCCCTGGCGGGAATGTTGTGGAGCAAGCAGCTGTACGTGTTCGACGCCGACCAGTGGTTGAAGCAACACGACGGTCACCCGTTTCAGCCTGCTCGTCAGCAGGTGCGCAATCGCGAGTGGTTCCACATGGTGAACCACGACATCATCTCGATGCCGGACAAGTGGGAGTATCCCTGGTACGCAGCCTGGGATCTCGCCTTCCACACGCTGGCGCTGTCGATGGTGGATCTCGACTTCGCCCGGGGGCAGCTGGAGCTGATGTTGAGCGGTCGCTACTTGCACCCCAACGGTCAGGTGCCCGCTTACGAATGGAACTTCAGCGACGTGAACCCGCCGGTGCACGCCTGGGCCACGCTGTTCGTGTCGCGCCTGGCGCGGCAGACGACGGGCGAGCTCAACATCGACTTCCTCAAACGAGTGTTCACCAAGCTGTCGCTCAACTTTACTTGGTGGGTGAACCGCAAGGATCGCTCGGGCAAAAACCTGTTCGAGGGGGGATTCCTGGGGCTGGACAACATCGGGGTGTTCGATCGCAGCTCGCCGTTGCCGACCGGAGGTCACCTGGAGCAGGCGGATGGCACCGCCTGGATGGCGTTCTTCTCACAGACCATGGCCGAGCTGGCCACGGAGATCGCGGGCCACGATCCCAGCTATCAAGACATGGCCGCGAAGTACCTCGAGCACTTCTTGTGGATCGCTGCGGCCATGAACGCGCCCGACAGCAGCGGCATGTGGGACGAGCAGGACGGCTTCTACTACGATCTGCTCTGTCTGCCGGACGGCAGCACGACGCGGCTGCGCGTGCGCTCGCTGGTGGGGCTGCTGCCGATCTGCGCGACGCGCATCGTCGAGCCGCATCAGCGCGAGCGCATCCCGCTGGCGATGCAATATCTGAAGGAGCGGGTGGCGCGCATGCCGCACCTGCTGGAGACCATCCATCCGACGGGCGAGAGATACCGGGGCTACAATGATCGCGGCATCATCGCGCTGGTGAACCCCGATCGCCTGCGGCGCATTCTCGCGCGCATGCTGGACGAAGAGGAGTTCCTCAGCCCGTTCGGGATCCGTTCGCTGTCGAAGTTCCACCAGAAGGAGCCATACGTCGTCTCGATGGACGGGCGCGAATACCGGGTGGACTACGAAGCCGGTGAGTCGCAGTCGGGGATGTTTGGTGGCAATTCAAACTGGCGTGGCCCGATCTGGCTGCCGACGAACGCGCTCATCATCCAGGCCCTGCTGAACTACTACCTGTATTACGGCCCCGACTTCGAGGTGGAGTGCCCGACCGGATCGGGCTGCATGCTGAATCTGTTCGACGTGGCGCACGAGATCGGCGGGCGCCTGTCTCAGTTGTTTCTTCGGGACACGCACGGCCGCCGTGCGGTCTTCGGTCAGCAGGCGCGCTTTCATACCGACCCCCACTTCAAGGACTATGTGCCGTTCTATGAGTTCTTCCATGCGGACACCGGCGCGGGGCTCGGCGCCAGCCACCAGACGGGTTGGACGGGGATCATTGCCCGGCTGATTCAAATGTTTGGCGTGCTCGACGCGCAGACCTTCCTGGAGCGCGGCTGGCAGCGGCCGCAAGCCGAGCGAAAGGGGAAGGCGGAGGCGGGCTGAGCTCCAGCTCTGGAGCCGGAGTGTCGCCAGCCCGGCAGTCGAGACCCCGGGCTCCGGACCGCATCACGATACTTCTGGGGAACCGCGGGCCAGCGAACGAAAAAGGGCGCGTCCCGCGGAGGAGGACGCGCCCCGGGGGCGGCACTCGGAACGCTCAGCTATGCGCGGGCGCGGGCAGCTCAGCCTCGCGCTGCCGCTTCTTGCCGCGCGTGCCGAACACGTAGTCGAGCCAGGGGCAGCTCACGCCAAAGCGCGTTCCCGGCTGCTTGAAGTGATGCAGGAAGTGCTCGCGCCGGAGCCAGCGCCCGAAGCGCGTGGTGGGGGTGCGGGCGTGCACGTACCAGTGCAGCTCGTCATAGAGCACGTAGCCCAGCACGAAGCCGGCAAAGGGCCCATACATGTCGCTGGCGCCGAAGATCGCGTGGAACGCCGCATACGTCAGTACACACAGCACGAGCGAAGCGCCCGCGGGGATCACCAGCCGATCTTCGTCCCACGGATAATCATGGTGCACGCCATGGATGATGAATTGGATGCGGGCCGTTTTCGGCCCGATCACGCTGAGATGAAACACCAGGCGGTGCGCCCAGTACTCAAACAGCGTCCACACCACGTAGCCGCAGATCAGCTGCACCGCCACCCGCCCGAT
>JAICTU010000815.1 GCA_025936205.1 Polyangiaceae bacterium | reverse complement strand
TGCTGTTTCCGACCACCTCGCTCGCCTACGCACGCGCGGCGCGCACTGACGGCAAGCGCGATGCCTTCTCCGGACTGGACAAGGAGTGGCAGCTCGAGCTGCAGCGCGACAGCCATCTGCAGCGCGCGTACGGCTCCGAGCTGTCGTTTGCGGAGCTCCGCCGCCGGCACCAGCCCGAGTTCGAGCAGCTGGCGCTCGAGATCTTCGAGCCCCTGCTCGAGCACCTCGAGAGCGAGGAGCACGGCGAAGCATGAAGCCGTTTTCGGTCGCCGAGATCCCGCTGCGCGGCAGGAATCTGGTCGACGCCAGCGCCGGCACGGGCAAGACCTACGCGATCGCCACGCTGTTCTTGCGCTTGTTGATCGAGACCCAGCTGCACCCGAGCCAGCTGCTCGTGGTCACCTTCACCGAGGCCGCCACCGCGGAGCTGAAGGACCGCATCCGAGCGCGCCTGCGCGAGGGGCTCTCGGCGCTGGCATCTCCCGAGCGCCCCGGGCACGACGCGACGCTGCTCGGCATCCTGACGCGCGAGGGCGATCGCGCGCGGGTGAAGCGCCGGCTGGAGCAGGCCTTGTATGAGTTCGACGACGTCGAGATCTCGACCATCCACGGCTTCTGCCAGCGCGTGCTCATGGAGCGCGCCCTCGGCAGCGACATCACCTACGGCAGCCAGCTGTTCGGTGACGCGCGGCCCTGGATCGACGAGATCATCATGGACTTCTGGGCGCGCGAGCTGAGCCGGGCCGCGCCCGAGTTCCTGGCCTGGCTGCGCCGCGAGGGCAAGCGCTTCGACCTGCTGGCGGCGCGGCGGCTCGCTTATTCGCTGCAGCGCTCGCCGCAAGCGCAGATCCTGCCGCCGGGCAGCGACGCTCCGCCGCCCGATGTCGAGCGCTTCCGCCGGCAGTGCGCCGAAGCGGCCGCGGTCTGGCGGCGCCACTCCATCGAGGCGCTGATCTACGCCAGCACGGCCAACAAGCGGAGCTACAACAAGCGCCATACGCCTAACTGGGCCGGCAAGGTCACGGCCTTCTTCGAGCGCGACCCGAGCTTTCAGTTCCTGGAGCTGCCCGAGTGCTTCGATCGCTTCTGCTCGCCGAAGCTGGCAGAAGCCGGCGCCGGCGCGCTCTGCGCTCACGAGCTGGTTCAAGCCTGCGACGCGCTGCTCGCCGAGCATCAGCGCCTGACGGAGTCGCTCGACGGCGCCGCCCTGCGCTTCAAGCTGGCCCTGCTCGATTACGTGCGGCGTGAGCTGCCGAAGCGCAGCGCCGAGCAACGCCAGCTCTCGTTCGACGATCTGCTGTCGCGCCTGCACAGCGCGCTGCAAGGGCCCGCGGGCGCGCAACTGGCCAGCGCGATCCGCGATCGCTACCCGGCGGCGCTGATCGACGAGTTCCAGGACACGGATCCGATCCAGCTCGGTATCTTCGAGCGCATCTACGACGCGCCGCGCACCTCCCTGTTCCTGATCGGCGATCCGAAGCAGGCCATCTACTCGTTCCGGGGCGCGGACGTGTTCAGCTACGTGCGCGCCGCGCGCGACACCTCGCCCGACCGGCACTACACGATGACCACGAACTATCGCTCGGACCCGAGCCTGGTGGGCGCGGTCAATCATCTGTTCCAGAGCTGCCCGCGCCCCTTCTTGCTCGACGACATTCGCTTCGAGCCCGTGCAGGCGCGGCCGGGAGCCGCAGACGTGCTGCGCCGGGCGAACGGAGAGAACGGCTCGGGGCTCGAGATCCTGTTCGCCGACTCGGGCGCGAAGGAGGCGCTGAGCGCGGACTGGGTCGCGACCGAGCTGCCCGCCTTGATCGCGCGCGAAGTGGCGGCGACGCTCGCCGGCTCGGTCACCACGGAGAGCGGGCGCTTGCGCCCGGGCGACATCGCCGTGCTCACGCGCACCAACGACCAGGCGTTTCAGATCCAGGCGGCGCTGCGTGCGCTCTCGGTGGCGAGCGTCGTGCTAGGCGACAAGAGCGTCTACGACTCGGCCGA
>JAICTU010000214.1 GCA_025936205.1 Polyangiaceae bacterium | reverse complement strand
GCTGCTCCCCGAGCAGCTCGTGCACGTGCCGCCGCAGCGTCCGAAAGTCGATCTCCGACTGCCGCACCAGCTCGCCCACCCACTCCAGATCGATGGTCGACACCTCGGCCTCGCGCATCGAGCCGTCCGCCATGCGCTGCGCCGGATCATACAGAGACCACTGCGCCACGGAGCGAATGCGGCTGCTCGTCAGCGTCAGCTCGTAGCCGATGTCTTCCGTCGGGCGCAGCGCGTCGCGCGCCGCGATCGCCGCCTGCGTCGCCCGCTTCAAGAGCGAGTGCAGCCGGCGCTGCTCCAGAAACTCCCGACTCTGCACGAAGCTCTTCAGGCTGCGCGCGAAGTTCTGCAGCACGTCGTGCACGCTGCTCCCTTCCTCACCGAGCAGGTGCGTCAGATTCAGCAAGAACTTTCGCTCCCGCGCTTCCAGCCGTCTGGCGAAGGGGCGTCGTACCAGCACGTCGAGCGCCTCGCGCAGCGCCGTCGACTGCTCGGGATCCGTCAGCAGGCGCCAGAAGGCCGCGAACGTGCGCCCCGCCTCGCTCTGCCCGATCACGTCCACGCCCGCGAACAGCGCCTCCAGCACCTCGCCGCGGCTGCCCTCGTGCTCCACCAGGCTCTGCCGCAGTCCCCGATTGAGCTGATCAAAATCATCGCGCACCCGGCGAAAGTCGGCCGCGAGCTCATCCGTCAACCCGATGATCTCACGCGCTCGCTCGAGCGAGCGATCTTCGGGCAGCGCCAGCACCAGCCCGCCGCGCACGCCCTCGATCTCGCGATCGATGCGGTCGCGCTCGGCGAGCAGCGCATCCACACGCGTCTCGGGATTGCCGTCGGTCTTCTCCGCCAGGTCGAGCACCAGCTGCTGCACCAGCGCCAGACGGCTTTCGGTTGCCAGCGTGCGGCGCTGGAGCAGGCTCGTCACGAAGCGCACCGCTGCGGTCGCCTCCGTGCTCAGCTCATAGTCTTCCTCATGCTCGCCGGGCGCCAGGCGCCGCACCAGCCAGCCCTGATTCAGCCAATCGCTCGCATACGCTCGAGCAGATTGCGGCACATCTTCACCCGCGCCGCGCAGCTCATCGATCGCTCGACTGAGCCGCTCGTAGAGGATCGACGCGGGCAGCACCTTCTCGTTCGTGAGCAGCACCTGCTGCAACAACGCGATCGTCAGCACGCTCTTGTCTGCAGCGAGCAAGCGCCACAGCGGCTGCCCGCGCAGCTCGCGCAGGGCGGCGACGGCACGCAGTGGAGTCATGACGGAGCAGTGGAAGGGGGAAAATCCGAGCCGCGGCGCGGCGGATGCAGCCTCCGACGGGGAATCGGCCGGCGCGCTGAAGGGTTGAGTCGAAACGGCCCTTCACCGCGAGTTCGCAGCTTCATTCATAGCACGGCCGCAGAGGCGCCCCATGTTCGGCGCGCGGACGGGTAAGTGCCGTGAATGACGACGGAATTGGCCGTCGCCCGACTCGCCGGAGGGCGCGACATCCCATTCTGGTGGGCGTTTCCGGGCACTCGGCGCATCCAAGTCAACGCTGGGAGCCTCTTGCGACGTTTGCACCCTGTGCTGGATCAGCGTGCCATCCGCAGCGTGCCCCCCACCGGAGGTACGTGGCAAACACCTGGATCCAGCCCTCTTCGTTGCCACTCCGCCTTCAGGCGCAGCGGAGGTTCGTCGAGCGCTTCGTCGGTGAGCTGGAAGGTGCCCCAGTGCATGGCGATGAAGTGGCGCGCGCCCAGATCCAGGAAGGCGCGCACGGCCTGCTCGGGATTCAGGTGTTGTTTGCTCATGAACCAGGCCGGGTCGTACGCGCCGATGGGCAAGATCGCTGCGTCGATGGCGCCCGCGCGGCGCCCGATTTCGCTGAAGCCGTCGAAGTAGGCAGTGTCGCCCGAATGGTAGATGCGCGCACGGGAGCCCTCGATCACGAAGCCTCCCCACAAGGTCTCGTTCATGTCGCTGAGGCCGCGACGGCTCCAGTGCTGTGAGGGCACGAAGCGGATCGTGACTTCGCCGACGCGGGTTTCGCTCCACCAGCCGAGCTCGGTGCAGGATAGCTTCTCGCGCGCGAAGAACGCCTGGAGTCCGAGACCCGCCACGAGCGGTCGCCCGATGGCTTTGACCGACGACAAGTCCAGGTGATCGCGGTGGTTGTGTGTGATCAGGGTGGCGTCGATCGCCGGCAACGCCGCGAGCGGGACCCCCGGCGGCACAAAGCGCCGGATGCCGGGGCCGATGCTGTCGAACAGGATCGGATCGATGAGCAGCGAAACTCCGTCGAGCTGAACCAACCAACTGGCGTGGCCGATCCACGTCAGGCGCGCCGGCTCGCCTGGTGCGGGCGGGCGTTGCAGCTCAGCGAGATTGGGCTCGACCCGCGGCGCGGGCGAGGCCACCGAGCCTCGCGTGCGCCTGCCGAGCAAACGATCGACCACTGCCCACTTGAAAACTGCCCCGAACGTCTGCGGCTCCGAGCCGTCCAGATTGACGAACCGAAATCGCCCCGAGGAAGACTGCTGCCCTGCCATGCTCGCCCAGTTGAGCCTAGCAGGCTCGCACGGCGCCGAGCGGTTGGCACATGCTAGTGGGCTCGGCACTGTACGGCTCCGAGCCCATCAGGATATGCCCACTGTGGCGCTGACGACGCCTGGACTAGCGCTGCGCAGCAGGCGCCGCGGGCGGGGCTGGCTCGATCGCGCGCAGGGTCTCTGCTGAGTTGTCTTTGCCCGTAAACCAGCCGCTGATGGACTGCCCGAGCTGGCGCAGCTGCGCGTCATCCCCGAGGACCAGCGATGCGACGACCAGCGCCGACATCACCAGCAGGGTGAGCGCGAGCCTCGGGAGCCCCTTCGATTCGTCTGTCGCCGTGCTGAGCGCGTCCGGCGCGCTGCGGGGCGACTGCGGCGCTGAGGCGCGGACCTGCGGCAGCTGACCGTTGGCGAGGATCGGACCGCGATACGCTGGCAGCGATTCGCCTGCTGCGATGCGGGCCGCGTATCTCCGCAGCTCGATGGAGGCGTCGACGCCGTGCCATTTCAGGCGGGGCAGCCCGCCGAGAGACCTACGCGGGGTGCTGCGGGGCGGGCGGGCCGTGCGCACGAATCCCTCCGTGCCATTCGGCAGGACGACCCCGAACTCCAGCAAGAACGGTGACGTCTCGTCCTGGCTCTGGCGCGACCTGCGAGCGACCACCTCGAACTCGAACGGAAAGGGCGCCGTCTCGTCCTGGCGCTGGCCCTCGCGACGCAGGACGCGCTTGCGGCCGGCGAGGATCTCGAACTCGAACGGTAGCGGCGAGGTCTCGTCCAGACTGCCTTGCATCGGGCTCCCAGCGCTGAAGACGGTGTCCATGCGCCGAGCCTAGACCGAGGCGCCGTGGGTGCCTAGCGACAACTCGTGAGCGAGGCGTGGAGGCCGGGAGCCACTGGTTCGCGAAACAATACTGAAGCGGGCGGGCGATGCGTGAGAGCGGAAAAATCGAGCCAGTCCGATCGGCCCTTGCACCGCGCCGGGGCTCACTCGGCCGGGGCGGCGCTCGTGGTGGCGATGCGGGCAGTCCCGAGAACCGGATCCCTGCGGCCTCGCCAAATGTTGCACATCGAGCAATATTTCCGGTTGAGAAATATTGCTCAGTGAGCAAGTTGCGCTAGACTGGGACCGATGAGCAGGACTCTCCGCGCGCAGCCACAGCCCACGGCAGCGGTCGGCCTTCGCGAGCGAAAGAAGAGCGCTCTGCGCGGGGAGCTGAGCCTGGCAGCGCTGCGTCTGGCCAAGCAGCGCGGCCTGGAGCAGGTTCGAATCGAAGACATCGTGGCCGAAGTCGGGGTCTCACGGCGGACGTTCAGCAACTACTTCGCCAGCAAGCACGAGGCGCTCGCGGACCGTCTCGTGGAGCGCGCCGAGCAGTCGGCGAACGTGTTCCGCGCGCGGCCTCGCGGCGAGACGCTGTGGCAGGCGCTCACAGCGGCACTGATCGCGCCGTACGAGCAGCTGGTCTTCAATGACTCTGCCGAAAATCGGGAGGCGTCTCGCCTCGTGCTGGAAGACCCTGCGTTGCGGGCGGAGCTGTGGAAGGGAAACTTCGCCGCGCAGCAGGCCCTCGCGCAGGCGATCGCCGAGCGCACGGGCCTCGACGCCGAGCGCGAGCTCTACCCCTCGCTGGTCGCAGCGACCGCCGTCGCCGCGGTCATGACCGTCCTGGAGCGATGGTTGCGGCTGAAGAGGCCACCGCCGCTGCTGCCGATGATTCGCGAGGCCCTGGAGCTGATCGAGCGGGGCCTGCCCGAGCCCGCGCCGCGCGAGCGATCCAAGTTATCGAGGAGGTCCAAGTGAAGCCCGGAACCGAGAGTCAGACTGCCGTGATGGTCGCCGCAGCCCGGGCGGCTGCCCACGGAAGAACCAGGGTCGCCGCGTTTGCCGACCCGACGGCGCTCCATTTGCTTCCGGCGCGCGCCCGGCAGCAGGTCGAGCAGCACCTCGAGGGCGTGCCGCCGAAGGGGCTGCGCGAACGCCTGCAGCGCCGCCTGCTCGAGGGGCGAGTCAAGATGATGGTGCCTCGTACCGTCGCCATCGACGAGGCAATTCGAGCCGCTGCTTCACGGCAGCTCGTCATTCTCGGCGCCGGTCTGGACGGCCGTGCCTGGCGAATGCCGGAGCTCGCCGACACGATCGTGTTCGAGGTCGACCATCCCGACTCGCAGCGCCGCAAGCGCGAACGCGCCGGATCGCTGAAGCTCGCCGCGCGGGACCTGCGCTTCGTGCCGGTCGACTTCACGCGCGACCGGCTCGAAGACGCGCTCGCCGCCGCCGGTCACGACCCGGCGCAGCCGACGACCTGGCTCTGGGAGGGCGTCGTCATGTACCTCGAGCGTGCCGACATCGAGGCGACGCTTCGGGTCGTGCATGCGCGCTCGGTGCCGGGCAGCCAGCTCGCCATTCTGTATATCTCCCCCTCACTCCTGCGCAAGGCAGCAGGGCTCGTCCTCGGCCTGATCGGTGAACCCTTTCATTCGGCATTCAGCGCCACGCAGATGCGCAGCCTGCTCGCGGACTTCGGCTTTTCCGTCGCTCGCGATGACGACCTTGCCACCATCGCCACGCGCCTGGCTGCCGATGCATCGCGCTTGTTCAAGGACGTTCGCCTCGTGAGCGCCGAGCTGCGCTGACGCTTGCCGCCTGGCGCCGGGCGTGCCGGCACCAGGCTCGGACCGTGCCATGTGTTCCAGCGATGAAACAAACGGCGCCGCCACCCGGCGACAGCGTAGCGCATGGCGCGTCTAGAGAAAGTGAAGCAGACGAATCCTTCCGTTCGACGCCTTCGAAACGCTGCCTGAGGAATCAGACCACACGCACATCGCACGCGCCTGTCGCGCGCCAATGACCTGCAATCGTTTTCCGGGGGCGTCCATTGCGGTCCCGTACCGCGACGAGGGGGCGAGCTTCACGTCTCATCTTTGTGGCGCTTAACCACTGTTAACGCGAGAACGTAGCACCTTCTCGCCACTGCTCGGCCACCGGCTCACCCGTGAGGCTGTTCAGGAACGCGATCAGATCGGTCACCTCTGTCTCATTCAGATTCAGCTGCCGCGCCTTAGGGTCGAGCGTGCCGGAGTAGCTGCCGGGATCGTCGCCGCCCATCTTGTAGTGCCAGAGCACGTCGTCGAGCGTGGCGGCGCTGCCATTGTGGAAGTAGGGCGCCGGCTTCGCCACGTTGAGCAGGCTGGCGGTGCGGAACTGGCCTTTCGGGCGCTCGTCGGCCGCATCGAGCCCGGCGAGCTTGGCCTCGCCGGCGGCCGGATCGGCGCTGTACTTGCCGGCGGAGTTCCATTGGCTGCGCAGCAGCGACGGGATGTCTTCGAAGCGGCCCTCGTCCACGAGCGGTGTGTGCTCGTCGGCCGCCTGCAGCACGCCCACGTTGTGAAATTTGTTGTCGCTCAGCGTGGGGCCACGGTGGCATTCATTGCACGCTGCCTTGCCGATGAACAAGGCGAGACCTCGGCGCGCCGCGGGCGAGAAGTCCCTGGTGTCCTGAGCTTGCAGGTAGCGCGAGAAGGGCGAGCTGCCGCTGACCAGGTTGCGCTCGTAGGCCTCGAAGGATTTGCCGATGTTGGCCATGATCTGGTTGACCACCTGCCGATCGTCGGCGCTCATCAGCTCCCGCTCGGTGGGAATCGATCCGCGTCCGGCGCTGCCGGGGCCAGCCCGGGGTCGAGCGCACCGAAGATCGCTTCGTACTGGTCCTTTTCTGGGACGCCCAGACCTCGCTCGAGGCCGTGTCGGTGTGGACGGTGCTCTGCAACGAGTGTCACGGCGGCCGCCGCACGCTCGAGGATGCAGCGGCGATGCCGCCGCCGGGCGCCGAGTGGGGCCAAGGCGAAGGACTCTTCTTCGGCAACCGCCGCCGCTACGAGCACATGTTCGAGGTCGTCGAACACGGCGGCCCGCCGACAAAGAACGGCCGCGCGCGCATGCCCAGCTGGGGCCCCGTCCTCTCGCGGGAAATGATCTGGGCGCTGCTCTACTTCCTGGAATACCAGTCTGGCGGCATCGAAAGTCGCTTCCCTCCGAGCCTGTACCCACGCCCGCCGCGAGTTCCGAACGAGCCATGATGCGTCTGTGCCCACCCGGGCTTCCGATCTGCTCGAGAGTGGCCGCTGCCAGACAAACCGCATCGTCGCGACTGGAGCCCGGGCGCCGCGCGTGTCACACTGCGAACCAATGTTCGCGGCCATGCAAAAGGTGACCGAGGTCCGGCGTGCGGCGCTGTGGGTGCTGCTCTGTAGCGCCGTGCTGGCCTGCAGTGAGGACAAGACTATCTTGACGCCCCCGAGCGCGAGTAGCGGCGGCGTCTCCGGCAGCGGAAGCCCCGGCAGTGGCGCTGCGGGCAGTGGCGCTGCGGGCAGTGGCGCTGCGGGCAGTGGCGCTGCGGGCAGTGGCGCTGCGGCGGCGGGCGCGAGCGGCGCCAGCGGGAGCACCGGGGATGAGCGGGATGCGTCGACAGATGCCTCGACCGATGCGTCAGACGCGTCGTCGCTCTGCTGTGAACCTTCGTCAGAGCCCGAGTGCTGCATGGTCTACGGAGGCAGGCGCAGCACCTCCGACAGCTGCGGCGTCGTCTGTGACGGCATGCCTCTACCCAACGCTGGCTGGCAGCTCGGCACCGATAGCTACGGGTGCCCCGTCTGGATCGAGCCACCGCGCACCAATGACTGTTGTGGCTGCGCTCCGCCGGACTCTGGGCTCTAGCCCCGCTCGGGTATGACTAGCGAAAGATCGCGCGGTGCTCGCTGCTCAGCCGTCGGATCACGTCTTCCGTCGACATTCGCTCGTCGCACTGGAAGGTATACATCGTGTTCCAGACCGAGTTGATCCAGTCGCTATCCCCCACGTAGAACGGGTTCTGCACGGCCACGTCCCCTGCAGTGAGTGAGCTCAGCACCAGCTGATTGCATTGATCCATATCGCTGGCTGGAGCGTCCGTGCGAATCGGAGTGGCACCTTTCAGCCGCGCAAACTTGCCGTTTTGAGCCGGGTCCACCACGACGCTCGCGAACTCCAGCTCGGATGCGAGGGTCTCCGCCGTCACGCCTTTGCCGCCCAGAATGCCCAGCGCGTCCACCGTCACCGACAGCGCCTTGGCTCCCGGCAAGTTGATGCAATTGAAGTCCTCGCCCAGGCGCTTGCCGTTGGCCCTCCACTGACCTTTCATCCAGTCGCCGTGATAGTGCATCAGCGTCTTCCCGCTGATCACGGTGTTCGTCGACTCCGCCCACGAGCGATTGCTCCAGCCGGCATCCGCCTGCGAGGTGATGCGGCGAAATATCTCGATCGTGCGCCGGAGCTCGGGGGACTCGAACACGGACACGTCCGGCGTGTCTCGATAGAAATCGTAGAACACACGGCGCCCCCCGATCGCCGCCAGCAAGGCATGAAAGAGGTATCCGGCCTGAAAGGTGTTCCCGCCGACGGCCATGAAGTGGTACCCAGCCTGCTGGACCTTGGCCATGTCCGCGAACATCTCATCGAGAGTGCGCCAGGCGAGCGGGTTGACCCCAGCGGCCGCTGCGACCCGGGTGTTGTAGTAGAGCATGCCGTCCACGTGAATCCCGGTCGGGATCTTGCGGACCTCACCATCGATCGAGATCACCTCGCGCACGATGGGAGGAAACTTGTCCCAGGCGCCAATGCGCCGGAAATGCTCGCCGAGCGTCTGCCCCAGACCTCGGTCTCGGATTTCTCGATACATGTTCGTCTGGCTCGCGACGAACACGTTGGGGGGCTTTCCGGCCAGAATGAGGCTGACGAGGGGGCTGAGCCCTGCCTGCTCATGAGGAGCCGACAGCTCCACGAGCTGGTGCCCGCGCGCAGCGAACTCTTTGACGTACACCTGAAGCGCGGCGATCTCACTCTCGTTGGACCAGGAATGGAGCAGCGTCAGCTCGTCGGCCCCTGCCGGCGCCGCCAGCAGACTTCCCACGACCAACGTGGCGGCGGCCGCCGCCTTGCTGAAGAGCGACAGAGCCATCGCTACATCCTCGCCCCGGTTTCGGAGTCGAAGATGCTGAACCGATCGCCGGGAAAGTGCACCTCCACCGTCTGCCCGGCGGCGGGCGAGCGGAACGTCGAGAAGTCCACTCCGGCGGCGAGCAAACCGTCGCCCAGCTTCAAGAAGGCGACCCCGCGGTCCCCGATTTTCTCCACGTAGGCCAGAGGCAGGGCGAAGCTCGCCGCCGCCTGGAAGCCCGGTGCCTGGCTCATGACAAAGTGCTCGGGCCTCATGCCGATCTGGATGCGCTGGCCAGGCTGTGGGCGGCGCGCAAAGGCGTAGTGGCTCAGATCGATGCGGGGCTCCGTCGCTCGGTGAACCGCCGTGACCTTCTCTCCAACGAGGGAGATCTCCGCGTCCAAGAGGTTCATCGGCGGTGAACCGATGAAGGCCGCCACGAAGGTATTGGCGGGCGCGGCGTAAATCTCATCGGGGGTCGCGACTTGCTGGATGACGCCCGCATTCATCACGGCAATTCTCGTCGCCATTGTCATGGCTTCCACTTGATCGTGTGTCACGTACACCACCGTGTTGCCGAGCTCCGCGTGGATGCGCTTGATCTCGAGCCGCATTTCCGTGCGCAGCTTGGCGTCCAGGTTGGACAGCGGTTCATCGAACAGAAAGAGCCCCACCCGCTTCACCAGCGCCCGGCCGATGGCCACGCGTTGGCGCTGCCCGCCGGACAGCTCTGCCGGCTTGCGCCCGAGCAGGCCTTCCAGGCGCAGCAGCTGGGCCGCCCAACGGACGCGCGAGTCGATCTCGGCTCGGGTGAGCCGCTGGGCTGCGAGCCCGAACTTCAGATTTCCCTCGACCGATTTGGTTGGATAGAGAGCGTAGGACTGAAACACCATGGCCAGCCCGCGATCCTTCGGCTCCAGCTCCGTGACGTCTCGGCCGCCGATGTGGATTGAGCCCGCTGTGACCTCCTGCAAGCCCGCGAGCAAATGGAGCAGGGTGGTTTTCCCGCAGCCGGAAGGCCCGAGCAGCACCAGGAACTCGCCGTCCTGCACCTCGAGGTTGAGGTCCTGGAGCACACGATGCTGGCCGTACTCGTGCGTGACATTGGAGAAGGCGACTGCAGGCATTCGCTAACCTTTGATGGCCCCCGAGGTAATCCCTTGAACGAAGAACTTCCCCAGCGCGAAGTACACGATCAAGGGAGGGATGGCCGTGAGCAGCGCCGCCGCCATCGTGACGTTGTACTTCACTTCACCAAACTGGCTGAGCACGGTGTTCGCCAGGATGACCGTCATCGGTTGCGCACTGATTCCGCCAAAGGTGAGCCCCACGATGAAGTCGTTCCACACCGTGGTGACCATCAGAATGGCGACCACGATCAGAATGTTCTTCGACATGGGTAGCACGATCTCCCAGAAGATTCGCCAGAAGCTCCCCGAATCCAGCAGCGCGGCATGGATCAATTCGCGAGGAATGTTCTTGTAGAAATTGCGAAACATCAGCGTCAGCAAGGGCATGGAGAGCACGGCGTGAACCAGAGCCGTGCCCCACACGGTGCCATAGACTCCGAGCTGCGCGACCAGCACCACCAGCGGGATCATGACGATCTGAAAGGGCACGAAAGCGCACAAGAAGAGCACGAATAGAAACGTGCCCGCCCAGCGCACGTTCCAGAGCGCGAGGGCGTAGCCGGTCAGCGCTGAGATCCCGATGGAGAGGCCGAGGCTGGGTAGGAGGATCTTGAACGACGTCGAGAATCCGATGCGGATCCCCTTGCAGGTCATTCCGGCGCAGAGCTCCGACCAAGCCTCACGCCACGGCGCCACGGTCCACGTCGTCGGCCAGGAGAAGATCTCGCCCAACGCGATTTGATCCATCGTCTTGAACGACGTGAGGACGACCACGTAGAGAGGCAGGGCGATGAAGGCGGCGCACATGAGGAGGAACGCCCACACCGCGAGCGAAGACGCGCGGAGCCGCCGCTTTCGGCGCCTCGTCATGCCTTCCTCGCCGTGTTTCGTTTCAGCTGCCACGTGGTGGTCAGCACCAGCGGCAAGAAAACGACCGCCGTCATGCCCAGCATGACCACCGCCGCGGCGCACGCGTAGCCCACGTTGCCGCGGGTCGCGTAGGCGTTGAGCACGAAGTAAGCCGGCGTCCAGGTCGCGGTGCCGGGGCCCCCATTGGTCATGGCGACGACGATGTCGTAGGCCTTGACCACGCCGAGCGACAGCAAGATCCCACACGTCAGGAACGTCCAGCGGAGCATCGGGATGATGACCTCCACGTACAGCCGCCAGACGCCCACACCGTCGATCCGGGCCACGTGCCACAGCTCCTTGTCGATGGACTTCAAGCCCGCCAGCAGGAGCGCGATGTAGAACCCCACGCTGTGCCAGATGGAAGCCAGGATGATGCCGTACATCGCCGTGCGCGGATCCGCGAGCCAGTTGAACGTGGCATGGGCAAACCCCCACTGGCGCAGCAGGCGCTCCGCCCCGAGATCCGGATTGAACATCCAGCGCCAGACGATGCCCGTGACGATGAAGGACAGCGCCAGAGGATAGAGGAAGATGGTTCGAAACCAGCTCTCCCTGCGCGATTCCCGTTCCACCAGCGCGGCCACCACGAAGCCGAACGCGATCGCGAGAGCGCCACCGGCGGACAGGGTGAGCACATTCCCGAGCGCGCCCGCCCACGCCTTGTCGTACAGCAACCTCTCGTACTGGCGGGACCAATTCGCGGCGAGCGCGTACTTTGGAAAGATCCGCGAGTCGGTAAAGGACAGGTATACCGTCCAGACGATCGCACCGAGAAACGCGACGGCGGTGATCAACACTGCGGGCGTGAGCGCCACGAGTGGGGCCAGCTTCGTCCGTCGGAACGCCATGGTTCGTCCTACCAAACTCAGCCGCGATGCCAACGGCCAGGTTCCTCGGCGAGCGCGGCGAATTTTCTGGTGGCAGCGAATGCTTCGGCCTCCCGTCGAACGAGTGTCCCAGCGGGCAGTCCTGGGGTTGGGCTCGGTCCGCTCGGCACCGAGCCCTCCAGGAATACCCGCATTCCGGCACGGGCAGCAGCCCGGAAAGCCCCGTCCGGATGCGAGCAGGCTCGTTAACAAGCGGAGCTGCACTGCCGTCTCATGCGGAGGCGCGTCTATGGGGAGGAAGCTGATATCGCGCCTTTCCCCACGGCGGCGTCCTCGAAGCTGGACCACCCCAGGGCCTGCGACGGAGGCTGAATCAGGCGACGGCGAGCCCTATCAATCACTGCTTCCGATTGGCCATGGTGGGATGGGGGTGGTGACCCTCGCACTCGCTCGGGGCCCGGAATCCTTCGCGAAGCTCGTCGTCCTCAAGCGCCTGCACGTGCACCTGCTCGGCGATCCAGATTCGGTGCATTTGCTCCTCGAGGAGGCGCGGATCTCGGCGAGCATCTCTCACCCGAACGTCGTGCAGGTCTACGAGGCGACGCAGTATCGGGGCGCGCCGACGATCGTCATGGAGTACCTGGAGGGGCTGCCGCTTTTGGAGCTCACCCGGGGACCTGCCCCGCTGCCGCTCTCGCTTCATTTGGTGGTCTTGATCCAGGTACTGAAGGGCCTGGATGCCGCCCACGAGCTGGTCGACTACGAGGGGAGGCCGCTCGGGCTCGTGCACCGGGACATGTCGCCGCATAACGTGTTCGTCGGTTACGACGGTGTGGTCAAGGTGCTCGACTTCGGCATCGCGAAGATCACCGACTCGGACGAGGGCGCGACCCGAACGGGAGTGTTGAAGGGCAAGCTACGCTACATGGCGCCCGAGCAAGTCGGGGGCGGCCCGCTCGACCGGCGCTCAGACCTTTTTAGCGTGGGCGTCATGCTCTGGGAGGCGCTCGCCGGGCAGCGACTTTGGGCGGATGCTGACGACGTACGGGTCCTGCGCGACTTGCTGTGCGGAAATATCCCCCCACTGCCGCACGAGAACGTCGATCCACGGCTGCAACGAGTCTGCGAACAGGCTCTGGCGGTCAGCGCCGATGAACGGTATCAGACCGCTGCCGAGTTCCGCGCAGCACTGCAAGCCTGCCTGGAGTCGCAATCGGGGGAGTTCCTCGATGAGGCCCTCAGCAAGTTCATGGTGCAAAATTTCGGCGCGCGCCGCGACGAGATGCGCGCCCGCATCGCGGATCGTATTCGCTGCGCGAGCTCCGCGCCACCGTCTGCGAAGCGAGGCGCCTGGCATTCGGACCCTACGCTGCAGATGGCCTCCGCCTACTGGTTCGCGACGCCGGCCCGCTTGGCTACGATCGGCGCGCTGTTGCTCGCAATGACGGCGTTCTTTGCCCTGCTGGGCGCACGGGCCATCGCCCGACATCAAACGGAGCGATCCGCGAGCGCATTACCGCAGGGCCAATGCGAGCCTGGCTTCAAGAGCTGCGCAGGTCAGTGCGTGTCCAGTGACCGGCCGGAGCACGGCTGCAGCTCGAGTTCGTGTGCGCCGTGCCTGCGCACCAACGCGACGCCGCGCTGCGGTCCTGACGGCAGTTGCGAGATCGCGGTATGTTACCGCGGGTATGATGATTGCGACGGCATCGCGGAAAACGGGTGCGAAACGTCCCTTCGAACGGACCCCAAGCACTGTGGCTCCTGCGGGGCGGCCTGCCTCTCGCTGCCGCATGCACAGGTGGGCTGTGGCGACACGTGCCGTATTTACCGCTGCGATCCGGGCTACGAGGACTGCAACGGCAGCACGGATGACGGCTGTGAAACCTCGACCGACAGCGACGCGCGCCATTGTGGATCGTGCGGAAATGCCTGCGCCGAAGAGCGCTGCCAGGGCGGGCGGTGCGTCCCATGAAGACGTGGCTCCGCGCGCTGGGCATTCTCGCGCTGATGCAAGCGCCTCTGAGCGCCGGGACGCTGGGTTGTGACGCCGGATCGAGAACATCGACGGCGTCGCTCCCCGAGCGCGCTCCGGTCGAGGTCTTCAGCTGGGGAGGTCTGCAGGACTCGCTGGTCGCGGAACATGAAAAACGGTATCCGCAGGACAGTATCATCCATGCCAATGCCCAGCTCTCTGACACCGCGCGCAGAGTCTTGCGCAAGCGGCTGATGGAGGGCGACCCGCCGGATTCCTTTCAAGCAAACGCTGGCGCTGATCTGATGCAGTGGGTGCTCGTCAACCAAATCGATGCGCGCGAGTCGCGCCTCCGCCCGCTCGACGACCTGCCGGGCGTGGCGGAGTGGAACGCCACCTGGCCCGATGCGCTGCGCAACGCGATCAGTCATAACGGTCACGTCTATGCGGTGCCGGCGAACGTGCATCGCCTGAATACCGTGTTTTTCAACCCCGCCGTGTTGCGCGAGGTCGGTGCTCTGCCGCCCGAGCGGGTCGAGGATTTGTTCGTGCTCGGCGAGGCGCTCGCGCGCCGTGGAATCCCGCTGCTCGCAGTGGGCAGCAAGGACCCATGGACCCTGTGCCTCATCATCATCGAGTCGCTCCTCATCGCGCAGCACGGGCCCGAGTTCTACGAAAGCTACTTTGAAGGCCGCCTGAAGCCGGACGATCCACGGCTGCAACAAACGTTGGCCACGGCGCTGCGCTTGCTCCACTATGCCAACGCCGACCGCGAGAACCTGCGCTGGGACGAGGCCGCTCGAATGGTATTCGATGGGCGGGCTGCCATGACGGTGATGGGCGACTGGGCCCGAACGCTCTTCGAAGGGCCGGAGATCGAGGCGCGGTATCGCGAGGCGGCCTTCCCTGGAACGGAGGCGGTGTTTGTATTCGCTTGCAACACGTTTCCGTTGCCGCTGGGCGCCAAGAACGAGGCCGGCGCACGTCGTCTGCTCGAGTCCATCGGGTCGCTCGAGGGGCAAGCCGCGGTCGGTCGCTCCAAGACCTCGATCCCGGCCCGGCTCGACGTGCGCGTCGAGGATGCTGGGCAAGCGAAGAAGCAAGCCCTGTGGCGCTCGGGCCGCCTGGTCCTCGCACAATCCGGTCTGGTCCCGACGTCATTTTCCAATGATCTGAACGAAGCGCTCGCGGCAATGGATCGCGAGCAGCGGGTGAGCCCGGTCGTGCACACTCTGCGCGCGCGGTATATGCTGCTCGAGCGCTGAGCTCACTCGTGGAGCGATAGCCGATAGGTG